>JAKPOQ010000064.1 GCA_029547745.1 Actinomycetes bacterium
GCCGGCGCCCTCGGCATGTCGACCGGCCTCATCTACGTCCCCGACATGTACGCATCGACCGCGGAGATCGCCGCGGTGACCGCCGCGATGGCGCCCTACGACGGGATCTATACGACCCACCTGCGCGCCGAGGGCAAGCTCCTGTTCGACGCCGTGCGCGAGGCCCTCGCCATCGGCCGTCTGGCCGGCGTGCACGCGCACATCAGCCACCTCAAGCTCGAGGGACGCTTCGCCTGGGGACGGGCCGACGAGTTGCTGAGGCTCGTCCTGGGAGGGGGTGCGACCGGCGACCAGTACCCCTACACCGCGTGGGAGACAGACCTCGCCTCGTTCTTGCCACCATGGGCACCGGTCGGCGACCTCGCGAAGCTCACCGCCGACCCGTCCACGAGGGCGCGGCTCGTCACCGCCATCGAGGAGGGAGAAGAGGGCTGGGAGAGCTCGATCGCCGGGGCCGGCTGGGAGCTCATCGTGCTGGAGGACGACGTCGAAGGGCTTTCCGGACGAACCATCGCCGACGCAGCAGCCGAGCGCGACCAGACACCCGTCGACTTCACCCTGGACCTTCTGCAACGCCACCCCGCCGCGGCGTGCAGCGGTCACACGATGCGCGAGGAGGACGTCAGGGCCATCCTCGCGCATCCCGACGTGATGGTCGGGTCCGACGGCACGGCCGTCTCGCCCGAAGGGCCGCTCGCCGGGACGCTCCTGCACCCGCGCAGTCACGGGACCTTTCCGCGGGTGTTGGGCAGATACGTCCGCGACGAGCGCCTGCTGACGCTCGCGGCCGCCGTCCACAAGATGACCGGCCTGCCCGCGCAGGTGTTCGGCCTCAGCGGGCGCGGTCGCGTCGCCGAGGGCGCGGCGGCGGACCTCGTGCTCTTCGACCCCGCCGCCGTCGCCGACACGGCGACGTTCACGGCGCCGCACGCCTACCCCCAGGGCATCGACCTCGTCGTCGTCAACGGTGTCGTGGCCTGGGACGGCGCCCGCCGGGAGCGCGCGGGACGCGCGCTGCGGCGGGCGCCGCGCTGAAGCGGCGGTGTCGCGAGTCTGATAGGTTCTCAGGACCGGCCGGCATCCCGCCGCGCCGTCGTGATCGTCCGGAGGGAGCGGCACTGGCAGCGATCGCCCTCGCCTTTCTCGCCAGCCTCGGGTGGGGCTGCTCCGATTTCCTTGGCGGCCTCCGCACCCGGAGCCTGCCGCTGCGGACCACCGTGACCGGAGCGCTCCTGGGCGGCGTGCTCGCAGCGAGCCTCGGCGTCGCGCTGCTCGGCGGTGGTTGGCCCGGCTCCGGGTTCATCGTCCCCGGCGTCCTCGGTGGTCTCGCCAGCCTGGTGGCCTTCCTCACCCTGTACAAGGCCCTCGCCATCGGCTCGATGAGCATCGTCGCCCCCATCAGCGCCGCATACCCGGTCGTGCCGGTGATCTACGGCCTGGCGCGCGGCGAGCGCCCGGCCGCCGTCCAGCTCGTGGGCATGGCGCTCGTCCTGAGCGGCGTCCTGATGGCCTCGTACGTTCCGTCGCGCGACGAGGAGCCGGCGTTCGTCCCCGCCCCCGACATCGCCGGCGCCGTCGCTCCGCCGCCGCACCACGTGAGCGGCGTCAATGGCGCCAGCCTGCTCCTCGCCGCCGTCTCGGCGCTCGCCAGCGGCGCCGCCCTCACCGGCGTGAGTAGCGCTTCCGAGACGTCGCCGTACTGGGGGCTCGTAGTCCTGCGCGGCACCGCCCTCTTTTGCATCGTCGTGTACGTCGCAGCGACACGGCAGGGTTTCGGCGCACCCGTCGCCACCCTGCCGGGACTGCTCGTGATCGGGGCACTCGACACCGTCGCGACCGGGCTCTTCGCCGTGGCCAGCACGTACGGCTACCTGAGCGTCGTGTCGGTGATCGGTTCGCTCTTCCCCCTCGGTACCATCGCGCTCGCTCGACTGACACTCGGCGAGCGCATCCTGCCCCACCAGAACGCCGGCGTCGCCGTCGCTCTGACGGGCGTGGCACTGGTGGCCCTTGGCTAGCGCGCCCCCCATGAAGAACCGCTGGGGCGCGCCGTGACCGCCGTCGTCCTCGCCCTCGTCGCAAGCCTCGGCTGGGGAGCGTCGGACTTCCTCGGCGGATTGACCACGCGCCGGATCCCGTTGCGAGCCGTCACCACCGGGATGATGGCCGGCGGCCTGCTCACCGCCGCGGCCATGGCGCTGGTCACGGGCTCGCCATATCCCGGGCGTCAGGTCCTGCTCGCCGGGTTCATCGCCGGGCTTGCCAGCATGACGGCCGTCCCGACCCTCTACAAGGCCCTCGCCATCGGCTCGATGAGCATCGTCTCCCCGATCAGCGCGACATACCCGGTCGTCCCGGTCGTCTACGGCCTCCTGCGCGGCGAACGGCCTTCGGCACTCCAGCTCGCGGGCATGGCCCTGGTCGTCGTCGGCGTCGTCGCGGCCTCGTACACGCGACAGGGCGAGGGCGGCGGCAAGCCGCAGGCGACGGGCCGCAGCCAGGAGGCGGAAGGACCGGCGGAGATGCCCCCTGTGGTGCCGCTGCCCGACGTGGGCGAGGCGATCGCGGAACCCCACCCGGCGGCCGGCGGCGAGCACCAGCCTCGCCTGCTGGCGAGCGTCGTGCTCGCCGCCGTCGCCTCTCTGGCGAGCGGTACGGTCCTCACCGCGCTGAGTTCCGCGGCGCAGGCGGACCCCTACTGGGGGCTGATCGTCCTCCGCGGTGTCGCCCTCTCAGGCATGCTGGTGGTCGTCGCGTTGGGCGGCAAGGGCTTCGGCGTGCGACCGCGCCGCTTCCCGCTGCTGCTCGGCATCGGCGCCCTCGACACCGTCGCCACAGGCCTGTTCGCGGTCGCCTGCACTCACGGGTACCTGAGCGTGGTGTCGGTGATCACCTCGCTGTTCCCCGTCGTCGTCATCGCGCTCGCCCGAGTCTTCCTCGGCGAGCGCATCCGGCCACACCAGGGCGCCGGCGTGGCCGGAGCTCTGGCGGGCGTCGCGCTGGTGGCCCTGGTCTGACGGCGACCCGCCGCCCTACCGCCGTCGCTGCGGCTTGACACCCGTCCGCGACCTTGCCGCCGTCGCACGCCACGCCCAGACGGGCGTCGTTCGACCTTCAGCGGCCGGGCAAAGGGTTCGACCTTCAGCGGCCCGGCAAAGGGCCAAGCTCGGCGAGCTGCAGCTCGCGCAACTCGTTGGGCGAGATGTGGCAGCGGTACCGATGGCCCTCGCCGGCTTCGCGCCAGGGCGGCGCCTCGCGCCGGCACAGATCGCCGAGGAAGCGGTGGCAGCGCGTGTGGAAGCGGCAGCCTGTGGGCGGGTCGCTGAGGCTCGGGATGGCGCCCCTGAGCGGGATACGCGGCCGCCGGTGGTCGAAGTCGAGCGTAGGGATCGCCGACACCAGGGCCTCGGTGTACGGGCAATGCGGCGGGCGGAACACGTCCTCGGCGTCGCCGATCTCCATCAGCCAGCCGAGGTACATCACGCCGATGCGGTCCGACAGGTAGCGCACGACGGCGAGGTCGTGGGAGATGAAGATGTAGCTCACGTTCTGCTCGGCCTGCAGGTCGGCGAGCAGGTTGAGGATGGTCGCTTGCACCGACACGTCGAGCGCTGATGCGGGCTCGTCGCACACGACCAGCGTCGGGCTGCCGGCGAAGGCGCGGGCGATGGCGATGCGCTGTTTCTGACCGCCTGAGAGCTCAGCCGGCTTGTTCTCGAGGTACCGTGGTTCGAAGTGGACCTTGCGGGCGAGTTCCTCGACGCGCTCCCGTCGCGCGGCGCCTCTGCAGCCCGCAAGGCGTGCTGCGGAGCGGCTCAGGATGCGGCGCACCGACCAGCTCGGGTTCAGCGTCGAGTCCGGATTCTGGAAGACCATCTGGATGGCGCGCAGCACGTCTCTGTCGCGCTCCGCCGCCCGCGGCGGCAGACGCTGGCCGAGGAACCGCACCTCGCCCCCGTCGGCGGCGTACAGACCGGCGATCACGTTCGCGAGCGTCGTCTTGCCGCTGCCTGACTCGCCGACCAGCCCGAAGGTCTCACCAGCCACCACGTCGATCGTCACGTCGTCGACCGCCACCAGCCGGCGGCCGCCGTCCCTGAACGCCTTGCTCACGCCGGCCGCCGCCAGCACGTCGTCGGCGCGGGCGGCGCGCGCCTGCACCTTGTGGACGTGCTCCTCTTCGACCCTCATGGCCGGCACCTCGTCGGGAACGTAGCAACGCGTGTGTCGCGCCGCGTCGCCCACCGGCTCTGCGTCGTGCGGCGACTGGGCGGTAGGGGCGGGCGGCTCGCCTTCGGCCGCCGCCCGCCCTTTCGCCGCCAGGTCGCCGGGGACGGCGAAGAGGTCGGGCTCGCGGCGCGTGCACACCGGGCGGACGAGGCGACAACGCGAGGCGTACACGCAGCCCGGCATGGTCGAGCCGAGCGGCGGGACCGAGCCGGGGATGGGCACGAGCGACACTTCGTCCTTGCGCACGCCGAAGCGCGGCAGACAGCGCAGCAGCCCCATCGTGTACGGGTGACGCGGGTCGGTGAAGAGCTCCCGGGCCGGCCCCTGCTCGACGATCCGTCCCGCATACATGACGCCGACGCGCTCGCACAAGCGGGCCACAAGGCCGAGGTTGTGACTGATCAGGAGGATGGCGGCGTCGACCTTGCCGCGCAGCTCCTCGATCAGGTCGAGCACCTCGGCCTCGACGGTCGCGTCGAGGCCGGTGGTGGGCTCGTCGAGCACGAGCAGGCGGGGGTCGCCGGCGAGGGCCATGGCGATGACGACCCGCTGCTGCTGCCCACCGGAGAGCTGGAACGGGTAGCGCTCGAGAGTCGCATCGGGATCGGGCATGGCCACCCGCTCGAGGCTGTCGCGGGCGGCCGCCAGGGCGGCCGCCCGCGACAGCCCCTCGTGGAACCGGTACACCTCGGCGATCTGCTCGCCGACCTTCATCGACGGGTTCAGCGCCGAGGCGGGGTCCTGATAGACCATGGCCAGCTTGGTGCCCCGGAGCTCACGCAGACGCTCCTCCGGGAGCGAGAAGACGTCCTCGCCGTCGATCCGCACGGATCCTGCATCGACACGACCGTTGGCCGGCAGGTAGCGCATGAGGGCGAGCGCCAGGGTGGTCTTGCCGCAGCCCGACTCGCCGACGAGCCCGTACGCCTCCCCCGGGGCGATCTCCAGACTGACGCCCTTGACGACCGGCAGCTCGCGGTCACGGCGCACGAACGTCACCTTGAGGCCGGCGACGCTGAGCACCGGACCCGGCGCCCGACCGCCGACGCTCCCGCCGCCGCCCGAGCCTTCGCACGCGCCGGTCCCCGTGGCCACGCCCGTCCCGCCGGTCCCCGCGGTGACGCCGCTCGCGTCCGTCGCGCCCATCGTCACCGTCACTCCGAAAGCGTCCGCCGCAGCCCGTCGGCGACGAGGTTGGCGCCCACGACCAGGGTGGCCAGCGCCACGGCGGGGAAGATGACCGTCCACCAGGCGACCTGGATGTTCTGGCTTTGCTGCGAGATGGTGAGCCCCCAGTCGGGTGAGGGCGGCTGCAGGCCGAAACCGAGGAACGACAGGGTGGCGGAGGTGAACACCGCGTACCCCAGCCGCACGCTGCCCTCGACGATGATCGGCGGCAAGCAGTTGGGGAGGATCTCGGCGGCCATGATGAACAGGCCGCTCTCCCCCCGCAGGCGCGCCGCCTGCACGTACTCCCGCTCCCGTTCGGCGAGCACGGCGGAGCGGACAGTGCGCGACACGGGCGGCGTGAACAGGATGGCGATCACGAGGATGATGACGGCCAACGAGGCGCCCAGTCCCGAGACGATGACGATGCCCGCGATCACGACGGGGATGGCGAGCAGGACGTCGACGGCGCGCATGAGGACCTCGTCGACGATGCCCCGGTAGTAGCCGGCGGTGAGCCCGATCGTGGTGCCGGCCAGCAGCGCCAGGAGGGTCGCCAGGGGCGCGACCTCGAGCACCGGTCGCGCCCCCGCCAACGTGCGTGACAACACGTCGCGTCCGCTGTCGTCGGTCCCGAACCAGTGTTGCGCGCTCGGTCCGGTAAGGGTGTTGTATGGGTCGATGGCGAACGGCCCGTAGCGCGTGACGTACGTCGAGAACAGCGCCATGAAGATCCAGAAGAGCAGGATGGCGAGACCGACAAGAAAGGTCGGACTGCGCAGGAGCTTACGGACCACGTAGCGGCGGCGCAGAGCCTGCTCACTGACGACGGTCTCGGCCGGCAGTCCGACCGGCGGCGACGCCTGCTCCACCTCAGCCTCCCAGCCGCACGCGCGGACTCAGGGCCGCCACGACGACATCGGCCGTCAAGTTGCTCAGCATGTAGATGGCGGCGACGACGAGCACGGTCGCCTCAAGGACCTTGACGTCGTGCAGCGTCGCCGCCTGCGCCATCAGACGGCCGATACCCGGGTAGTTGAAGAGCTTCTCGACGACCACGAGGCCGCCGACGAGCCATCCCACCTGCGCGCCGACGACGGTCACGGTCGAAAGCAGGCCGTTACGCAGCACATGCCGCGTCACGACCCGCCGCTGTGGGAGGCCTTTGAGCACGGCCGTGCGGACGTACGGCATGTCGAGGACCTCGAGGGTGCCGGCGCGAGCCATCCGCGCGATGTAGCCCATCTCCACGAACATGAGTGGGACCGCGGGCAGGATGAGGTGGTAGATGCGCGTCAAGAGGTCGGCGCCCGGCGGGGCGCTGGCCGTCACCGGGAACCACGGCAGGACCACGGCGAAGAGCACGAGAAGGATCACGCCGCTGACGAACTCGGGGATGACGGTCAGCGAAAGACTCGTCACGCTGATGAAACGGTCCAGGAGCGAGTCGCGGCGCAGCGCGGCCAGTACGCCCAGCACGATCGACGTCGGCACGATCACCACCAGGGCGATGGCGGCCAGAAGCAACGAGTTGACGAGGCTCTCGAAGGTGACTCTGGTGACGGGCGCCTGCAAAATGGGGGATTCGCCCCAGTCGCCCGTGACGAACCCGCCCAACCAGCGTACGTAGCGCTCGACCAGGGGTCGGTCGGCGCCCAGTTTATGGTTGAGCGCCGCCACCTGCTCGGGCGAGGCGTACGGCCCCAGGATGCTCCGGCCCACGTCCCCAGGCACGATCTCGGCCATCAGGAAGATGAGCACCGACACGACGAGCAGCGTGGGCACCATCAAGAGCAGACGCCGGACGACGAGCCGTCTCACCGGCCGCCTCGCTTGTCCGTCCGCTTGTTCAGGACGCTACGCCAGGAACGCCTTGGTCAGGTCCAGATACTCGGCCGGGTCGGCCGTCACGCCGTTGACATTCTTGCGCGTGGCCCGGTTCACGCTGATGGTGTAGGGGATGATGGCAGGCGTCTCGTCCAGCAGCAGCTCGGCGGCTTGCTTGGCGATCGTCCGCCGGCTGGCCTCGTCGAGGGTGGTCTCGAAGTCGACCGCCAGCTTGTCGAACTGCGCGTTCTTGAAGTGCGACGAGTTCCACACTCCCTTCGAGGTGAAGGCCGGCAGGTAGTACTGCGCCGGGATGCCACGGAAGGTCCAGTCCGTGATCCCCATCGGCACCTCGAGCCACGGCTGGTTCTTGCCCGAGCCGTAGTAGTAGCTCACGGTCACCAGGTTGGTTTTCACGTTGATGCCGGCCTCTTTCGCCATCGCCTGGAGCAGCGTGGCGTACTGGGGGATCTCCTCGAACTGCTCGACGGTGAGGTCCATGTCGATACCGTCCGGATAGCCGGCGTCGGCGAGGAGCTGCTTCGCCTTGGCGATGTCCTTGTCGCGCTGCGGGAGGTCCTGTGGCGCCAGCGGGTAGAGGGTGAAGAACACGTTGTCGTTCGCGACCTCGCCCTTGCCCTTGAGCACCGCCTCGACCAGCGCCGGTCGGTCGAGCGTCCAGGCAAGCGCCTGTCGCACGCGCTTGTCGGTGAAGGGCTTCCTGTCGACGCGCATGTGCAGCTCGCGATGCATGGTCGAAGGCGTCGTCAGGACAGTCACGTTGGGATCGCTGAACAGCGCCTGGGAGCCGTGGACCGGCGTGATCAGCATCATGTCGATGCTGCCTGCCTGGAGAGCCAGCGCCTGCGCCTGCGTCTCCTCGTTGAAGACCACCTGGACACCGTCGAGGTATGGCAGCCCCTGCTGCCAGTACTTCGGGTTTTTCTTCAGCGTGGCGCTCTGCTTGGGCTTGTACTCCGTCAGCATGAACGGCCCGGTGCCCACGGGGTTCTTCTGCCAGGTGCCCGCCTTGTAGTCGGAGGGCAGGATGAGGCAGTCGTAGTTGGTCGAGGCAACGAGGTAGGGGAAGTCGGCGAACGCCTGGTCGAGATGGAAGACCACGGTACTGTCGTCCACCTTCTCGACGCCGCCCTTCGAGAGGATGCCCTGGAAGCTCGAGAGCGCCGCCGACACCGTCTTCGGGTCCAGCAGGATGTCCATAGTGGCGACGACGTCATCGGCGCCGAAGGGCTTCCCGTGCTGGAAGGTGACGCCCTGGCGCAGGTGGAAGGTCCAGTTCTCGGCCGTGGCGTCGGGCTCCCACTTCTCGGCGAGCACCGGGCGCAGCGTCAGGTCGTTGTTCACCCAGATCAGGTATTCGGCGACCTGCTGCGTGATCGCGATCGACCCGGTGTCGTACATCGTCGTCGGGTCGAGCGCGACGATCGGCGAGACCATGCCCACCTTGAGGGTGCCGCCGACCTTCGGTGAGACCGTGGCCGTCGGCGACGCGGTGCTGGTGGTCTCCTCGCCGCCGCAGGCGGCTAGTATCCTGCCGGCGGCGGTGGCCGACAGGCCGACCACGGAGGCTCGTACCAGGAGCTGACGCCGCGTCATGCGCCCCTTTCTCGCCTCCTCGACCAGGTGCTGCGCATACTCTCGCTGCAACGGCGTATCAGACATGCTCGTCCCCCAATCGGCCAGGTCGTCGTCCGTTCGCGGCCACGCCCCGGCCGCCGCGCGGACCATTCTTGCGGGCGGCGAGTACGGCCCGGCGGCGCACCCGCGCCTGCCGGCCACCCGCCGTCCCGACCGCGTGATTGTACGCTCGGGTACGCGGACTTGCACCATCGGAGTGATCTTCACGTGGCGCAACAGGCATCGCCGGTCGGTCCGTCCCGGGGTCGCTCGTCCCCGCGACCGCCGGTCGGCCGGCGGCGGAGTCGTGTCAGGCGCCCTCGACCTCTTCGTCGGTGGCGCCGCTGTCGCTCACGACCATGCGCGCGACGGCGCTGACGACGTCGCCCTCGCGCAGGTTCATGACGCGCACACCGGTGGCGGTGCGGCTCTGCCTGCTGATGCCGTCGGCGCGCATGCGGATGACGACGCCGTCGCGGCTCTGCAGCATGACCTCGTGGTTGTCTCGCACGACGAGCACGCCGGCCACGTACCCTTTGGCGCGCGTGAGCTTGATAGCGATGACGCCCTGGCCCCCACGGCCCTGGACGCGCCACTCTCTGATCGGCGTGCGCTTTCCGTACCCGGCGTCCGTGACCAGGAAGAGGTCGCTGTCGTCGCGAGCGATGTCCATGCTGATGACCTCGTCGCCGTCGCGGAGACGCATGCCGTGGACGCCGGCCGTGTCGCGACCCGTCGGCCGGACGTCGCCCTCGTGGAAGCGGATACCCTGTCCGAGGCGGCTCACCATGATGATGTCGTCGTCGCCGCTCGTGTGGCGGACGGAGATGAGCTCGTCGCCCTCGCGGACGTCGATGGCGATGATGCCGTCCGCCCGCAGCGGCGTGTTGTACGAACCGAACAGGGTCTTCTTCACCATGCCCTTGCGCGTCCCGAACATGAGGTACTTGCCCTCGCTGACGTCGAAGTCGCGCGTCGCAATGACGGCACAGACCTTCTCGTCCTGACGCAGCGGAAGGAGGTTGGCGAGATGTCGACCGCGGGCGTTGCGACCGGCGAGCGGCAGCTCGTGCACCCTGAGCCGGTAGACCTTGCCGACGTTGGTGAAGAACAGCAGATAGTGGTGGGTGCTCGTGATGAAGAGGTGGTCGACCTCGTCCTCCTCCTTGAGCTGCATGCCGGCGACGCCGACGCCGCCGCGCTTCTGCTGGCGGTAGGTCGCGACCGGCAGGCGCTTGATGTATCCCGACTTGGTGATGGTGATCGCCATCTGCTCGTCGGCGATGAGGTCTTCGAGGGCGATCTCGCCCTCGTCGGGGACGATCTCGGTGCGGCGGTCGTCGTTGTACTGTCCTTTGATCTCGAGCAGCTCGGTCTTGATGACGCCGTGGATCGCGGCCTCGTCGCCGAGGAGCTCGCGCAACTCCTTGATGCGCGCAAGAAGCCCGGCGTGCTCTTCTTTCACCTTCTCGCGCTCGAGGCTGGTGAGCTTCTGCAGGCGGAGGTCGAGGATCGCCTGCGCCTGGGGCTGCGTGAGCTCGAAGGTGTCCATGAGGGCGGAGCGGGCGGTCTCGACGTCCGCCGCCTTGCGGATGATGGCGATGACGGCGTCGAGGTTGTCGAGCGCGACGAGCAGGCCCTCGAGGATGTGCGCCCGCGTCTCGGCCTTGTCGAGCTCGAACTTGGTGCGGCGGACGACGACCTCGCGCTGGAAAGCGATGTACGCCTTGAGCATCTCGGGCAGGGTGAGCGTGCGCGGGACGCCGTCCACGAGGGCGATGTTGATGACCCCGAAGGTGGTCTGCATCTGCGTGTGCTTGTAGAGCTTGTTGAGGACCACCATGGGGACGGCCTCGCGCTTGAGCTCGATGACCAGGCGCATGCCCGACCGGTCCGACTCGTTGCGCAGGTCGCTGATCTCGGTGATCTTCTTGCTCTTGACGAGGCCGACGATGTCGTCGATGAGCGCCAAACGGTTGACCTGGAACGGGAGCTCGGTGACGACGATGGCGACCTTGCCGCCCTTGAGCTGCTCGGTGTGCGCTTTGGCGCGGACGCGGATGCGTCCGCGCCCCGTCCGATAGGCCTCCTTGAACCCGGCGCTGCCGAGGATAGTGCCGCCGGTCGGGAAGTCGGGCCCCTTGATGAAGGCCATCAGGTCGTCGGCGCTCGCCTCGGGATGGTCGACAAGATGCACGATGGCGTCGACGACCTCGCCCAGGTTGTGCGGCGGGATGTTCGTCGCCATGCCGACGGCGATGCCCGCGGAGCCGTTGACCAGGAGGTTGGGCATGCGGCTGGGCAACACGGTCGGTTCGCGTCGGGTCTCGTCGTAGTTGGGCACCCAGTCGACGGTGTTGGCATCGATGTCGCGCAGCATCTCGACGGCGATGCGGCTGAGGCGCGCCTCGGTGTACCGCATCGCCGCCGGCGGATCGCCCTCGACCGAGCCGAAGTTGCCTTGACCGTCGATCAGCGGGTAGCGCATGTTGAAGTCCTGTGCCATGCGCACCAGGGTCGGGTAGATGACGGCTTCACCGTGAGGGTGGTAGTTCCCCGACGTGTCGCCGGCGATCTTGGCGCACTTGCGGTGCTGCTTGTTCGGCATGAGGCCGAGGTCGTTCATCGCCACGAGGATGCGGCGCTGGCTGGGTTTGAGGCCGTCGCGGACGTCGGGGATGGCGCGGTCGGTGAGCACGCTCATCGCGTAGTCGATGAACGACGAGCGCATCTCGTCTTCGAGCTCGACCGGCTCGATCTTGCCCTCCAGCGTCTGGATGGTGTCAGACATCGAGGAAGCGCACCTCCCTCGCGTTCTTCTCGATGAACGCACGCCGCGGCTCGACCTTGTCGCCCATCAGCATGGTGAATACCTCGTCGGCGGCCTGCGCGTCTTCCATGGACACCAGCATGAGCGTCCGCGTCATGGGGTTCATGGTCGTCTCCCAGAGCTGGTCGGGGTTCATCTCGCCGAGGCCTTTGAAGCGCTGCAACTGGATGCCCTCTTTGCTGAGCTCGACGATCTGGACGCGCAAGTCTTCGTAGCTTGCCACCTCGGCCTTGCGGTTGCCGAGGCGGAGGGTGAACGGCGGGCGGCCGACCATGTCGCGCATGCGCTCGTGCACGCGGCGCAGCGCCTGGAATTCGCGCCCAGCCACGGCCGCGAACGGGATCCGCAGGTTCGCGGCCAACCCGGTGCGCCGCTCGACCAGGCGCGTGTCAGCGACCTGCTCCTCGTCGTCGACGGCGAGGACGTCGATGACGTAGCGCTTGTCGATGTCGGCGCGCAGCGCCTCGACGAGCGCGGCGAACGAGGTGATGTCGGCCTCGATCACCGGGCCGTTCTTGAGCCAGTCGATGAGGTCGCCGCCCCACTGGCTCTTGAGCTTTTTCACCCACCCCTCGTACTCGCCGAAGAGCTTCAGGAAGCGCTGGTACCTGGTCTCGCTGAACGTGAAGCCCCCCGTGGTGTTGTCGACCCTGATCTGCTCGAGACGGCCACGCAGGAGGATCTCCTCGAGCTGGCTCTCTTTGTGGATGTACTGCTCCTGGTTGCCGTGCTTGAGGCGGTAGAGGGGCGGCTGGGCGATGTAGACGTAGCCGGCCTCGACCAGGGGCTTCATGTGGCGGAAGAGGAACGTGAGGATGAGGGTGCGGATATGGGCCCCGTCGACGTCGGCGTCGGTCATGATGATGACCTTGTGGTAGCGCGCCTGCGTCACGTCGAACTCGTCGCCGATGCCGGCACCGATGGCGCTGATCATCGTCAGGACCTCGTTGTTGGCGAGCATCTTGTCGATGCGCGCCTTCTCGACGTTGATGATCTTGCCGCGCAGCGGCAGGATCGCCTGGAAGGAGCGGTCACGCGCCTGTTTCGCCGAGCCGCCGGCCGAGTCGCCCTCGACAAGGTAGAGCTCGCTCAGCGCGGGCTCCTTGATCGAGCAGTCGGCGAGCTTGCCCGGGAGGTTGCTGCCCTCGAGAAGGCCCTTGCGGCGCGTCAGGTCGCGCGCCTTGCGCGCCGCGTTACGCGCCCGTGCCGCATTGATCGCCTTCTCGACGATCTGCCGCGCCTCAGACGGGTTCTCTTCGAGGAACTCGGCGAGCTTCGCGTTGACCGTCGTCTCGACCAGGGTGCGGATCTCGGTGTTGCCGAGCTTGGTCTTGGTCTGGCCCTCGAACTGGGGGTTGCGCAGCTTGACCGAGATGAGCGCCGTGAGCCCCTCACGGACGTCTTCTCCGGAGAGGTTCTCTTCCTTCTCTTTGAGGAGGTTCTTCTGGCGCGCGTAGTCGTTGATGGTCCGCGTGAGGGCGGAACGGAAGCCCGACAGGTGAGTGCCGCCCTCGGTAGTGTTGATGTTGTTCGCAAACGTGAAGATGGACTCGTTGTACGACGAGTTCCATTGCATCGCGATCTCGACCTGGCCGTCTTCGGTCTCGTTCTCGAGGAAGATGATGCTGCGGTGGATGGGATCCTTGTCGCGGTTGATGTAAGCGACGAAGTCCCTGATGCCGCCGCCGTACTGGAACGTGACGGACTCGCCGTCGGCACGTTCGTCGCGGAGCTCGATGCGCAAGTCCCGGGTGAGGAACGCGGTCTCGCGAAGTCGCTGGGCCAGGACACGGAAGTCGAACTCGACCTCGTCGAAGATGTCGGGGTCGGGCATGAAGGACACGGTGGTCCCCGTCCGCGTCGCCTTCTCGAGCCTCTCCCTCTTCTCGAGCTCGGTCACCGGTTCGCCACGTTCGAAACGCTGGTGCCAGTGATAGCCGTCGCGGTAGATGTCGAGCTCGAGCCACTCTGAGAGCGCGTTCACCACCGACACACCCACGCCGTGCAAACCGCCCGACACCTTGTAGCCGCTGCCGCCGAACTTGCCCCCGGCGTGAAGCCTCGTCAAGACGACCTCGGCGGCCGGCTTGTCGTACTTGTCCATGAGGCCGACGGGGATGCCGCGGCCGTCGTCGGCCTCGGTGATCGAGTTGTCCGGATTGATGGTGACGGCGATGGTCGAGCAGTACCCGGCGATCGCCTCGTCGACGGAGTTGTCAACGACTTCGTACACCAAGTGGTGCAGGCCGCGCGGGCCGGTCGAGCCGATGTACATGCCCGGCCGCTCGCGGACCGGCTCGAGGCCCTCCAGGACCTGGATGTCTTGTGCGTCGTAACCGGTCTTCTTCACGCGACCTCGCAGGGGCAGCGGTTCACACGGCGTCGCAGGGACGGGCGATGGCGACGAGGACCTCTGGAGAGAGCTACAGGGGACCCTTGCAAGTATACCAGAGCGACGGCTTGTACGCGACCCGCAGGAGTGGCCAAAAGGGCCGCAAATCAGTACTTTTCGCGGTTGACGGACGACTCGTCGGGCGGGCTCGGCGAAGGCTGTCCCGAAGCGGCAGCGAGAGCCGTCTCGATGGCCCTTCTGAGGCGGTCGTCGGCGACGCTCTCGGCGGCCTCCTTCGCAGCTTCGAGACCGGTGATCGAGATCCTGGCGTCACGTCCGGACTTCTTCGACGCGGGGCTTGCGTCGTCCTGCGCGCCGCCCGGGGCGACGGGCGAGCGGCATGTCACGAAGCGGAAGCGCTCGACCGGGTGACCCGGGTCGAACTCGCTCATGCGCGCCAGCAGATGGGGCCCGAGGTAGGTGAGCTCCTGGGCCCAGATGGAGGAGGCGCACTCGACGGTCAGGACCCCGCGCATCAGCGACCGTGGGCGCGCGTGGGCGGCGACCGTGTCGCCGGCTGCGCGCGCCCATACGCCATACGCCCGCGCCCGATCGTCGGTGTCGAGACGGGTCAGCGCCCGGGCGAGGATGTCGCCGATCTTTCGCGGTTCTCCCGTCTCTGCCTCCCTCCGTCGCCGGTTCGACGATCGGCATGCTGTCTCTTGCCCGGCGCATGCAGCCGGCCGCAGGGCGCGTCGTCCGCCCTCCTGAGGATCGATCCCGCCGCCACCATGCTACGCCCCGGGTGGACGGAGCGCGCGATCATGCGCCCCCGGCGCCGTCTTTCGTCACATCTGCGTCCCCGGTGCCGTCGTTCGCCAGAGACACGCCGCCGTTCGCGAGCGGCAGATCGATGACGGTGGCGGCTGCCAGCTCCTCGTCGGTGAAGTAGTGGAGGTTCGTCGTCGTGACGATCGCCTGTCCGGCGTCGGCCAGCATCGCCACGAGGAGACGACGGCGGGCGTCATCGAGTTCGCTCATCACGTCGTCGAGGAAGAGCGTTCCCGTCTCGCCCGTCCGCTCCGCCGCCAGCGCATGCTCGGCGAGCAGGAGGGCGAGGACTGCGGCGCGCTGTTCGCCCTGCGACCCGAAGAGGCGCAGGTCGCGACCGCCGGGCGGCGGACCGACCGGGCCGCAGGCTGCAGCGGTCTCGGCGCCGCGGGCTGCCCGACAGGCCTCGCCCGCGGCGCCCTCCGGCGTTTCACTAAGCTCGACGAAACGCAGGTCGTCGCGCTGTGGACCGACGTCCGTAAGCCCGCGCTGCACGTCCGCCGCCCTGCGCGCCCGCAGCCGCTCGAGCAGGGCGCTCTCGTCGTAGTCCATCCTCGCGAGCTGCGAGACGAGCTCGAGGGCGAAGCGCCCTCCATCCGGCGCCAGGGCCGCCGCGACTTCCGCGAAGCGCGCGCCGAGGGCGCGCACCACCGCGGAGCGGCGGCGGCCAAGCGCGATGGCCGAGCGCGCGAACTGTGCGTCCCAAGGGTCGAGCGTCGCGGGCGGGGCGCCGGCGCGCACGTTCGCGAGCTGTGCGTTGCGCTGCCGCAGCGCCACCTGCAGGTCGCGGACCGTCGCCGCGTACGGTGTCTCGACTGTCGCGGCATACGCATCGATGTGCGCGCGCCGCCGCGCCGGACCGCCTTTGACCAGCAGAAGACTCTCAGGGACGAAGATGAACGCCTGACAGCGGCCGCGAAGGTCGTGGAGCGCCGTCGTCTCGAGCCCATCCCAACGCACGCGCTTGCCCTCGCCGGGCGAGTAGCCGACCTCCATGGTGTGGGGACGGTCGCCCACACCGTCCATCCGCACGCTCACGCGCGTGAACCGCCGGCCCCACGCGACGAGCTTCTCTTCGCGTCTCGTCCGCGGCGAACTGCCCCGCAGAGCGAAGCACGCGCCTTCGAGGAGATTGGTCTTGCCGCTCGCGTTCGGCCCGACCACCACGTTGAGGCCGCGTCCGAAGACCACGGACGCGTCGCAGTATGAACGGAAGTTGACGAGTCTTACCTCGCTGAGGAACACAGCCTGAACTCCCGTCCCTCCACGGCGACCACGTCTCCGGCAAGCAGCTTGTGCCCCCGCCTCGTCTCGACGTGTCCGTTCACCCTGACAGAGCCGCTCTGCACCATGAGCTTTGCCTCGCCCCCGGTCACGGCCGCGCCGGCGAGCTTTAGGAAAGCGCCAAGTGTGACCGGGCAGCGGGCGACGACCTCGTCCATGGTGACGCGCGTCCGGCGCGGCGCTGTCGGCTCCGGCCCCAGGCGACGCTCAGCCGCTGAGACGGATAGGCATGATGAGGTAGATGAACGACCCCTCCCCGCCTGAGAACAGACCGGGTCGGAGCGGGTTCGTGAAGCTCAACTTCACGTCCTCCTCGTCCACCGCCTCGATGCCGTCGATGAGGTACGTGGGGTTGAACCCGATCTCGAACTCCCCGCCGTCGTAATCGACGTCCAGGGTCTCTTCGGCCTGCCCCACGTCCTGCGTGAGCGCGCGCAAGGTCAGCTTGCCGGGGGAGAACATCAGCCGCAACGGCGCGTTCCGCTGGGCGAGCAGGCTGATGCGACGCGCCGCCGCCGTCACGAGCTCCTTGCCGAGCGTCACCCGGTGGTCGAAACTCTCGGGGATGAGCTGCCTGTAGTTCGGGAACTGCCCGTCGATGAGCCGTGACGCGAGGTACACGTCACCGCTCTCGTCGCCAAGACGGAAGACAGCCTGGTTCTCGCTGATCGCGAGGTCGATGTCCCCGTCACCGAGCGTAGTCGCCAGGCGGGCCACCTCACTCAGGGCCTTGACGGGCACGATCGCCTGCACCTCTGCCGCGACCTCACCGCCCAACTTCGTCTCTTTGACCGCCAGACGGTAGCTGTCGGTCGCGACCATCTTGAGCGTACCTCCCGACAGGCTGACGAGCACCCCCGTGAGGATCGGCCGCGTCTCGTCCCTCGACGCGGCCCGCCCCACCTTCGTCAGCGTCTCGATGAACGGCGCACGGCCGATCGTGAGGCCGCCTTCCACGACGAACGTCGACGTCTGCGGGAAGTCACTCGCCGGCCATGAGTTCAGCGAGAACTCCGCCCGCCCTCCGCTCACGCGCAAGGCCGAATCGGCAGCCTCCAACACGACCCTCTCACTGGGGAGGTTGCGCACGACGTCGGTGAACAGACGGGCGGGGACGACGATGTCCCCATCCTGCTCCACCGGAGTCGAGAGACTCGCCTTGATCGAGAGCTCCATGTCGGTCGCGTACAAATCGAGCCGACCGTTCGCCGCCTGGAGCAGGATGCCGGAGAGCACGGGAAGGGCGCTCCTCGTAGACGCTCCCCGCGCGATGATGTTGAGCTTGTCGACGAGGGCGGTGCGGTCGGCTGTCAGTCTCATGCGGGCTCCTTATTACTACAGAGAATGAAGGTATCTCTGTCCGTCGTCATCGTAAGGCCTGTGGATGACGTGGTCTGTCGTGGTTTGCCCTGCACCTGCACGCCGGCGCCGTGTGGAGCGATCTGTGGATGGTCTGTGGAGTGTGTGACGCAGTCGCTCACACGGCCTCCGTCGTCGCCGGAAGCATAGCCTGTTTGCCGCCGCTTTGTCAGTCTGTCCACCGCGCCGGTCGGGTTTGTGAACAGGGGATGTGGAAACAGGGCGTGCGATGCGCACGAGTAGGGTGCGTGACATGCAGGAGCAGGGCGCGCGATACGTACGGGCGCCGGGCGAAGCTCAGCGCCCGGACTTGACGCGCGCCGTGATGAGTTGCACGAGGTCGTGCAGTTGACGATCGTGGCCGTCTTTTAGCTGGCGCTCGATCTTGCTCACAGCGTAGAGGACGGTCGTGTGGTGGCGTCCACCGAACTTGTCGCCGATCTGCGGCAACGATGACTCGGTGAGCTCACGGGCGAGGTACATGGCGATCTGTCGCGCGTAGGCGACGTCCTGGGTCCGGCGGCTACCGCGAAGGTCGTTGACGTGCATGCCGAACTGGCGTGCCACCTCGGCTTGGACCATCTCGACGGTGACGGGGTGCGCGTAGGCTTTGGGCAAGATGTCGCGCAGGGCCTCCTTGGCGAGGTCCAGCGTGACCTCGACGCCGCGGATCGACGCGTAGCTGACCGTACGTGTGAGGGCGCCGTAGAGTTCGCGGATGTTCGCCGTGACGCGGGCCGCGATCCACTCCAGGACCTCGGGCTCGGCGATCTGATACCCCTCCCACTTGACCTGTCGACGAAGGATGGCGATCCGGGTCTCGAGGTCGGGACGGCTGATGTCGACGACAACTCCCTGGCCGAAGCGCGAGCGCAGGCGTTCTTCGAGCTCCTCCAGCTCGCGCGGCGGGCGGTCCGAAGTCATGACGATCTGCCGCCCCGCCTCGTAGAGCGAGTTGAAGGTGTGGAAGAACTCCACCTGGGTCTGCTGCTTCTCGGCGAGGAACTGCACGTCGTCGACGAGGAGCACGTCGTTGGCGCGGTACGACTGCTTGAAGCCCTCGATACGGCCCTTGTCCGTCACCGCGTTGATGAAGTCATCGGTGAAGCGCTCGACAGTGACGTACTTGACCTGGAGAGAAGGGTGGTTCTCGACGACGGCGTGGGCGATCGCCTGGATGAGGTGGGTCTTGCCGAGACCCGTGTCGGCGTAGATGAACACGGGGTTGTACGCCCCGGCCGGCGTCTCGGCCACGCTGTGCGCGACGGCGGTCGCGTACTCGTTATGGGGCCCGACGACGAACCGGTCGAAGATGTATCGGGGGTTGAGGTCGGCGAGCACCGGGGGCGAGGCCCCGGCGGCGCGTCCACCACGCGGGACGCGCCGCCGCGCCGGCGGCCGGGCCTCGCCCCCGCTCCCGGCCTCGCCCCCGCTTCCGGCCTCGATCGTCTGTTCCGTCTTCTCGTCGGCCGCCTCGCCCAGCGCTGCGGCGCGCTCGTCGACGACGAGGCTGAGGTGGACACTGTCGCCCAGCACCTGAGCGAGGGCGTCGCTCACGCGCCCGGCGAAGCGCTTCTCGATCCAGTCCTTGGCGAAATCGTTAGGTACCCCGAGGATGAAGGCGCCGTTGGTGAGGTCGATCGGCAACGTGCGGTCGAACCACAACCGGAACGTGCGCTCGTTCATCTGTGTGCGCAACTGTTCGCGGACCTCGTTCCAGATGAGTGTGAGCTGGTCGGCGATGGGTGATGCCCCCAGTGTCCGGGGACGCGGCGGCAGATCCCCGGAGAGGTCGAGCGTCGGTCAGACGATGCTGTCGAGCAGGCGCAACCCTTCCTCGCGCAAGCCCCGCTTGCCGTCGCCGAGCGAGTGTATCAACCCCTTCTGTTCCAGTAAATTGAGGTCGCGGAAGGCCGTCGCGGGGGAGATCCCGAGCTCGCGCGCGACGGCCTTCGGTCCCGCCGACCCGAGCTCCATGAGCAGGACGAGGACCTTCGTCTGTCGCGTCGTCAGCTTGACCGACGGGGCTTCGCGGTGCGCTTCCTCCTCCCGCGGGCGGCTGGGCAGCTTGATGGTCACGACGGCGCCCCCGCCCAGATTGTCCTCCACGGTGAGTACGCCGCGCAGGAACTGCAACGCCTCCCGCGCGATCGGCAATCCCGACCCTACGCCGCGGATGAACCGGCGCTGCGCGGACGTCGCCGTCGTGAACCCCGGGAGGAAGGCACGCTCCTTCTCCTCGATGCCGGGACCATGGTCCGAGATGCGGATCGTCTGGCCGTTGTCGAGAACGGTCACCACGACGTCACAAAACGACGCGTGGAGCAGGTTCTCGATGAGCTCCTGGATGACGGTGAAGGGGATCTGACCGCCCTGCTCGCGGCACGAGTTGTAAGTCTTCTCCGCAAGCGACGCTATCAGCGCCGGGAGGTCTTTCTCTTCCACGGCGATGATCCGCGGCGGGCTGGTGAGTGTGTCGTAGACGGCGATGCGGGGCGCCCCCGGCCCCTGGGGCGCGGTCAGGGGGGGCGGCTCGTCGCCGGCGGCCGGAACGGCCGCCGGCGACGAGCCGCCCCTGGCCGCAGCCACATTGTCGTCGGGGGGCCTGGTGGCCGCCCGGCTCTCGGCGAGGAGCCTGTCGAGGAACGACTCCATGGGGGCGACGAGTATAGCACCGCCACCTCGCGCTGAAACGCGTTCCGCAAGGCCAGGCGAGCTCGCTCAGAGTCTCTTCGGGAAGACTTGTCCACAGGGTGTTCAAGAACTGTGGAGACGCTTTCAGTCACGACAGCGTAAGTCCTCCAATTTGCGACAGTTGTGGAAAATCGTGTTTCACGACGCGGTGACGATGGCAGAGCGTCTCGTCCGAGACCGCGGAGAGGTAGGCGACGGTGTCGACCCTGCGTCGCCACGTGAGCGCGGCATGAAAAGACCTGCGTGATGGCCCCTTTGTCGATGATCTGACAAGGGCGGACGTTGTCAAGAGCACTCGTCCCCGTCAACGCCTTATCCACGGCAGTCGTGAGCCTGTGAGCACGGCAAATGATCGTTGTCCACATTTTCCACAGACGCCGGTGAACGGCCGCCCTCCACTCTGAAACGGTCGCTGGACCGGCGCCCTCGTCGGCGCTACACTCCGGAATGTCCCTGCGGAGCTCCTGATGAGGGGCTGAGAAGGCGCTTCCTAGCGCCGACGCACCGAACCTGACCACCTGCGGGTGGCGGCGTCATCCGACGCTGCTGGGTAATGCCAGCGAAGGGAGAGATGAGCATGGAGTCCCACTCGGTCACCCTCTCCGGGGTGCGTGCGCGCCTCAACTTCAACCCGGCGCGCTGGGGCGTGCAGGCTTACGCCGAACTCGGTGTCGCGGTGGCGCTCGCCGCCGTGCTCGGCCAGGTGCGCCTGTTCGGCATGCCTCAGGGCGGCTCCGTGAGCCTGGAGCTGCTCCCGATCGTCTTCATCGCCGCGCGCCGCGGCGTCGCCCCGGCGCTGGCCGCCGGGGCGACCTACGGTCTTCTTCAGCTCATCCTGCCCGGGGCGTTCGTCTATCACCCACTGCAAGCGTTCCTCGACTACCCGCTGGCCTTCGCTGCTCTCGCGGTCGCCGGGGTGGTGGGCGCGACCGGCCTCAAGTCACTGGCGGTCGCGGTCGCGCTGGGTCAGGGGAGCCGCTTCGTGTGCCACTTCCTCTCGGGGCTGATCTTCTTCGCCGAATACGCCCCGGCATGGGAGGCGCCGTGGCTCTACGCGATCACCTACAACCTGCTGTACCTCGTGCCCGAGGCCCTACTCACATGGGTGTTGCTGTGGCCGTTGCTCAAGGCGTACGACGCCGCGTTCCCGGGTGTGAGGGCGCCACGGTGAGCCTCGCCGCCGTCTTCCTCGACGGCACGTACGAGGACGGGGACTACTACGTCGCCTGGGCGCTGGCGGCCGACCTGGTCGTGGCTGCGGACGGCGGCGGCGGGTTCCTCGCCGCCGCCGGATTGACGCCGGACGCGCTGGTCGGCGACTTCGACTCGCTCGACGAGGCGGCGGTCGAGGAGGCGCGCGCCCGGGGGGCACGCGTCGTCCGCCACCCGGTCCGCAAGGACCAGACCGACGGAGAGCTCGCGGCGGCCGAGGCGCTGCGCGCCGGCGCGGGAGAGATCGTCCTTGCCGGCGCCCTCGGCGCCCTCGACCACGTCCTCGGCCATCTCGCGCTCCTGGGCCGCGTCGAGGCGGGTGGTACGCCGGCGCGGCTCGTGGCCCCGGACCTGACGGTGCGCGTGCTCACCGCGCCGGCGATCGTGAGCCTCGACGCGGCCCCCGGCACCCGCGTCTCCCTCGCGCCGCTCGCCGGTGATTGTGTCGTCACCCTCGCGGGCTTCGCCTATCCCCTCGTTCGCGGGCGCCTGCCGGGCGACGCCTGCCTCGGTCTGGGCAATGCGGTGGCCGCTCCGGCGACGCCGGGAGGTCGGTCAGGCGTACCGTTGGGCGGCCAGGCGAAGATCGACCTGCATGAAGGCCGGGTCACCGTCCTCGTGGCGAGCGGGCGCGAGTCCTTCGGCGGTCTGGTCCTGCCTGACCTCTCGGGGGTGGACGGTTGAACGAGGGGCGCCTCGCCGGGCGTCTCGCGCTGGCCTGGGCCGGCATCGTGCTCGCCTTCGCCGTCATGCCGGTCCATGAGCTCCTGGGGGGCACGATAGGCGAGCGCGAGACTCTGGCGACGCAGGCCGGTCACTTCCTGGAGTTCGCCCTGCTGGCGGGGCTCCTTGCGGGTTGGGCCTGTGCGCGCATGGAGGCGGTATGGCAGGCCATGGCCGCCGCGTGGCTCGCGGCGACCGCCTACGGCGCTCTCATCGAAGTCCTGCAGATGCCGCTGCCGTACCGGTCGGCGCAGTGGGGCGATCTCGCCATGGATGCAGGCGGCGCCGGCGCCGGCCTGCTCGTCCTCCTCGTCCTCAGGTGGACCCGCTGTCCGAGGGCGCCTGCAGGCCGAAGGCGCGCCGGATGATGCGTGCCGCGACCTCTTCGGAGGGGACGCGATAGGCGCTTCTGTGCACGAGGTCCTTGATGGTCTCGAGGCGCTGCTCCTGGCGGTTCTCCATGTCCTCCATGTCGTCTCTCATGCGCGAAGCCTGCGGTTCGGCGGACGTCATCCGGGACTCCTTCGACTGCTCACTCTGCTTATCGGACGACTCCCGCGCGAGGTTTACTTACAAGCGTAAACAGTTGAGACTTCGTGAGACATGGCCGGACTGCTGCCCATAGACGCGGCGATCGACATCGTCCTCGCCGCCACGAGGCCGCTCTCGGTCGAGACGGTCGGACTGCTCGAGGCGCTGGGGCGGACGGCGGGCGAGGATGTGGTCTCGCACGCGCAGGTCCCGCCGTTCGACAACTCCGCCATGGACGGGTATGCGGTGGATGGGGCTGCCCTCGCCGTCGGCCGCACGACCTTTCGCGTGACCGTTGAGATCCCGGCGGGTCGCTACGTCGGCGAACCCGTGGGGCCAGGCGCGGCGGCCAAGATCATGACCGGCGCGCCGTTGCCGCCGGGCGTCGACACGGTGGTGCCTGTCGAGCTGACGCGCCCGGACGGCGCCGAGGTCAGGGTGCTGGAGCCGGTGGAACCGGGCGCCAACGTGCGCGGCGCGGGCGAGGACGTCGCCGTCGGCGACGTCGTCATCCCGCGCGGGGCACGGCTCGGCCCGGCCGAGATCGGCCTCCTCGCGTCGCTCGGAGTGGAGCAGGTCACCGTCGCGCGCCGGCCGCGCGTCGCGGTCCTCGCCACCGGCAGCGAGCTGGTCCCGCCCGGGCAGCCGGTCGGCCCGGGGCAGATCCGGGACTCGAACTCCTTCACCGCCTTCGGGCAGGTCCGCGAGGCTGGGGGCGAGCCGGTGATGCTGGGTATCGCCCGCGACGAGCCCGAGGAGACGCGGCGGCTCGTCGCCGCCGCCCTCGAGGCGGATGTCGTGATCACGAGCGGCGGCGTCTCCGTGGGTGAGTTCGACTTCGTCAAGCAGGTCCAGGAGGAACTCGGCGTCGAGCGGCGGTTCTGGGGCGTGAAGACCAAACCGGGCAAGCCCCTCGCGTTCGGGGCGCGTGGACGCACTCTCGTCTTCGGCGTGCCTGGCAACCCGGTCGCGGCCATGGTGAGCTTCGAGCTGTACATCCGGCCCGCCCTTCTGGCGCTCCAGGGCCGGACGGCCATCTACCGTCCGTACGTCGTCGCCGCGAGCGCCGAGCCCGTCACGGGCACGAAGGAGCGCACGGAGGTGAGGCGCTGTCGCCTCGAGCGCGGGAACGACGGCTGGACCTTCACGACCACCGGGCCGCAGGGCTCCGGCATCCTGCGCTCGATGGTGCTCGCCGACGGGCTCGCCTTCGTGCCGGCCGGATACCCCGGCGGCGCCGCGGGCGAGCGGTTCCTCGTCCAGTTGCTGGACGGATCCCGCCCGGAGCGGCCGCCATACCCTTGAGCTGCGCCCGGCTGTCGGCCCCGGTCAACCCTGCGTCCGTAGACGGCGGTCGATGTCGAACGAGACCAGTCGCCCCCAGACGATGAGCCGGTGACTCGCGCTGTACCTCGGCGTGCAGGTGGTCAGCACAAGGCCGTAACCGCGGTCGAACAGCACGCCGACTTCGTCGGGGGTCACGGTCGTGACCTTGGCGACGGCGTAGGTGAAGCGCGCGTAGGGCGTGTCGACCACGATGCGGTCGCCCTTGTCCAACTTGTCGAGGCGCGAGAAGGGGGCGCCGTAGGTGGTGCGGTGACCGGCGACGGCGAAGGGCTCACCTGTGCCCGGCAGTGGTGTGGACCCGTAGTGGACCGGGCCGTTGCGCAGGAGTCCGCGGTCGCCGTCGGGATCGAGAGCCGCTCGCCCACGGACGCCCTCCTGGATGACGCGGCTCAGGCCCAAGCTGGGGATCGTCAGCTTCCCCACTGCGTCACCCGGCTGTAGGGTTCCGGCGAACACCTCCGCGAGTCGGCGGACCTCGACCTCCGGCGGGAGCCGACGCTTGGAGGTCGCGTCCTTCGTGGCGCGCACGGTCTCGCCGAACCGGGTGACGTCCTGTCCATAGACGTCGCTCAGGCGATCTTGCTGGAAGACGGTGACGAGTCCCGACCAGAGCGGGTATGCGAGCACCAATCCGCCGACCACAAGGAGGAGGTCGGCGACGATGCGCCGCAGGTCGACGGCTTCGCCGGCAGGCGCCGTCGGCCGCTCAACGGGTGCTCCGGGCATCCCGTCATGGTACGGTCCACCGAAGGGACCGGCAAGCGTGGGCCGGCGGCCCAGAGGTCCGCCGGCGGGCATGGTCTGACGGCCGGGACGGTTCATGCGCACCAGCAGCGACGTGCACAACTACCTGGAGGAGCGGGGCGTTCCTCACGAGATGCTGCCGATGCCCGACAGGTCGGCGAGCGCCGAGCGCGCCGCGCAACTGCTCGGGGTGCGTCTCGGGGAGATCGTCAAGTCTATGGTGTTCATGGTCGACGGCGTCCCGGAGCTCGTGCTGGTCCCAGGTGACGCGCGAGTGGCAGCCCAAAGCCTTGCCGGAGCGACGGGAGCGAGGAAGGTGGCGCTCGCCAGGGCGCAGGAGGTATTGGCCGCGACCGGGTACAGGGTCGGCGCCGTCCCACCCTGCGGGCTGGCGAGCGCCCTGCCCGTGGTCGCCGACCCGCGCGTGTTCGACCCGCCCGTGGTCTACTGTGGCGGCGGCGCGGCGGCGACCATGCTGAAGATCCGCAGCGCCGACCTCAGGACCGTCGTCGATCCGCTGGTCGCGGACGTCGCCGAGCGGTGAGCGGCCTCCGGCCCGCGAGTGCGGGCCCCGTGTCGGCGGGCGTCCGTGCCCGCGTCCGACCGGGGACTCGAAGTCCGCGGACACGGTACGATACTCATCGGCACGAGCGGCGAGCGAGGTGGACATGACCAGTGACGCTGACCATTCAATGGGGACGGCGGGACCGCTGAAGATCCTGACCGGCGATGATCTCGGAGAGCTGGACGCCGCGGCGCTCGCGGTGCTGGCCGAGACCGGCGTGTCGATCCCTTCGGAGCGCGCGCGCGCCGGCCTGGCCGCCCGCGGGGCGGCCGTCGACGGCGCGCGTGTCCGCCTGCGGCCGGAGCTCGTGCGCGAGCTCGTCGCCCTCGCGCCGCCGCGGCTCACGCTCGGCGCCCGTGCCGCTGCGCCCCTCGTGACGGGTGAACGCTCGTTGATCACCACGGACGGGTGCTGCGTCGAGATCTACGACATCGCCGGTGGCGAGAAACGGGGGACGAGGGCAGAGGACGTCGCCGACATCGCCCGGGTCGTCGACGCGATGCCCGAGATCGACTTCTGCTGGCCGGCCGTCAGCGCCCAGGACCGCCCGTCCGAGGTCCGTGGCCTGCACGAGTTGTACCTGGCCATCGCCAACACGGGCAAGCACGTGCAGACGGTCACCGTGGTCGAGCCCGCACAGGCGAGGGTCGCCGTCGCCATGGCGCGCGCCCTCTGCGACGGCGACGACGTTCGCCTGCGCGCGGAGCCGCCCATCTCGGCGCTGCTCGGGACGGTGACGCCGCTGGGCAACGACGCCGCGACGCTCGAGGCGGGCCTCGAGTTCGCCACCGCCGGCATCCCGGTCGGTTTCGTGACCATGCCCATGGGCGGCTCGACGACGCCGATCACGATGGCCGGCTCCCTCGTCGTCGCCATCGCCGAGGCGCTCTGCGCGGTCGCCGTCGTCCAGGCCGCCTGCCCCGGGGCTCCCGTCTTCATCTGCTTCATCCCCAGCGTGATGGACCTCAAGACCGGCGACTTCACGGGCGGCGCCCCGGAAGACACCGTGATGGGCGCCGCCGTCGCCGACGTCGGCCGCTTCTACGGGCTGCCGACGCAGTGCGGAGTCAACTCGTCCGGGGCGAAGGCACCGTCATGGCAGTCGGCCCTCGACGACACGACGACGACCCTTCTCTCGCTGGCCGCCGGTGTCGACATGCTTGCCGGCGTCGGCATGGTGTTCGGCGGCCGCATCTTCTCGTACACCGAGATGGCCGTGGCTGCGGAGACGGTCACGCGCGCGCGGCGACTTGCGGCGGGCCTCGATCTGGCGGCGCTGGGCGGGCCGCCGGCCCGCCCAGCGCCGCCAGCGGGCCCGCCGCTGACCGATCTCGCGCGCTCGCCGGATGCTGTCCTCGAGGCGGCGCACGACCGCGTGGCGGCAATCTTGGCGACGCATCGCGCGGCGCCGCTGCCGCCGGCGGTCGACGACGAGCTGCGGCGGCTGGCGTCGGTGGCCTGAGCGCTCCGGGAGGAACGAGTTGCGCAGGCTGGCGTCGGTGGCCTGACCGTTCCCGCAGAACGGACCGCGGGTGCCGCGTCGCCTGGCTTTTTGTGCTTGCGGGGCTCTCGTAACGATGTATATTTGGCCGACTCAGTGGCCGCGGAGTGACGCGGCCACTGTCCTGTCGGCGGATACGGCCGCGGCGACACGCGGCCGATGAAGCCGGCGGTCTCAGGAGAGCAGGGGAACTCGAAAGGGGACGGTGATCACGTGACGAAGCGGAAGAGTCTCCCGGCAATGCTGCTCGTGCCTACGGTGCTGCTTGCCCTGGCCTTCGGGCTGGTGGCATGCGGCGGCGACGAGGGCGACGAAGGCGGGACGGCGGAGGGACAGACTGCGGCCGAGAAGGCGGCGAGCATCCTCGGGCACGAGCCCGCAGGGCTGGCCAAGATCATCGTCGATCGCGGCTATCTCGTCGTCGCGAACGACCCCAACTATGCGCCGCAGAGCTCGATCAACAAGGAGACGGGCGAACTCGAGGGCTTCGACGTCGACGTGGCGAAGCTGGTGGGCGAGGCGCTGGGCCTGGAGATCAGGTTCGAGAACCCGAAGTGGGACTCGGTCATCCCGGGGTTGCAGGCGGGCGCCGAGACGGGCAGCAAGTGGAACGTCTCCATCGGATCGATGACGGTCACGCCGGATCGGGCGAAAGCTGTGGACTTCACCGACCCGTACTACTACGCCCAGGGTCAGATGCTCGTGCGACAGGGGTCGCCCAAGATCACGACCATCGAGGAGCTCAAGGGCAAGACGATCGGTGTTGGCGCGCAGACCACGTATCAGTACTTCCTCGATGCCGTAGGTGGAGTCAACATCCGCTCGTACGACACCGACCTGGACGCCTTCCCGGTGCTCGAGAACGGCGGCCTCGACGGGGTCATGACTGCCGACCTGACGGCGAGCGAGGCGATCTCATCGGGCAAGCCCTTCGAACTGTCCGGCAAACCCTTCTACTACGAGCCTCTCGCGTTCGCGATCGCCAAGGACCAGCCAGACCTGCTCGCGCTGCTCAACTATTCGATCAAGTGGATGCGCGACAACGGCAAGCTCACTGAGGCCTCGAAGAAGTGGTACCACGGCTTCGACGTGACCGCTGAGCCGGCCTCCGGCGTGCCGTCCTACGACGAGGTGATGGCGCAGCTCCAGAGCTGAGCCGCACCGTTCCGTGGGCTTATGCGCGGGGACGCCGCCCCGTCGGGGCGGCGTCCCCGCGCCCGAACCGAGAGGCAGCGATCGGATGAAGAAGCTCGTCCTCACGATCCTTGCGCTCGTCCTCGTCCTCGGGGCGATGGCGCCGGCCGCGTCCGCCGCCGGCAAGCTGCCGGAGGTGACGCAAGGGTCTCCGTATGACGGCATGGCCTACGAGTGGGGCGTCACGGCCGTGCAGGTCTACTACATGCCTGGGTCGTCGCCCGTCGACCCGCTCAAGTGCGAGCTCTACGTCAACGGCGAGCGCGTGACGCCCCTCGGCGATCCCGTCGACAGTCAGCTCGCCCAGGGCGCTTCCCTGCAGTTCAACCTTCCCGAGGACTTCCAGCCGCCGAAGGGCGAGCTCGAGTTCCGGGCGGTGCTCGTCACCAAGGCCGGCGACGAGGTGTCCTACGACTGGACCTACACCTACGGCGGTCAGAAGCGGAAGCCGCTCATCGACTTCGCACTCATGCGTGACTGGTTCACGTTCATCGCCCAGGGAGCCCTCGTCACCATCGAGCTGACCGTCCTGTCGATCCTCTTTGCGACGCTACTGGCGCTTCTCGGCGCCCTCGGGCGGCTGTCGAAGAGCACGAGCGCCCGCGAGGCGTGGACGAAGTACCGGAGCTGGACGTACATGGTCGGCTGGGTCGGGCGCATGGTCCCGTACGGCATCGCGACCTTCTACACGTCGCTGTTCCGGGGGACGCCCCTGCTGTTGCAGATCATCTTCATCTACCTGGCGATCCCGGGCTTCAACAACTACGCGTACGGCGCCTGGGGCTTCAAGATCCCCGAGCCGGGGCCTTTCGCGTCCGCAGCCGTGGCCCTGTCTCTCAACTACGGCGCCTACCTGACCGAGGTGTGGCGGGCCGGCATCCAGGCGGTCCCAAAGGGGCAGACCGAGGCGGCCTGGGCGTTGGGCATGACGGGCATGCAGACCTGGCGACGCATCACCTTGCCGCAGGCCTTCAAGATCGTCATCCCGGCGATCGGCAACGACTTCATCGCCCTCATCAAGGACACCTCACTGGCCTCGACGATCGCGTTGCCGGAGCTTCTGCAAAAGGCGCGGCTCGTGGGCGGACGGACGTACGACTTCCTTTCGCCCCTCCTCGTCGCCGCCGCCGTGTACTGGGCCCTGACGATCTTCTTCAGCTTCTGGCAAGCGAGACTCGAGCGCCGGCTCGAGCGCGACACGGCGAGGGGGTAGATGATGGCGACGGAGCCCAGAGAGACCGGGGCCGCAGACGACGTCCTCGTCCGGGTCGAGGGTCTGCACAAGTCGTTCGGCAAGCTGCATGTGCTGAAGGGCGTCGACTTCGCGGTACGCCGCGGCGAGGTCGTCGTGGTCATCGGTCCGTCGGGCTCGGGCAAGAGCACGTTGCTCCGCTGCCTCAACTTTCTCGAGGAGCCGCAGAAGGGCGTCATCACCATCGGCGGCGTCTCGGTGACGTGCGGCGGCAGGGGCAAGGCGCACAAGAGGGCCGTCCGTGACGTGCGCCTCAAATGCGGCATGGTCTTCCAGGAGTTCAACCTCTTTCCGCACAAGTCCGTGACCGAGAACGTCATCGAGGCGCCGATGCTGGTGAAGGGCTTGAGCAAGGAAGCGGCCACCGAGAGGGCGTTCGCCTTGCTCGCCAAGGTGGGCCTGAGCGACCGCGCCGACTACTTCCCGTCGCAGATCTCGGGCGGGCAGAAACAACGGGTGGCGATCGCCCGCGCCCTCGCCATGGACCCCGAGCTCATGCTCTTCGACGAGCCCACGAGCGCGCTCGACCCTGAGCTCATCGGCGAGGTCCTCGGCGTGATGAAGGACCTCGCCCAAGAGGGCATGACCATGATCGTGGTCAGTCACGAGATGGGCTTCGCCCGCGACGTCGCCGACCGGGTCATCTTCATGGACGGCGGCTACTTCGTCGAGCAGGGGCCGCCGTCCGAGGTCTTCTTCCATCCGCGTGAGGACCGCACGCGGCAGTTCCTGCGCCACATCCTGCCCGAGCAGGAGCCCGAGCACGCGGCCGAGCTGGGCATCACGGGCGAGGCCGAAGAGGGGGCGTCGGAGGAGGAAGCGCAGGGAGAGGAGGCGGCGGAGGAGGCGCCGGCAGGCGGCTCGCCGGGCGCGTGATCCGGCCGGCCGCGTGACCTTGCCGACTGATCGCGCCGCCGACCTCGCCCTGCGCCTGGCCGCGCCGCCGGTCCGGACTTAGAGGTACCGGACCGGCGGCGCGGCGACGCCCTTCTCGCGGTCGGCCGCCTCTACGATGGCGCGGATCTGCTTCGCCGCGTCCCTGTCGAGCGGCTCCGGCTTGTGGTCCTCGATGATCTCCAGCGCCGCCTTCCTGGCGCGCTCGTAGAGGTCGCTCGCTCCCCGCTCCTTCCAGTCCTCGCGCACGCGGCGGTCGAGGTACCGTGGCTGGCTCTGGTCGCGCATGTGTCGCAGGGTGGCATCCAGGCTGAGGAAGTCGCCGAAGGGGCCGACCGCGGCGATGTCCTCCACCGCCAGGGCCTCATCGTCCACGCGGAACCCCTGCACCACCTGCAGGATCATGCCCGCGATCTCGTCGTCGATCACGAGCTGCGCGCAGTCGAAGGTGACTCCCGACTCGATCATCCCCGCGCCGTAGATCTGGTTGGCCCCTGCCAACGCAGCCGTCAGGCCGGTGAGCGTCTTCTCGTGACCAGTCTGGGCGTCACCGAGCTTGGAGTCTGTCTACAACCCGGCCACGAAGCTCGGGATGAGGTAGCGGCGGGCCATCTGGGCGGTGGCGGCGCTGAGGAGGGCGAGCTCCGGCGAGCCGACCGAGGCGGCCGCCAGCCGCAGGTCCATGGCCGTCGTCGACGAGCCGTAGTCGATCGGCGCCCCGCGTGTCGTGAGCTGCGAGAGGGTGATGCCGGCGAGCACCTCGGCGTTGTGCTGCACGAAGGTCCCAGCGAGCGTCACCGGCGACGAGCCGCCGGACATCGCCATCGAGAGACAGCCACAGGGCAGGCCGCGGCGGGCGCACGCGACGATCACCTCGGTGGCGTCGCGCGGCAGCTTCAGCGGGCTGACGGGGCAGACGCCGAAGCCCACGATCGGGTTGTCGCGCAGAGCGTCCTCGTCGCCGACGACGCAGGTCGCCATCTCCACGACCTTGCGCACCTCCCAGGCCGATGTCGCTTCGGTGCCGACGACCTTGGTCGTGTTGTGCAGCGCCGCCTCGGTGCCGTGCAACACGGCGGTCTCCTGGGGGCAGTCCGTCGGGCTGCCGGCCGGCTCGTACATGTCGATCGAGTCCAGCGTGTCGATCAGACGGACGATCTCGGCGACGTCCTGCAGCACCGGGGGGCGATGTTCGCCCGTGCGCAGGTCGTTGACCATGATGCCCTCGTCGAAGTTGCAGAACGAAACGCGTCCAGGCTCGAGAACGATGCGCTTCTGCGGGTCGCGCGCCCCGCGCACCATCTTCGCCGGGACCGAGCGGATGGCGTCCTCGACGACGAACGGCGGGATCCGGACCATGCGCGTTTCGCGGTCGACGCGGCAGCCGCCGTCGCTGAAGATGTCGAGGGCCTCGTCGTCCTCCACCCAAACGCCGGTCCGTTCGAGCACCTCGAGGGTGGCGAGATGGATGTCGTCCATCTCCGCTTCGGTGAAGACGTTGAGGCTGAGGCCGCCGCTGCGTGGGTTGCCGGCGTGCGGGTTCCGTTTCATGGGGCTACCTCCTGTCGTGATGAGGCTACGGCGGCGGGGCGCGGCCGTAAAGCCCACGCCCCGCCGCCCGCGAAGTTCGCCCAGGTATCCGCGCCGGGGCGCGGGGCAGGAGGCTACGACTCGGCCGACTCCGCCCAGCGAGGGGCTGACTGGTGTCCGACCGGGTTCGAAGGATGGCGCCGGACCGGGTCCTCTGGGAGGCGGTTGGCGTTGGGCCCGGCCCGTCGGCGAGAATGGGGCACGTTTCCGATGCGTGCCCGCCGGGCCGCGGTCGACTGGGGAGGTGGCAACGTGAACGACGCCCGTCTGGTGATCTGGGAGGACGACGCCTGCAAACGCGTGCATGAGGCGACGTGCGAGGTGCTCGCCGAGACGGGCGTCGAGGTGCGCTACGCGCCGGCGCTCGAGATCTTCGCCGGCGCCGGCGCGCAGGTCGACGGGACGCGGGTGCGGATCCCGGCGGAGCTTGTCGAGGCGGCGATCGAGAACGCGCCGCGCGGCTGGGTGCTCAAGCCGCGCGGCGGCGAGACGGCGCCGCTCGTCCTCGACGCGCAGCACACGTACTGCGGCACGGGGTCCGACGTCCTCTACATCTGCGACCCCGACACGCGCGAGCGCCGACGGGTGCGCAAGGCCGACGTCGAAGGCCAGGCGGCGCTCTGCGAGAAGCTTCCCAACATCGACTTCGTGATGAGCATGGGCCTGCCCGAGGACGTCCCCCAGGCGGTCGATGACCTTGCCCAGGTGGACGCCATGCTGCGCGGGACGCGCAAGCCGCTCCTCGTGGCGCCGCGCGACGGGCACATCCTCGGCCACATGAAGGAGATGTGCGCCGTCGCCGGGGCGGCCGACAGCTTCGGCATCTACGCGATGCCGGTGCCGCCGCTCATGCTGGACGAGGACGGGGCCAGCAAGGTGATCGCCTGCGCTGAGCTCGACGTCCCGCTCATCTGGGCGCCGGCGCCCGCCGCGGGTACGACGGCGCCGGCGAGCATCGCGGCGACGATCGTCGTCGCCAACGCCGAGACGCTCGCCGGCCTCGTCCTGAACCAGGCGGTCAAGGCCGGCGCCCCCTTCGTCTGGGGCGTGGGCGTCGGGGCCATGAACATGAAGACGATGAACGAGGTCTATGCGTCCGCCGGCCCGATCCAGGGCTACCAGGCGCAGGCCGACCTCGCCCGCTGGTACGACCTGCCGAGCTTCAGCTACGCCGGCCACAGCGACAGCAAGACGCTCGACCAGCAGTGGGCGGCCGAGGCGGCTATCACGACGATCACCGCCATGCTCTCACGCGCCACCTTGCTGCACGACGTCGGCTATCTCGAGGCCGGCCTGCAGAGCAGCTACGAGTCGATCCTCTTCGGCGACGAGCTCGTCGGCTACGCCAAGGCGTTCATGAGCGAGCTCTCCGTGGACGACGAGGCCTTGGCGTTGGACGAGATCAAGGCGGTGGGTCCCGGCGGGAGTCACCTGGGCCGGCCGTACACGCGCAAGCACTACCGCGAGATCTGGCAGAGCGACCTCTTCGACACGATGCGTCACGACCACTGGGTGGAGCAGGGTTCGGCGACGCTGCTCGACCGGCTGCGGGCGCGGGTGGCGGCGCTGCGCGCCGAGCCCCGCGCCTTCGAGCTCGACGCCTCCGTCACGGGCGAGCTCGACCGCATCCTCGCCGAGGTGGAGGCGCACCGGCCGGGGAGCTGATTCGACCAGCGTGCGACCGAACGGACGGCTCCACACGCACCCGCGTGGGCGCCGTCCCCGCAGAACGTCAACGCCGCAACCTATCGTCGCCTTATCGTTTGGCGATGAACCACGCTAAGCTCGATAAGGCGTTCCCGCCGACGGTCGCATCCGAGGGCGCGCCGCTTCCGCAGCATGCCGCCCGGAAGCGTTGAGTGGAGCGGGTGTGGTCGCCGCGCGGACCGGTCAGCGGGCGAGCTCGTGCACGACCTTGGTCGTGCACGAGCTCGCCCACCCGGTCGACACCGCCGGGTACAGCGTGTCGAAGCCCAGCTCCTCGCCGAGCCGCACAGGAGGCTCCGCCTCAGTCACGTCCAGGACCAGGTGGTCGGAGCTCGCCCCGACGATGGTGACCCCGGGGCGCATCGGCTTGAGGCTTGCGGTGCGCAGGTCGATCTCGCCGAGAGCGAGGATCGCCCGCCGCCGCACGCCCAGGTCCGGCCACTCGTGCACCTGCATGAAAGCGTCGGGGCCGACCTGGCCGTCGGGGGCGGACGGCTTGTCCTTGACCTCGATGACCTCGGCGTAGACCGTGAACGCGTCCTGGTAGGGCATCGGCAGGGGGGCCCAGGTGGAGAAGTCGGTGCCGGTGAGGATCGCCTCGCCGACGCGGAAGTGGTTGAAGCGCGCGGGGACCTGACCGGACTGGACGAGGTGCAGGTTGCCCGTGTGGCCCGCCGAGACCAGGCGGAAGCGGATGCCGAGCTCGGCCTCGACACGCTCGACGAGGTCGGCGAAGGCCTGTTGGTTCTGTGGCGTCGGCAGCACACCGCAGAGGCAGTTGAGGCTGGTGCCGACGCCGGCCAGCTCGATGTTCGGCAGGGCGAGGATGTCACGGCAGGCGGCGACCGTGTCCTCGGGCATGACGCCCTCGCGGCGGTCGCCGCCCTCGACCATGAGGATCACCTGGTGGGTCGCGCCCTGTCCGCGCGCTGCGGCGGAGAGCGCGCGCACGGTGTCGACCTCGCTCACGAGACTGAGGTCGCAGAGGTGGACGACGTCGGCGGTCTCGCTGAGCGCCGGCAGGCGGAGCAGGAGGATGGGCGCCTCGATGCCTGCGTCGCGCATCCGCGCGATGTTCGCGAGGCGCGCGTCGGCCAGCATCGTGCAGCCGCCGGCGAGCATGGCGCGCGCCACGTCGGGCTCGCCGCAGACGCACTTCGTGACCCCGGCGACCGCGATGCCGTGGCGCGCGCAGAGCTCGGTCACCGCCACCGCGTTGGCGCGGATCTTCTCGCAGTCGGCCTCGATCCTCATCGCTGCCATCTTTCTCCTCTCGGGCAGCGTGCGTGATGCGCGCACGCCCATCTTCGCCGTCTGGCGCTACTGTACGACGTAGCGCATGAGGCGGCGAGCGGCCGCCGCTCGGCTGCGGCGCGCGGCCGCCGGATGGTAGAGTTGAGATGTGATGCGATGCCGCCGGATCCCGAGGAGGAGCTGCAAGGAATGAGCGAGGCGCATCCCGCATGACGGAGATACAGACCTCCAGCGCCGCCGATCGCCGCGCCCGCCTGTCGTTGCGGCTGCTCGCGGCCGAAGACGCCCGGCGCGTCTACGCGGCGGCCCTCGAGCGGCTCGCCGGCCCCGGCATCGTGCCGGGCGGCGAGGAGGCGCGAGCCGCGCTGCTCGCCGCAGGGGCGACGCCCGTCGCCGGCTCGCCGGCGGCGGGCGTCGCCCCTGCGCTCGCGTTGCGCCCGGATCTCGTCGAAGCCGCGGCTGCGCAGGCGCCGAAGCAGGTCGTCCTCGGTGGCCGTGACGCGGACGGTGACGTCGTCCTGACGCCGGGAGCCGCCCTGCTGGGCGCCGGCGGCCGGCCGGCGCCGCTGGTCGAGCCGGTCGCCGGCGGACCGCCGCGCGACGTTGTCCTGGACGACGTCGGCGAGGCCTGTCGGCTGGCCGACGCGCTGCCCGACGTCGCGGTCGTCGTCGGGCCGCCCGTCTCCCCGCCCGGCGACGAAGGGACTCAAGTCCTCGCCCTGGACGCAGCCGTCCGTGCCACGAGCAAGCACGTGCAAGTTGCCGGCGTCGCGTCGCCCCGAGTCGCCGCCACAGCGGCGCAGATGGCGGCGGCGTTGCGCGGCGACGCCTCCGCGGTCCGTCGCCGGCCGCCGCTTTCGCTCGTCGGCGGCGCGACATCGTTCGCCGCCGCCGCGGTGTTCGCGGGCGCCGGCCTGCCGGTGGGCGCACTCGTCGCGGCGCCGGAGGCGTCTGGCGCCGTCGTCGGGCCCGCGACATCGCCGGCCGCGCTCACCGAGGCGGTCGTGTCCTTCGTCGCCGACGTGCTGGCGGCGAATGCGGCCGTCCAGGCGCTGGCGCCGGGAGCTGCGTTTGTCGCTCCGGTCTGGCCCGCGGCGGCGGGCCTTCCGGCCGCCGGCCCCGACGCGACGACCTTCATCGTCGCCGTGACCCAGGTCCTGACCGACGCCGGGTTGCCCGTCGCGGCGCACGTCTTCGCCACGTCCGCCGGTGAGCCTGACTGGCTCGCCTGCACGGACGGCGCGTTCGCGGCGCTCAGCGCCGCGGCCGCCGGCGTCGCCCTCCTGACCGGCGCCGGCACGCTGCGCGGCGGCGAGGTCTTCTCGCCACGCGAGCTCGTCGCCGACGCCGAGATCCATTCCTGGTGCACCGCGGTCGCCGCCGGTATCCCCGTGGACGACGAGACACTCGCCGTCGAGGCCATCAAGGACGTCGGCATCGGCGGCAACTTCCTCGGTCAGAAGCACACCCGGCGTCACATGAAGGACGTGTGGCGGCCGCGTCTCCTTGACCGGTCACCGTGGGACGCGTGGGTGGCCGAGGGCCGCCTGAGCGCAGCCGACAGGGCGGCTGAGCTCGCCCTGACCTTGCTGGCGCAGCATGAGGTCGCGCCGATCGACGAGGAACGCGCCGCCACCCTCGAACGCATCATCGCGAGCGCTGGTCTGTAATAATCTGATTCGTAGTCGAATGCGGCGCCGGCGGGGCTACGCCGGCCGGCGCCGCTGACGCGTTGCACGACCAGGGAAGCATGGGCCCGGGGCCCGGAGAAGGAGCTGGAAGACCATGGCGCGACATTACAGCGAGATACCGCTCTTCAAAGACGTCACCGACGAGCAGTGGAACGACTGGCGCTGGCAGGTTCGCCATCGTCTCACGAAGATCGAGGAGTTCGAACAAGTCCTCAATCTGACCGAGACGCAGAAGGCCGACCTCGAGCAGTGCATGGGCAAGTTCCGTGTCGCCGTGACCCCTTACTACTCTTCGCTCATGGACCCGGACGACCCGTCCTGTCCGGTCCGTATGCAGGGGGTCCCGACCCCGGCGGAGCTCGTCGTCGGCGCGGCCGACATGAAGGACGCGCTCACTGAGACGATCGACGCCCCGACCACGCTCATCACGCACCGCTACCCGGACCGCGTACTGTTCATCACCACCGAGATGTGCTCGATGTACTGCCGGCACTGCACCCGGCGTCGCATCGTCGGCGAGCACGAGGGGGCAGTGTCGGACCAGGACTACGAGAACGCCTTCACCTACATCCGCCGCAACCCCGAGGTGCGCGACGTCCTGCTCAGCGGCGGCGACCCGCTCACCCTGTCGGACGAGCGCCTCGAGTGGCTGCTGCAGAAGGTCACGGAGATCCCGCACGTCGAGATCGTGCGCCTTGGGTCGCGCATGCCGGTGGTCTGCCCGCAGCGCATCACGCCCGCGCTCTGTGAGATGCTGCACAAGTACCATCCGCTGTACCTGAACACGCACTTCAACCATCCCAAGGAGATCACGCCCGAGTCGACCCGCGCCTGCGCGATGCTCGCCGACGCCGGCATCCCGCTCGGCAACCAGACCGTGTTGCTGCGCGGCGTCAACGACTGCGCCAGGGTCATGAAACGCCTCGTCCACGGCCTCGTGAAGATCCGCGTCAAGCCCTACTACTACTACCAGTGCGACCTGGCGGAGGGCATCAGCCACTTCCGCACCTCGGTCGCCAAGGGCATCGAGATCTACGAGAGTCTGCGCGGGCACACCACCGGCTTCGCGGTGCCGACGTACATCATCGACGCCGTCGGCGGCGGCGGGAAGACGCCCGTCTTCCCGAACTACGTCATCTCCCAGACCGACCACCAGGTCATCCTGCGCAACTACGAGGGGATCATCAGCAAGTACACCGAGCCGGACGACTACAAGTTCGAGTGCCACTGCGCGGACTGCGAGGCCGAGCGCCAGCGTCTCGGTGTCGCACACATGTTCGACAGCTCGGAACCGACGCTCGGAGATGTGTGGGCGGCGCGGTGGAAGAAGGTCGAGGACCGCAAGGCCCTGATGGCCGACATCCATACCGAGCCGTTCCGCGTCGCGCACTGACGAAACCCTGACCAGCGGCGGGGCCACCGTCCGGCGGCCCCGCCGCGCGGGCGGCGGGGCCCCGCCCGCCCACGCGGGTGCGAGGAGGCGCGGATGACGCAGGTCTTCGTCGAGCCCATCGGGGTGACCGTCGAGGTCCCCGAGAGCGAAACGCTCATGGACGCGCTGGCACGCGTCGGCATAGACGTGCCCAACGTCTGCGCCGGGCGTGGCACCTGCGGCAAATGCCTGATACGGCTCGGGGCCGGCGAGCTCACGCCGCCGACCGAGGTCGAGCTGCGCAAGGTCCCCGAGAAGCTGCGCGACGCCGGCTGGCGCCTGGCGTGCCAGGCGCGGCCGGCGTCGTCGCGGGTCAGCGTCGAGGTCCGCGAGACGAGCGGTCGGCGGCGCATCTTGACGACGAGCCGACTGCACCACGGCCGGCCGCACCCGGCCGTCACACGCGTCACTGCCGCCCTCGACCCGCCGGCTCTGGGTGACGCGCGCAGCGACCTCGAGCGCGTGCAGGCGGTCCTGCACGGCGTCGAGGTCCCGTACCAGGCTCTTCTTGAGATTCCCGACGTGCTGCGCGAGAACGGGTGGCGGGCGACGTTCACGCGCTACGGGCGGCGCCTGATCGACGTCGAGACGCCGGAGGCGGCCGGCGTCGCGTACGGCGCCGCCGTCGACATCGGCACCTCGAAGATCATCGCCTACCTCTTCGACCTCGTGCGCGGGGAGCAGATCGACGCGGAGGCGGTCGAGAATCCGCAGATGCGCTACGGAGAGGACGTCGTCAGCCGCATCGCCAGGGCGACGCCGGAGGCCCGTCCGGAGCTCGCCGCAGCGGCGCGCGCCGGCATCAACCAGTGCCTCGGCGTGCTGTACGCGCGCCAGGGCATCGCTCCGCGGCATCTCTACGACGTGACCGTCGTCGGGAACACCGCGATGCACCATCTCGCCCTGGGCCTGCCGGCGCAGGGTCTCGGCGCTGCGCCCTACGCCCCGGCCGCGGCCGAGGCCGTCACGGTGCGCGGCGCCGACCTCGGCCTCGACATGAACCCGGAGGGCGGCGTCCACTTCCCGCCTCCGATCGCCGGCTTCGTCGGTTCAGACGCCCTCGCCGTGATCGCGGCGACGCGGCTCGCGAGCAAGCGTCGCCCGTCGCTCGCCATCGACATCGGGACCAACACCGAGATCGCCCTCGTGCACGACGGCCGCGTGACGGTCACGAGTTGCGCCTCAGGGCCGGCCTTCGAGGGCTACCAGATCACGCACGGCATGAAGGCCGTCGCCGGAGCGATCGAGAAGGTGCGCATCGACCACGAAGGCCGGCCGGCCCACCTCGCGACCATCGGTGGTGGGCAGCCCATCGGCATCTGTGGCTCGGGGGTCGTGGACCTGCTCGCCGGCCTCGTCCGCAGCGGCGTGGTCGATCCGAGCGGGCGCATGGTCTCCCATCCGCTCGTGCGCAAGGGCGAGAACGGGTCCTCCGAATACGTCCTCACCTCCGGTCCCGTCGGCGAGATCGTGTTCACGCAGCACGACGTCAGGAACCTGCAGCTCGCCAAGGGGGCCATCGCCACCGGTTGGTCACTGCTGCTCCAGAGCCTGGGCATCGGCGTCGACGACCTGTGCCGCGTCTACGTGGCCGGCGCGTTCGGCAACTACCTCGACCTCGCCAACGCCCAGGCCATCGACCTGCTGCCGCCGGTGCCCAGGGAACGCGTCGTGTTCGTGGGGAACGCCGCCGGAGTCGGGGCCCAGATGGCGCTCATCGATGTGCGCGCGCGCCGGCGCATGGCGCGGCTGCGCGCGCGCATCACGTTCCTCGAGCTGGCCGGGAACAGCGACTTCCAGGACGCGTTCGCGGCGCGTTTGGGGTTCCGCGACGTTGGCTGACGCCCGCGTCCGCGGCTACGGCGAGATCTTCGCCGCGGCGCTCGTCAACGGGTCCATCGGGACCATCGTGAGCTACACGACCATGCCGGTGGCGATGCTCGTGTCGCTGCGCATGTGCTTCGCCGCCGGCGCGCTCGCCCTGGTGCTGGGCCTGCGGGGCCGCTGGCCGCGGCCGAGCGACCGGCGCACCGTCCTGCGGCTGTTCGTCCTCGGCCTCGTGCTCGCCGCCAACCTGACGTGCTACTTCGTCGCCATCCGCGAGACGGGCGTGGCGATCGCCATCTTCACGTCGTACCTCGCCCCGGTGTACGTCGCCGTCGTGGCCCCACGCCTCTCCGGTGAGCGGACCGGACCGGTGGTCGTCGCGGCGCTGGCCGTCGCCCTGGCCGGCATGCTGCTCATCCTGGCGCCGTCGCTGAACGGCGCCGGCCTGGACCCCGGCGGCCTTGCCGCCGGGGTCGCCGCCGGCGCCTTCTACGCCGCCTATCTCCTCCTGAGCAAGAGCCTTCGTCGCTCGGGCATGGAAAGCGCCGGCATCGTCTTCGTCATCGCCGCGATCACCGCCGTTGTGCTCTTGCCCTCGGGTCTCGCGCAGGCGACGGCGAGCGACTTCACCGCGCTCAACGTCGCCATGGCGGCGCTGCTCGGCGTCGCGACCACGGCGCTCACCTTCAGTCTGTTCATCGACGGGCTGCATTTCGTGAAGGTGCAGCACGCCTCGATCATCGGCTACATCGAGCCTGTGAGCGCGCCGCTCTACGCCCTGTTCCTCCTCGGCCAGCGGCCCTCCGCGTGGACGGTCGCCGGCGGCGTCCTCATCGTCGTCGCCGGCTTCGTCGTCGTGGCTCTCGGCAAGGCCGAGGAGGAGGTCTACGGATGAGTGCGCCGACGAAGGGACAGGCGCGGCCGCGCGACGTCATGGAGGGCTACGCCCTGGTCGCCGTGAGCTTCCTCATCTGGGGACTCATCGGCGCCCTGGTGCGCTGGGTGACCATGCCGGAGAGCGCTCTGAACGTGCTCCGCATGGTGATCGGCGCGGCGCTGGTCGGCGCGCTGTTCGCGCGACGCGCGACGTTCGCCGAAGTCCGCCGCCGCGACGTCTGGCCGAACCTGCTGCTGATGGGCGCCTTCAGCGCCAGCACGATCCTGCTGTTCTTCGTCGCCATGCGCCTGACGGACGTCGCGGTGGGCATGTTCCTGCTGTTCACGAGCCCGGTCTACGTCGCCCTCCTTGCGCCGCGGTTCATGCGCCAGCCGGTGGACCGTGTCGTTTATCCCGCGCTCGCCATCGCCGTCGCCGGGATGCTCGTCATCCTCCTCCCCGGGTTGCTCGGCGTCGGCGGTCTCTCGCTTCTCGGTGTCGCCTGCGGGGCTGCGACCGGCTTCCTGTACGCCTGCTACGCCCTGGTCACGAAGCGCCTGACCGGTCGCGCGCGGAGCACGACGATCGCCTTGGCCGAGATGGTGATCGACGCGGTGCTCCTGTTGCCTCTGGGGGCGTGGCAGGTGTTCGGTACGGGGTACGACATCACACGCAACGACGTCGTGGCCGCCGTCGTGCTTGGCGTCGTCTGCACGGCGCTGCCCTACGTCCTCTACGTCGAGGGCCTGCGCCGCGTGCGCGTCGAGCACGCCTCGATCATCGGCTACCTTGAGCCGGTGAGCGCGCCGTTCTACGCCTACCTCCTGCTCGGCGAGGCGCCGGCGCCCACCACCGTGCTCGGCGCGGTGCTCATCACCGTCGCCGGCGTGCTCGTCATCGTGTACGGCCAGCGGGAGACGCCGGTCGGACCCGATGCCGGAGACGCCGGATCGTGAAGAGGCGCCCGATCGTGACAAGTCGATCGGCGTCAGGCTACGCGCTCGTCGCCGGGTCGTTCGCGATCATGGGGCTGATCGGCACGCTGGTGGAGTGGGCCACGGCGCCGGAGAGCGCGCTGCTCGTGATGCGCTTCGTGGTCGCCGGCGCGGCCCTGAGCGCGGTGTTCGCGCGCCGGCAGCCTTTGGCCGGCGCGCGCGACCGCGCCGTCTGGCCGCGCCTCCTCCTGATGGGGGCGATCGACGCCGTGTCGCTGCTCCTGTTCTTCGTCGCGATCCGCGAGAACGGCGTCGCCATCGGGATGTTCCTCCAGTTCCTCGCTCCGGTGTGGGTCGCGGTCATCGCCCCCTGCGTTCTCCACTCGCGCACCGACCGCATCGTCTTTCCGGCGCTCGCCGTCGCCCTCGCGGGTCTCGCCGTGATTCTGGCGCCGTCGCTCGTCGGCGACGGCGCCGACCTGTCCCGGTGGGGTGTCGTCGCCGGCCTGCTCGCCGGGCTCGCGTACGCCGGCTTCCAGCTCACGGTGAAGGACCTGACCGCCCGGGTGTCGAGCGTCGGGATCGTCGTCGCCGAGGCGTGGCTGGACGCGGCGTTCCTGCTCCCCCTGGCGCTCGCACAGACGGTCGGCGCCGGCTACAGACTGACGCGTACGGACCTCACCTCCGCCCTCATCCTCGGCCTCGTCTGCACGGCGCTCGGGTACACGATGTGGACGGAGGGGACGGCACGGATCCGCGTGCAGCACTCCGCCATCTTGGGCTACCTCGAGCCGGTGACCGCGCCGGTCTACGCGCTGCTCCTGCTCGGGCAGACGATGTCGGGCTGGACGGTGGCCGGCGGCGCCCTCATCGTCCTCGCCGGCGTGCTGATCCTGGTCTGGGGCGAACGGGAGGAGCCGGTCGCCGAGCCCCCGACGTGATCCCGGGGCGCGGCGCGCCATCTTGGCGCGCCGCGCCCCGGGATCACCAAGCGGGCGACGGCGCCGGGGTGACCGTTCGCCGCCGTTCCGATACCCTTGACGTAGAGGCCTTCCGATACCCTTGACGCAGAGGCGACATGACCTGCGTGCGCGTCTCATCTCCGGCCTTACCCGACCGGCCTGTCGCCGGGTCTCTCGCTCGTGCCGCTCACTCCGCGCTGAGGCGCTGAAAGGAGCCCACAAGATGAAGAAGCGCGTCGAGAGCGCACCCAAGCTCAACCTCACGAAGTCCATGGCGATGCTCGAGGAAGCCCAGCGCCTCACGCCTGGCGGCGTCGGCGGCATCCGCCGGCCGTACAACTTCGTCATCGGTGAGTACCCCGTCTTCATCGAGCGCGGCGAAGGCGGCCACATCATCGACGTCGACGGCAACGAGTACATCGACATGCTCTGCGCCTACGGGCCGATCATCCTCGGCTACGTCGAGCCCGAGATCAATGAGGCCGTCAAGAAGCGGATGGACCTGGGCTTCTGCTTCAGCCTCGTGCAGCCCGTCCAGAACGAGCTCGAGGAACGGCTCGCGCAGATCCTGCCCTGCGGCGAACAGACGATCATCGTGAAGACGGGCAGTGACGCTACGAACGCGGCCGTGCGGGCGATGCGCGCCTACACGGGGCGTGACGTCATCGCCCGTTGCGGCTACCACGGCTGGGGCGACTGGTGCGTCGAGAACCACGGCGGCGTCCCGCAGGCCGTCGTCGAGCTCACCAAGGAGTTCGAGTACGGCGACGTGGCCGACCTCGAGCGCGTCTTCGCCGAGAACCCGGGCAAGGTCGGCGGGGTCATCCTCACCCCGGTCGGTCACCCGACGGCCAAGGCCGTCGTCCCGCCGCCGGACGGCTACCTGCAAGCGGTGATCGACCTCTGCCACAAGAACGACACCCCCATCTGCTTCGACGAGATCCGCACCGGCTTCCGGGTCGCCATGGGCGGCGCCCAGCAGCGCTACGGCGCCACCCCCGACCTGACGACGGTCGGCAAGGCGATGGCCAACGGCTACCCGATCGCCGCCGTGGTGGGCAAGGCCGACATCCTCGGCGTGTACGTCAAGGACGCCTTCCTGAGCTCCACCTTCTTCTCGAACAGTCTCGAGATGGTCGCCGCCATGAAGTGCATGGACATCCTCGAGCGTGAGAAGGTCCAGGATGTGATCTGGGAGCGGGGGACACGCTTCCTCGACCGCCTCGGCAAGATCGTCGCGGCCTCCGGCGTCCCGGTCACGATGAGCGGTATCCCGCCGATGCCCTTCCTCACGTTCGACCACGCGGACGATCACTACCGGGAGCGTCGCACCGAGTTCTACACGCAGTGCATCCGCCGCGGGCTCTTCGTGCAGCCGTACCATCACTGGTACATCGCCTACCGGCACACTGGGGAAGACCTCACGCGGGCGCTCGACGTCGTGGAAGAGAGCCTCGCCTACGTGGCGCAGGAGTACCCGTACAGCGCATGACCAAGGGGCGAGGGGGCGGGGTGACCCGCCCCCTCGCCCCCGTCCCGACCAGGGGGAGGAGATGGACAAGCTCATCATCACCGTCGCCGGCGTGGGCGCCGAGACGACGAAAGAGGCGCAGCCCGCGCTTCCCGTCACGGCGCAGGAGATCGGCGAGGACGCCGCCCGTTGCCGCGAGGTCGGCGCCAGCATCTACCACCTCCACGTGCGGCGGCCCGACGGCACGCCGACGCAGGACAAGGACGTGTTCGCTGCTGCCATCGCGGAGATCCGCAAGCGCACCGACATCATCATCCAGACCTCGACCGGCGGCGCCATGGGCATGACGGCCGATGAGCGACTGCAGCCGCTCGAGCTCAACCCGGAGATGGCGTCGCTGACGACCGGGACGGCCAACTTCGGCGACGACGTCTTCTTCAACGACAAGGCGCTGATGCAGGAGTTCTACAGGCGCATGCAGACGAAGGGAGTGCGCCCCGAGTTCGAGATCTTCGAGGCCGGGCAGATCGACAATGCCCTGCGCCTCGTCAAGGAGAACGGCCCGGCCGGGCCGCTCATGCATTGGGACCTCGTTCTCGGTGTCCCCGGCAGCATGAGCGGTGAGCCGCGCAACGTCGTCTTCCTCGTCGACCGCCTCCCCGCCGGCTCGACGTGGACGGCGACCGGCATCGGCCGCTGGCACATGCCGGTCACCATGACCGCGCTCGCCCTGGGGGGCAACGTGCGCGTCGGCCTCGAGGACAACATCTTCTACCACAAGGGTGTGCTGGCCGAGGGGAACGCCCAGCTTGCGGCGCGGGTGGCGCGCATCGCCGCCGAGTGGGGGCGCGAGTGTGCGACACCAGACGAGGCGCGCCGGATACTCAAACTGGCGCCGTACGACAAGTAGGCGGGGGCGATGAGCCCGGACCTGCGTCTCGGTATGCGGGGCGTGCACAACTCTGACAACCCTTGAGCCCTCCCTGTGCCTGCCGGCCGGGAGGGCCTGGGGTACACTAGCCTGTCAGCCAGAGCGAGCCGAACCTATGCCTTTCGAGGAGCGCCGGTGGCCTTCCGGTCAAAGAGACGCACGCCCGAACGTGGCGAAGCCGAGCTCCTGCGCGGCCTTGTGAACCTCGCCGGCCGAGTGCAGGCCGGTCGCGAGCTCGAGGGTATCGTGCGCGCCGTGGCCGGCACGGTGGCGCAGACGTTCGGCTATCGCGAGGCCACGGTCTACATCGTCGAGAATGACGGCGAGACGTTCCGCGCCCAGGCGATCGTCGGTAGGCGCCCCGAGCACGACGCCGACTTGTTCGCGCGGCCCGTTCCACGACGCATCTGGGACGAGCTCTTCCTCGAGAGGTACCAGATCGGGTCGTCGTTCTTCGTCGACCACCACATGCACCGCTGGACGGAGGAGCAGTCGTATTACTTCCCGCCCCTTCCGCTCGGCCCGCGCGACGAAGAGGAGTGGCACGAAGACGACGCCCTCTTCGTCCCCATGTACGACAAACACCAGCGGCTCGTGGGCGTCCTCGACCTCTGTGACCCGATCGACCGGGCGGTCCCGGATCTCGAACAGGTGAAGGCGCTCGAAGTGTTCGCCGTGCACGCTGCGGTGGCGATCGAGAACGCGCGCCAGTACGAGGAGCTCGAGAGGACGAGCGACGAGCTGCAACGGCAACTCCGGCTGCGTCACGAGCTCCTCGACGTGAGCGCCGCGCTGCTTTCGACCCTCGACCAGAACGACGTCTTCGCCCTCATCACCTCGCTGCTGAAGGGGATGGTCGACTACGACACCATGGACATCCGTCTCTTCGACGAAGAGGCGCGGGAGCTCGTCGCCATCTACGCGCGTGACGAGAACGCCGACGAGATGCTCGGCTTCCGGAGCTCGATCGACGAGGGAGTGAGCGGCTGGGTCTTCCGCCACAACGAAGCGGCGCTGGTCAACGACATGGGCCACGACCCTCGGGCCGTCTTCGTGCCCGGCACCGAAGAGGGCGAGCCCCAAGCTTCCATCATCGTGCCGCTCAACGTGCGCGGCAACGTCACCGGGGTGCTCTGCATCGACCGGCTGCACGGGCACACGTTCCACGAGAGCGAGCTCGAGCCGGTGGAGCTCTTCGCCAACATGGCGGCGATCGCCATCCAGAACGCGCGCACATACGAGGAGATGCAGCGTCAGGCCGTCACCGATGGCGCGACCGGCATCCACAACTATCGCCACTTCCATGAGACTCTCAAGATGACCGTCAGCCGAGCCCGGCGCTACAAGGAGACGTTCTGCCTGCTCATGATGGACCTCGACCGCTTCAAGACGGTTAACGACACCATCGGGCATCAGGCCGGCGACGACGTGCTGCGCGCGGTGGCCGACGTTCTGCGCTCTTGTTCGCGTGAGTCGGACTATCAGGCCCGCTACGGCGGCGATGAGTTCGTCACGCTCCTGCCGCAGACGGGCCTGGCCGAGGCGGCTACGCTTGCCGAACGCGTGCGCAGGGACGTCGCCGAGATCGAAGTCGGTCGCGGCCTGCGGGTTACTATGTCGATCGGCGTAGCCGCGTTCCCCGATTCGGCGCGGGACGGCGACGGAGTGCTGGCGGCTGCAGACGCGGCCCTGTTGCGCGCCAAAGTGACCGGCCGCGACCGGGTCTGCCTTGCCGGCGAAGAGACGACTTGCGTGTCCGCGGCCGGCGGTGGCGCGCTGGTGGTCTTGGGACGGCGGTTCGCCAGGGCGCTCGAGCTGAGCGAGGTCGAGACCGCCGGTCTCGCCACGGCGCTCGCTGTTTGCGAGGCGGACGCAGCGCTCAGCGACGAGGTCCAGGCTATCTTGGGGCCCGCTGCCGGCGACGGAACCGGCGGCGATGGCGCCGCCCCGCATGAGGTCCGCCGCCAGGCGGTCGAGGCGCTGCTCTACGGCAGCGAACGTTGGGATGGCAGCGGGTATCCCGAGGGGCGTCACGGCAGCTCGATCCCGCGCGTGGCCCGCGCCTTCGCCGTGTGCCTCGAGTACGACAGGGCGGGTCACGACACCGGTGCGGCCGAGAAGCTGCGCGCGGCCGCCGGCCGCCAGCTTGACCCTGGCATGGTCCGGCGCCTCCTCGGCATGGTGCACGGAGCGCGACGCGAGGTCAAGCGCGAGGTCGCGTCACCGGCTGCCTGAGCGTCGGCCCGGGTGCGGCGCCGCTTGCGGCGCGCATGGCCGACGCCCCTGTGCGATACTGGGGGCATGGACAACGTCACGCCCCTGGGGGCCTCGCGCCGGACCGAAAGGCGGAGCGTGAGGCGCGGTCTTCTCGTCGCCATCATCATCCTCGTGATCGTCGTCCTGCTCGTGGCGGGACGGGCGCTCGGGTTCTACGTCGACTGGCTGTGGTTCGGCGAGGTCGGCTTCCGCTCCGTCTTCTGGACGACGTTCTGGTCGCGGGTGCTGCTCGGGTTGGCGGCCGGCGCGTTGTTGTTCGTCATCATCTACCCGAACCTGGAACTGGCCCGGCGGCTGGCGCCGGCTTTCCGTACCACGGCCGCGGGCGACGTCATCGAGCCGAAGAGCGAGCCCCTGCGCCGGCATGCCGGCGCGATCGGGCTCGCCGTCTCGGCGCTCATCGCCGTCTTCGCCGGCGTCGCCGCCTCCTCGGCCTGGCTGACGTTCCGTAAGGCCTTCGCCGCCACGGACTTCGGCGTCCGCGACCCAGTGTTCGGCCGGGACCTCGGCTTCTACATCTTCTCGGTCCCGGCGTGGCACGCGGTGCAGAACTTCGTCCTGTTCGCGCTGGTCGCCGCCCTCGTGCTCGCGGCCCTCATGCACGTCGTGCTGGGCGGCGTGGAGTACCGGGTGGAGGCGCCGGGCCAGGGGGGCGGCGGCGTAGCCGGCCCGCCCCCCTGGCCCGGCGCCTCCCGCCCTCCGCGCGTCTCCGTGAGCCTCAGCGGGCGAGCGATCGCCCATCTGTCGGCGCTGCTCGCCGCCGTGTTCGCCGTCGTCGGCGTCGGCCAGCTCTTCCGCGCCTGGGACCTGCTCTACTCGACCGCAGGGGCGACGTTCGGCGCGGGATACACCGACGTCGTCGTGCGTCTTCCGCTGACGCGGGTGACGATGGTCCTCGCCTTCGCCATCGCGGCGGCGCTCGCCTGGAACGTCTGGCGCCGCCGCTCGCGCTGGCCGGTCGTCGCCGTCGTCGTCTGGATCGTCGCCATCGTCGTCCTGCGCGGCATCGTGCCGGCGGCCGTACAGGCGCTCATCGTGAATCCGAACCAGTTGGCCAAGGAGCGGCCTTACATCACCCGCAACCTGGCCGCCACGAAGGCGGCCTTCCAGCTCGATCATCTCACGGCGAAGCCGCTCCAGATGAAGACGCGCGTCACGCCCGCCGTGCTGCGCGACAACGAGGTCACCCTCCGCAACGTCCGCCTCTGGGATCCCGACACCCTGGTCACGAGCTACCGCCAGTTGCAGCAGCTTCGCCCGTACTATGCGTTCGTCGACGCCGACGTCGACCGTTACCTGGTGGGGGGCGCCTACACGCAGACCATGATGTCGGCGCGCGAGCTCGACATCGCCGGCCTGCCTGCCGCCGCCCAGACATGGGTCAACCAGCACATCGCCTACACCCATGGGTTCGGCGTCGCCATGTCGGCCGTCAACCAGGTGACCAGGGACGGCTCGCCCGACTTCCTCGTCCAGGACGTGCCGCCGCGGGCGGTCGCCGGGCTCGAGATCGAGCAGCCGCGTATCTACTACGGCGAGATCGGCACCGATTACACGCTGGTGAGGACGAGCCAGCGCGAGTTCGACTATCCGGGGGCGACCGCGGGCGGGGACGTATACACGGAGTACGACGGTAAGGGCGGGATCCCGATCGACGGCTTCCTTCCCAGGCTGGCCTTCGCCTGGCGTCAGCGGACCATCAAGTTCTTCACTACCTCGGCGATCGGCGACGACAGCCGCATCATCATCCGCAACAACATCGTCGACCGTGTCAAGGCGGTGGCCCCCTTCCTCGCCCTTGACGCCGACCCGTACCTCGTGATCGCCGACAAGCGTCTCTACTGGATCCAGGACGCCTACACGAGCACGGGTCTCTACCCGTACTCGACCCGCGACGAGGGGCACAACTACATCCGGAACTCGGTGAAGGTCGTGATCGACGCCTATAACGGTACGATGCGGTTCTACGTGTTCGACGAGGACGATCCCATCCTGCGGACCTACCGGCGCATCTTCCCCGACCTGTTCGTGCTCGGCGACGAGATGCCGGATGCGCTCTACGAGCACGTCCGCTATCCCGAGGATCTCTTCATGACCCAGGCGCGGATCTTCGAGACGTACCACGTCGACGACCCTGACGTGCTCTACAACAAGGGCGACCAGTGGCAGATCCCGGAGAAGGTCTCGCTGGACGACCAGGGTTCCATGGCGGCCTACTACGTCATCATGAGGTTGCCGGGGGCGGAGAAGGAGGAGTTCCTCCTCATCATGCCCTTCACGCCGAACACGCGCCCGAACATGGTCGCGTGGCTGGGGGCACGCTCGGACGGCGCCGCTTACGGCTCGTCCGTCCTGTACCGCTTCAGCGAGAGCACGACTGTGTTCGGGCCAGCGCAGGTGGAGGCGGCCATCAACCAGGACCCGACGATCTCGGCGCAACGCTCGCTGTGGGACCAACAGGGTTCACGCGTCATCCTCGGCAACCTCATCATCGTGCCGGTCGAGGACTCGCTGCTGTACGTGCAACCGTTGTACCTGGTCAGCGAGCAGACGCAGTTGCCGCAGCTCAAGCGCGTCATCGTCTTCTACCGCATGCCGGGAGAGAGCGGCTCCGAGGCGGACGCCGAGCAGCTCGTCATCATGGCGCCGACGCTCGCGGAGGCGCTCGCTGAGGCGTTCGGCGAAGCGCCGGAGATCGGGCCGCCGGTGGCCGGCGGGGCGGCCGGCGCGAGCGAGGGGACGGGCGCGGGCGAAGGAGCCGGCGCCACGGGCGCCGGCCTCAGCGCCCGCGTCCAGCAGCTCATCGCCAGGGCGAACGAGCAGTTCGAGGCGGCGCAGGCGGCGCAGCAGGCCGGCGACTGGGCCGAGTACGGGCGCCAGATCGAGCTGCTGCAGCGCACGCTGCGCGCCCTGCAGCAGCTCCAGTAGGCGCCGTCGCGCCGGCGGGGTCGCGCGTCTCTCGTCGCACTGGTGGCTCTCGGCGGCGCGCCCGTCGCGGATCGCGGCGATGCCGGGGCCGACCTCGTCGAGGCAGTCCTGTCTCTTGAGGTGGACGATGCGGCGCTGCAGTACGTCCGGTCTCACGTGGCTTCGCGCAGGGGCGGCCTCGAGCGACCATGCGCTGGACGTGCGAGGACCGGAAGGGGCGAGGTCGGTTCGATCGTGCGCAAAGGATGGCCGTGGCCACGGCGGGCAACGTGGGTGTCTAGGTCTATCCTGTGAAAACCAGTAAAGTAGAGTGTCACGCTGAGCAGGGTCGATGCCCGTGGCGGCCATGCGGTGTACGGTGGCGGGTTGTCTCGCCGGACGACGCCACGTAGTCGGCGAGATTCAGGACTTGTCGTGAAGCGCCGATACGGAGTTGAGACGGAGTCGAGACACTGGCCGGGCGCATGTATGTGTCGAACACCAAGGACGGAGCGTGTGACGGTTCGCGGGGGCGGTCGATCGTGAGTGCAGCGAAGAGGCGACGCGACTCAAGCCTTGGGCGCAGGGGATCGTTCGGATTGAGTCGCGGTTTCACGTTGGTCGAACTTCTGGTCACGATCGTCTTGACGGCGATCGTGCTGGCGGCGATGGTGCCGGCCTTCCTCTCTGCCCACAAGGCATCGGCAGGGGATCGAGCCCGGAACATCGCCGCGAACGTCGCTCAGGACCGCATCGAGAAGATCCGCCTGCTGCCCTTCGACCAGATCATCGACGACGCCGATCATCTACAGTCAGCCTCGTTCGCCGGCGCCCAGTTCGGCACAACGTATACGCCTCCGGGCTCATCGAAGGTCTATACGATCGACTACACGGTCCAGAACGTCCCCGCGACTGGAGCGGTCAGCTACAAGCGTGTCGAGGTCACCGTCGCATGGACGGCGCCTCCGTCCCCAGTGCAGCCCGTGACGATGCGCACCATCATCATGAACCCGGCCGTGAGCGGCAGCCCGTCTCCGTCGCCATCATCATCGCCGAGTCCCACTCCGACGCCCACGCTCACCCCCACCCCGACGCCGCCGACGACCACGTACAAGCTGACCGTCTTGGTCAACAAGGATTACGTGAACCCGTCGCTCGGGGTCACTGTGGTGCGGACCGATGTCACCCCCAACACGACGATGCCGCCAGCGATGCAAGTGCCCACCACGTCGTCGCCGAAGACGTGGACCGGGCTTCCTCCGGGAACTTACCTCATCACCTGCAACTACTACAAAAAGGGAAATACGAACCAGCCACGTACGCTGCAGCAGACGATCTACATCACCAACACCGACCAGACCTACACTTTCCAGCTCTAGGCGCGCGATGCAGATGAGCCCTTTCCGACGATCAAACGCGCAGGGCGGCGTCACCCTCATCGAGCTCCTTGTCTCGATCGCCATCCTGGGTATCATCACGGCCCTGCTCGTCACGAGCTGGATCGCGTTGCAGAACTCCTATGGCCACTCGGTCAGGTCCAGTAACGCTCGCGGCCAGGCGCGCGACGCCCTCGCGCGTGCGAGCCGCGAGATCCGCGACGCTCAGCCGCTCACGCTCACCTCGCCGCTTCCGCCGCCGTTCCTCCTCGCACAGCCGACGGAGATCCAGTTCTACTCGGCTTTCAACAACCCCGGCGTGAGACAGGACGGCAGCGGGACGGGAGCCCTCCGCAAGACGCGCATCTACCTTGATACCGGCGGAAGCTCGGCGCAGAAGGCCCTGATCTGGCAACGCGATACGAACAACAGCGGGGGGTTTGACGCGGGCGACCGCGCGATCATCCTCGCTACCAACGTCGTCAACAACAGCGTCGCGAACACGAACGTGACGCCGAGCACGTCGTACACGGCGATCTTCACGTACACTTGTCGGAACGCGTCCGGCGACATCACTGCCTCCGATACTGTAGGTGCCGCCGATCTGGGCAAGATCGTCGCCGTGCAGATCCACGTTATCGTCGACGACAACCTCGCCCACGCACCTGCGCCCGCGGATCTTCAGACCACTGTCCGCCCGCGGAACGTCGCTGGGGAGTAGGAGGAGTCATGAGTAGAGTCGGCAGACAAAGGGGCAGCGCTCTTATCCTCTTCCTGGGAATCAGTGCGGCGCTCGCGATTCTCGCGACCACACTGGTGCTGGTGGTCGGCAACCAGCAGCATGCCACTGCCGCCGAGCGTACGAGAAACCAGTCGTTCGACTATGCGGAGGCCGGTCTCGAAAGCGCCGTCATGGCGGTCCGGTCAGCGACATGGCCGGAGGCCGGCGAGTCGTTTTCCGACGCCGCTTTGAGGGCGGCATACGATGCGACATATCCGGCGGCCAGCAGGCCGACGTTGCAGGTGAAGGTCTACGACAACCAGGCGACGGTCGATGAGGCCATCACGTGGGACAAGGGAGGACCGACCGCTGCGACGACGCCCGACGGCAAGCTGTGGGTCGAGGCGAAGGTGACGTACAACAAGAAGACGACGCGTTTGCGCCAGTTGGTCGGTCAGGTGAACTCCACCAGTTCGTTGAGTCTGCCCGCGGCGGCGTTGTACACGGACGGCGACATCATGGTCGGGCCTAACGGCTCCGGTGATGTGTATGCGGTCAAGGCCGACGGCACACCCGCTGTCGGCCCGCCGTTCAGCGCCTCGGTGTACGGAGGCGGTGAGTTCGTCGGCAACTGGAGCTCCGACCTCTCGCCGAACGGCGGGAATGCGACCCTCGAGGTGAAGACGAACGGCACTGTGTACAACCCGGCGGAATATGGCGACACACAGGAACACCCGGGCACGGGCGGGGTGGCCCCGCTCAGTACCTATCTGCCGCAGAACACGATCGACACGCTGACCGCCGAGGCGAAGACCGGCACCCCACCGAAGGCCAATGCGCAAGGTACGGTGGTCGGCGCGGCGTTGCTCGCCCAGCTTCAGGCGACCTCCCCGCAGACATACACGGCGTCAGATGACTTGGTCGTGAACGGCGACCTGACGCTGGGAGGCGGAGAGAGCTGGTTCAACTTCAAGTCCCTCTATGTCACCGGCAATCTCACGTTGAACGGCAACACACATACGAACACGACGGCGCTGTATGTGGGCGGGAACTTCACCATCAGTGGCCCCTCTGGAACCAGCCAGTTCGGCTCGATCTACGTCGGCGGCAACGTGGATTGGGGCGGTGCGCTCACCGTCAAGACGACGGACTACACGGATGCCGGCAAGGATCCGGCCCCGATGTACGTGGGCGGCAGCTTCAAGTCGCAAGGCGGCCCGTTCACGCACGTCCTGGGGCCTACCTACGTCGCGGGCGCGTGCACGTTCTCGGGGAACAACGCCCTCATCATGTGCCCGCTGCTGGTCAGCCCGAGTCAGATCACCACGTCGGGTAGCGCGAGCTTCGGGACAGTCGACCAGCCGATGGTGCTCCTTGGCCTGGACAACAGCGACGGCCAGAACAAGGACATCCAGCTTGGGGCGAACGGGACGTTCACCGGCGTGATCATCAACATGGACGGCGGCGTGACGTTCAGCAACAGCGCGAACCCGGACGTCCGTGGCGCAGTGTTCGCCGAGGGCACGATCACGTTCAGTGGTAACACCAAGGTCGAGTACAACCCCAACGTCCTCGCCAATCTCGACGTGAGTGCGGCGACCACGGTGACGACGGTCGTCCCGGGCACCTGGCAGGAGTTGCCGGCGGACTGAGCGGCTGCGGACCTCTCTCTCGAAGGAGGGCGGTTCCAGCGAAGGAGGGCAGCGGACACGCCTACCCGAGCCGCCGAAGCTGCTGCTGCGGCGTGAACAGGCGACGCGGGGTGAGCAGGGCGGCGGTCGTGGCCGAGACGGCCGTCGCCGCCGCCAGCATGTACATGATCACCACCTGCAGCTTGACGGCTTCGAGCGGGTCGGCGCCCGCCAGGATCATGCCGGTCATCGCCCCGGGTAGAAAGACGATGCCCATCGTCTTCGTGCTGTCGATGACCGGCACCATGGCCAAGCGTACCGACCCGCGGATGAGGTCGTCCGCCGCCTGACGCGGCGTCGCGCCCAAGGCCAGCGCCGCCTCGATGCGCGGACGCTGGTCGCGTGCGTCTTCGAGCAGACGGACGACGGTGACCGAGGCCACTGTCATCGTGTTGCCGATGATCATGCCGGCGATGGGGATCACATAGCGTGCCCGGCTGTCGATGATACCGAGGCCCAGCATGAGCCCGAGGGTGAGGGCGGCCGAGAGGCCGATCGCCGCCGCCATGATCCACCAGGACCCGGGCAGCGCCCTGGCCCGCCGGGTAGAAGTGAACGTGGCGAACGCGGCCATTGCGACGACCATGAGCAGGACCCAGATGAACCGTTCGGCGCCGAAGATAAGGTCGATCACGTAGCCGATCGCCATGAGTTGGACGAAGGCGCGCAGCGAGGCGACGAGGAGGTCCTTCTCGAGGCCGAGGCGCTCGCGGTACGAGAGGACGACGGCGATCGCGAGCATGGCCAGGGCAGCTACGACGTCGAGGTAGCCGAACTGCTGTGCCGCGATGACGGCGAGGCCTTTGTCGAACCACGCCTCGCTCATCGCGACGCCTGCCCGTCGGTTCTCACGCATCGCGACGCCTGCCTGTCGGCTCTCACGCATCGCGACGCCTGCCCGTCGCCTCTCATGTCGTCGGCTCACCTCCGAGCCTGCCGGCGAGGAAGAGGCGCGTCGCTTCGTCACCGGGACGGTCGAACAGCTCGGGCAGCGGACCCTGCTCGACCACCCGGCCATCGACGAGGAGCAGGCCGTGGTCGCCGATGCGTCGCGCCTGGGCGAGGTCATGGGTGACGAACACGAACGTGAGCTCGGTGTCGGCGGCGAGGCGCAGCAGGAGATCCTCGACCACGCGCGCCGCGCCGGGGTCGAGCGACGCCGTCGGCTCGTCGAGAAGGAGCACCTCGGGATCGTTCGCCAGGGCGCGGGCGAGACAGACGCGCTGCGCCTCGCCGCCGGAGAGCTGGTCGGCCGACCTGTCGCAGAAGTCGGGGGGCAGGCCGACGCGGCCCAGCAGGTCGCAGCCCTGCTCGCGCCCGCCGTCGGCCTGCCCCCCGATGATGCCGTGCAACCGTGGCCCGTAGAGGACGTTGTCGAGCACCGTGCCCGCGAACAGCGCCGGCGTCTGGAAGACCATCCCGACGCGCCGGCGCAGCTCTTGGACCGGGAGCGTGTTGGTCGGTCGGCCGTCGAGGAGCACGCGACCCCCCGTCGGCTCGACGAGCCGATCGATGGCGCGCAGGGTGGACGACTTGGCGGAGCCTGAGGGGCCCACGATGGTGAAGACCTCGCCGGCGCGCACCGCAAACCCGACATCGTCGAGGATCAGCCGCGGCGCTCCGTCGTTCGGCATGATGAGAGTGAGGTGTTCGACGGAGAGCTTCCACTCCGCGGGGTCCATGGGGCGCCGAGTATAGCAGGTGACCCCGGCACGAGGACGACCGATGGTCCCGGTGTATACTGCCGGGCGCCTCGCCCGGGCGATTAGCTCAGTGGAAGAGCGCCTGCCTTACAAGCAGGGGGTCGGTGGTTCGAACCCACCATCGCCCACCACCGCCCTCCACCCTTCCTCCGCTTCTCCTTCCCTGTCCCGCCTCCGTCTCTCCTTCTCTGTCCGACTTTCCCTCGGCCCCCCTCCCTCTTCGTCTCCCTTCTCCTTCCTTCTCGTCGCGCCGGCGAGATGCGGTATCGTTGCTCGCATGGACGCGGTGGCCGACGACGGGCATTCCCGGGCAGGCGCCCTCGCGCCGGCGGACGCCCAGTCGTACGTGCGTCACGAGCTCCGCACGCCGTTGGCTGTGATCCAGCCGCTCTTGGAGATCCTCCTTGGCGGTTCCTCCGGCTCGCTCGACGAGAAGCAGCTCAGCTACCTCCAGATGCTCAAGCGGAACGTCGAGCGCCTGTCGGCGATGATCACCAGCCTTGTGGAGACCGGCTGGCTCGAAGTTGCGGCCATCCCGCAGGAGGCGCGACCGGTCGGTGCCGCCGAGATCGTCTCGGACACGGTGGCGAGCGTCCGGGCGGCGTTTCCCGAGGCGCCCTCGATCGTCGTCGACCTGGAAGAGAGGCTTCCTCCGGTCCACGGAGACGCACACCGCTTGCGCTGCGCCCTGCGCAACGTCTTGGTCAACGCTTGCACGTTCGCGTCTGCGAGTGAACGGGTCGACGTCCGCGTAGGGATGGCCGGGCACGTCGGGCACGTCGCGATCGTCGTCACCGACCGGGGTCCCGGGATCACAGCGGAGGACTTGCCTCGCGTGTTCGACCTCGGGTATCGGGGCGCGGCGGCGCGCGATCGGGGCACCCGGGGCCTTGGCCTCGGCCTGCCGGTGACGCGGGCGCTCGTCGAAGAGGCCGGCGGGCGCGTGGTCCTCGAGTCGGCGCTCGGTCGCGGAACAAGTGTGACGCTGGAGCTGCCAGCAGCCTCAGGTTGACGATTGGGGGCGGCGACCGAGTCGCCCTCGCCCCGCCCCTCGCCCCTCGTCCCGCCCCTCGCCCCGCCCCCTCACATGTTCATGGGTCCGGCTTTGTGGGCTCTGTCGCCCTGTGCTACACTGCGCTTCCGCCGCCGCGGCAGCACCATGACGATGCTTGCGGCGCCGCCTTTTGCGGGGGCGTAGTTCAGCTGGTTAGAACGCCGGCCTGTCACGCCGGAGGTCGCGAGTTCGAGTCTCGTCGCTCCCGCCACTTTCTCCCCTATGCCGATGTTGCGTCGTCGGACATGCCGTTCTCGGGCGACGTCGTCGGACTCGGGGCGCGCCGCCGGACCCACGGAGGACGACATGACGCACAGTGATGACTTCGGCGCTGAGGCGATGCCCGCGGGAGGGGGCACATCGCCTCCCGTGGCGTCTCACGTCCGGGCGCAGGTCTGGGACGAGGCGGCGTGTCGCACCGTGCACGCGGCGACCCTGCGGGTGCTCGAGCGGACCGGCGTCGAGGTGCATCACGAGCGTGCGCAAGAGGTGTTCGCCGCAGCCGGTGCACGGGTCGCGGGCACGCGGGTGCGCATCGGCCGCGACCTTGTCGAGAGGGCGATCGCCACGGTGCCGCGCGACGCGGAACTTCGCGCGCGCGGCGGCCGACCGTCGGTGACGCTTCGCCCCGGCGCCGGGCTCTACGGGACGGGTCCGGACTGTCTCTACGTGCTCGACCCGGACCTCCACCAACGGCGCCGCGCCCGGCTCCACGACGTCGCGGCCGCCGCGGCGCTCTGCGACCAGTTGCCGAACATCGACTTCGTCATGTCGATGGCTCTGCCCGAGGACGTCCCCCGGGGCGAGGAGGACCTCGCCCAGTTCGGCGCCATGCTCGGCGCGACGACGAAGCCCATCATCATGTCGACGCCGCGCGAGGGCGAGCGCTTGC
>JAKPOQ010000071.1 GCA_029547745.1 Actinomycetes bacterium
CGCCAAGGGCGCGTACCCCGAGAGGGACGCGACCCACTGAAAGGAAGGACCCTATGGCCACCGTCATCGTCAACGAGGAGCAGGGAGCCCGCGTCCGCGAAGGACTGGCGCGCGTCGTCACGGGCTCGATCGAGTTCGCGAGCCAAGGCGACGCCGACATCATCAAGATCACCGAGGATGTCGCGGAGTCGGTCGCGCAGACCGGCCTCACGGACGGCACCGTCACGCTCTTCGTCCCCGGCGCCACCGGCGCCCTCACGACGCTCGAGTTCGAGCCCGGCGTCGTCCACGACGTCCAGGAGCTCATGGACACGATCACGCCGCCGGACAAGCACTACCTCCACAACGATTACCTGAAGGACGGCAACGGCCACTCGCACGTGCGCGCCGGCCTCGTCGGCCCGTCGCTCGTCGTCCCGTTCGTCGACGGTCACCTCACCCTGGGCCGCTTTCAGAACATCGTCTTCTGCGACTTCGACGCGCGCCCGCGCGAACGCCGCATCGTGGTGCAGGTGACGGGCGTATGACTTCCACTCCCGCAGACGCCACCGACCGGCGCGTCATCCTCCAGGTCGCCCTCGACTTCGTCGACCTGCCGCGCGCGATCCTCGTCGCCAAGGAGGCCGTGGCCGGCGGCGCCGACTGGGTCGAGGCCGGCACGCCGCTGATCAAGGCGGAGGGCCTCAGCGCCGTGCGCGAGCTCAAGGCGACCTTCCCCGACCGCGTGATCGTCGCCGACATGAAGACCATCGACGCGGGCCGGATCGAGGTCGAGTACGCGGCCAAGGCCGGCGCCGGCGTCGTCGGAGTCCTGGGCGCCGCGTCCGACAGCACGATCAAGGAGTGCGCCGAGGCGGCGCGCAACTACGGCTGCAAGCTCATCGTCGACATGGTCGAGGTGGCCGACCCGGTCGCCCGCGCGAGACAGGCCGAGGCGCTCGGCGCCGACTACATCGCCATCCACACGGCGATTGACCAGCAGATGCGCGGTGAGACGCCGTTCGCCACCCTCAAGGCCGTAGCTGAGGCCGTCTCGATCCCCGTCTCGGTGGCCGGCGGCATCAACTCCGAGACGGCGGCGGCGGCGGTCGCGGCCGGCGCCAGCATCGTCGTCGTCGGCGGGGCGATCATCAAGGCGCAGGACGCGACCGCCGCCGCCGCCGAGATCCGGCGCGCGATCGACGAACGCGTCTCCATCGCGACTACCCTGTACAAGCGCGCCGACGAGAGCCGCATCCGCGAGGTCCTCGAGCAGGTCTCGACGGCCAACATCAGCGACGCCTGGCACCGGCAGCCCAGCCTGCCCGGCATCCGTCCGTTACTGCCGGGTGCGCACATGTGCGGCCCGGCCGTCACCTGCCGCACCTACGCCGGCGACTGGGCCAAGCCCGTCGAGGCGATCGACCTCTGCCGGCCCGGCGACGTCCTCGTCGTCGACGCCTGCGACGCGACGCCGGCGGTCTGGGGCGAGCTCGCTACCCACAGCGCCATGGTCAAGGGGCTCGCCGGGCTCGTCATCTGGGGCGCCATCCGCGACACCCCCGAGATCGCCAAGACCGGGTTCGCCGCTTTCAGCAGCAAGGTCTGCGCCAACGCCGGCGAACCGAAGGGCTTCGGTGAGGTGAACGTGCCCATCGTCGTCGCCGGCCAGACCGTGAGGCCAGGAGACTGGGTCGCGGGCGACGACGACGGCGTGATGGTGCTGCCCAAGGAGCAAGCCGTGGAGCTCGCCAACCGCGCCATGGACGTGCTCGAGAAGGAGAATCGTCTGCGCGGCGAGATCGAGGGCGGCAAGACTCTGAGCGAGGTCGCCTACCTGCAGAAGTGGGAAAAGGCGCGCTGATGGCGCGCGCCTGGCGACGCGTCTGATACTGTGAGAGCATGGTCGCGCCGCGCGCGCCGCAGAACACTCGATTCGTCCGACAAGGGGAGGGGCCATCATGGGAGATGAGCGTCACCTACCGACGGCGCCGTCGAACGGGTGCCCGGAGCCCAAGGGCGACCAGTCCGAACGAATCCTGCAGGATGCCTTCCTGACCGGCGGCCGCGACCTGGCCGGGGCGGGCAAGCTGTCCGCCGGCGTCATGTCCAAGGCGATGAACGACGGCGAACCTCGCCAGCTCGCCACGGACAGCTCTTGGGCCAGTCGTACCGAAGAGGAAGGCGGTCCCACCGAGGGCGGCATCAGGGGTCTCGTGCGAAGGGTGCGGCACTACTTGTCGATCTGAGGACTGCCGGCGTTCGGCGTACGCCTCGATCCTGCCCCAGCGCGTCGCGGACGTCCCGCGTCGTCGGGCGCCGGGCGAGGCGCAGCAGATGCCCGACGCAGCCGCAATCGCCGGCGCCGAAGTGCGGCGGGCGGCGTGACGCGCCGGGCAGCCGCGCCAGGGCGCCGGCGAGTTCGCACTCGGTGAGCTCGCCGTCGACGAGCCAGGCGCAGCGGCCGGGGAAGCGACTCAGCAGGTAGTCGGCGTGCCAGCGCAGCGGCTTGTCCGCGCGGAGGTGGCGCGCGACGCGGGCCTCGCGCCCGCGTCGCGCGCTCCCGACGTAGGCGTACCAGCCGCGCTCGAACGCCACGGGGCCCAACGACCCGACCACGATCTCCGTGCGCCGCGGCACCCAGGTGGCGACGACGTACAGTGCGTTCGCCCCGCGCTTGGCCACGGCCGCGCGAGTCACCCGCACTCGGCGCCCCGCGTCGCCGGCGGCGCGCCGCGGGCGTCCCGTTTGCCCGCAGGGCCGGTCGGACGCGCGCGGCGCGCCGTCGGCGCGATGCCGCCACGGCGCGGCTGGCAGCGCGGGCAGTAGTGCGTTCCTCGCCCACCGACGACGACGCGCTCGATGGCCGTGCCGCAGACGCGGCACGGCTCCCCCGTCCGCTGGTAGACGTTGAGGATCTCCTGGAAGCTGCCGCGCCGCCCCGCCGGGTCGATGAAGCTCTCGATCGACGAGCCCTCGTGGTCGATGCCGGCCTGCAGGGTCTCGAGGAGGGCCGCGTGCAGGCGCTGCGCCTCACGCGGCCCGACGGTGCCCGCTGCGCGCAGCGGGTTGAGGCGAGCGCGGAACAGCGCCTCGTCGGCGTAGATGTTGCCGACGCCGGCGATGCGCCGCTGGTCGAGCAGGAACGCCTTGAGCGGCGCCCGCCGCTCCGCCAGGGCGCGACGCAGGTAGGCGACGTCGAAGGCCGCAGAGAACGGCTCCGGGCCCAGCGCGGCGAAGAACGCCTCCTCGTCCCGGGGGTCGAGCGACCAGAGGCGGCCGAAACGTCGCATGTCGTAGAAGTGCAGCTCGGTGGACGGGTCGAAGGTGATGACGAAGCGCGCCGGCCGTCCCCGGGGCTCCGGGCGGAAGAGCAGTTGGCCGGTCATGCGCAGATGGACGACGAGGAGGCGGCCGGCGGCCACCGGCTCACCGAGGTCGATCATCAGGTACTTGCCGCGCCGCCGCAGACCCAGCACTCGGCGTCCTGCGATCGTCCGCCGCAGCTCGTCCTCGGGCAGGTCGCACACCGTCGCGTCGTGCACGCGCACGTCGCGTACGACCAGTCCCGGGAGGCAGGTCAGCAGTCGGCGGCGGACGACTTCCACCTCGGGCAGCTCGGGCACCTCACCCTCCTCCGGGCGCGCCCTCGTCGCTGGACGCGCGTTCCTTCTCCCACCACGAGAAGAGGAACGCGCGCGCCGCATCCAGATCGCGCACCTCTCCCGC
>JAKPOQ010000076.1 GCA_029547745.1 Actinomycetes bacterium
GTCATGAACACCAAGGACAAGGTGCCCTTCTACGTGAACCAGTGTCACGAGCTCGGCATCGAGGTGCTGCCCCCGGACGTCAACGAGAGCGACAGCGGGTTCACCGTGGTCGGCGGCAAGATCCGCTTCGGCCTCAACGCGGTCAAGGGCGTCGGGGCGGGAGCGATCGAGGCGATCGTCGCCGCCCGCGACGCGGGCGGCCACTTCGCCTCGATCTACGATTTCTGCGCCCGCGTCGACTCGCAGCTCGTCAACAAGCGCGTCGTCGAGGCGCTCATCAAGTCCGGCGCGTTCGACTCGACCGGCGCCGCGCGACGCGGCATGCTCGAGGTGGTGCCCGCGGCGATGGCCGACGGCGAGCGCCGGCGCAAGGACCGCGCCCAGGGACAGGGGGGCCTCTTCGACCTCGCCCCGGAGGCGCACGGCGTCCACGAGCCTCCGATCCCGGTGCGCGAGTTCGACCCGGCGACGAAGCTCAGGCTCGAGAAGGAGGCGCTCGGTCTCTACGTGTCCTCGCACCCGCTCCAGGGCCTGCGCGAGCAGTTGCGGCGCGAGGTCGACGTGCCGGTCGGCGCCCTCGACGAGACCGCCGGCGAGACGATCGTCTGGACCGGTGGCGTCGTCGCCGGGGTTCAGCGCAAGGTGAACAAGCAGGGCGCGGTGTGGCTCGTCTTCCGTCTCGAGGACGTCGACGCGAGCTGCGAGTGCATCGCCTGGGCGAGCACCTACGAGCAGTACCGCGGCCTCCTCGTCGAGGACGCGATCGTGAAGGTCAAGGGCCGGGTCGACCGGCGCAGCGAGGACGAGGTGAAGTTGGTGGTCCTCGAGGTCGTACCGTTCGCCGGGGTCAGCGAGCACCGTCCGCTGACCCTCACCATCGAGGCGGCGACGGTCAGGCCTTCCCTCATCGACGACCTCAAGCGCGTGCTCGCCGACTTCCCCGGCAAGGTGCCCGTCGTGCTGCACTTCGTGGCCGACGACAAGTCGACGCGTCTGCGTGTCGGCGACGGGTTCCGGGTCGATCCCGTCGCCGGCCTCTACGCAGAGCTCAAGGCGTTGCTCGGTGAGAGCAGCGTCCAGGCGGGCGTCTGACTACGCCCGCGCGGCATGCGACCATGGAGGGGTCATGATCCCCGAAGGCATGCACGACGTCCTTCCCGACGAGGCCGCCGAGCTGCACGCGATCGACGTCGCGTTGCGCGCCCGCTTCAGCGCCTACGGATACGGTGAGGTGCGCACGCCGGCGCTCGAGTTCGCCGAGACCCTTGAACTGCCCGACGACGACACGCTGAGCGCCGGCTATCGGCTGTTCGACGACCGCGGTCGCGAGCTCATGTTGCGCACCGACATGACCGTCCCGGTGGTGCGGCTGGCGGCGGCGCGGTACCGTGACAAGCCGCTGCCGCTGCGCTTCTTCTACGTCGGCGCGTCGTACCGCCCCTGGGCGCCGCAGCGCAGCCAGGATGGTGAGTTCCTTCAGGCCGGCGTGGAGCTCCTCGGCGCCCCTTCGGCCGAGGCCGACGCCGAGTGCGTCACCCTTCTGTGCGACGCGCTCGAGGCGTGTGGCCTGCCCGACTACCACGTGACCCTCAACACGATGGCGTTCCCGACCGCGCTCGTCGACACCCTCGGCCTCGTCGAAGATGGCGACCGTGAGTCACTGTTGGAGGCCCTCGCCGACCGTGACTACCCGCTCCTCGAGTCGATCGCCGCCAACGCCGCGGTCGCCGACGAGGCGCTCAAGGCCCTCCAGGCGGCACTGACGCTCGGCGGCACGCGCGACAGCCTTGCCCAGGCGCGCAAGCTGGCGACGACGCCGGCCATGGTGGCGGCGATCGACCGGCTGGTGAAGGTGAGGGACCTCGTCGCGGACGCGGGCTACGAGCGTGCGGTGACGTTCGACTTCGGCCTCTACCAGGACCTGAGCTACTACACGGGGGTCATCTTCGAGGCGTGGGCGCCGGGCGTCGGCCTGCCGATCGCCTCGGGAGGGCGTTACGACGGGCTGGCGGCGCACTTCGACTGGGAGGTCCCGGGGGTGGGGTTCGCCATCGCCGTCGAGCGACTGCGCGACGCTCTCGACGAAGCCGGCCGCCTGCCCGCTGTCGCGTCGCCGGCGCTGGCCTTCGCCGGCGGCCTCGACGAGCCGGAGCGCGTCGCCGAGTTGCGCCGCGCCGGCATCGCCGTCGCGGCGCTGCCCGGCGACGCGCTCCCTCCGGCGCCCTTGCTGCGCCGCGTCGGCGGACGCTATGTCCTCGAGCTCAGCGACGGCGCGCGCACTGAGGGTCCGTGGCGCGACATCAGACGCGCCCTGGGGATCGCATGACGCTGCGCATCGGTCTCGAGCCGCAACCTCAGCTCGACGCAGTCCTCGGCCTCCTCTCCGCCGCAGGGCTTCCGGTCGCCGCCGTGCACGGTCTCCAGCGCCAGCCGGGGATCGTGGAGGACGGGGACGTCGCCTGGGTCCGGGCTCCCGGCGGCGATCTGCTGTCGTGGTGCCAGGGCGGGGGCCTCGACCTGGCGGTCGTGGGCAAGGAGTCCCTGCTCGAGGACGAGCCCGAGGTGTACGAGCTTCTCGACCTTCGCGTCGCCCCGGCGACGCTGGTGTTCGCCACGGCGGCGGCGACGGGCGAAGGCCGGTCGGGGCGTCTGCGCGTGGCCACGCGCTTTCCCCGGCTGACCGCCCGCCACTTCGCCGCCGGCGGTCTTCAGGTGCAACCGGTCGGGCTCACGTCGGACGCGACCATCGCCGTGTCGCTCGGTCTCGCCGACGGAGTCGTGGAGCTCGATACGCTCCTCGCGGAAGCTGCGTCGGGGCTCGTCCGCCGCGACACGGTGGCGCCTTGCGGCGCTCGCCTGGTGGCCGGTCGGGCGGCGCGCGCGTTGCGCGGCGCTGAGGTCGCGGCGCTCGTCGTGCGTCTCCGCGACCTGCTCGCGCAGCGCTGAGCGCGCGCCGCCCTGCGGCCTATGTTCTGGGCGCCGCGTGGTGTCGTCCCTTGCTTTCGCCTTCGGAGCGGTCGCCTTCCGTCGCCTGCGGCGTTGTGGTAGAACTCGACGCTGGAGGATTCGATGGCCACGAGCAGACGCAGCGCAGAAGTCCGGCGCACGACGAGCGAGACCGACGTCACCGTGAGGTTGACCCTGGACGGGTCGGGCGTCGCCGAGGTGACGACCGGGATCGGGTTCCTCGACCACATGCTTGAGCTTTTCGCCCGTCACGGGCGCATCGACCTCGCGCTCAGCGCGAGCGGCGACCTCCATGTCGACGCCCATCACACCGTCGAGGACGTCGGGCTCGCCCTCGGCCAGGCGCTGGGCGAGGCGCTGGGCGAGAAGCGCGGCATCCGCCGCTACGGATCCGCCTTGATCCCGATGGACGAGGCCCTCGCCCTCGTCGCGCTGGACCTTTCGGGCAGGCCGTACTTCGCCCACGACCTGCAGTTGACCGGTCTGCGCACGGGAGGGTTCGAGGCCGAACTCGTGCCGCACTTCCTCCGCTCGTTCGCCACGCAGGCGGCGATGACCTTGCACATCCGCCTCTTGGCCGGCAGCGACACTCACCACATCGTCGAGGCGGTGTTCAAGGGCGTCGCGCGGGCGCTGGCCGAGGCCTGCGCGCTCCATGGTCTTGACGACGCCGTGCCGTCGACCAAGGGCGCGCTCTGAGCGGCTGGGGGCGCGCTCTGAGCGGCCGGGGGCGGGCTCTGAGCGGCCGGGGCACGTTGTGAGCGGCGGGTCGTCGACGGCCGGCGCAAGGCGTCCCGTCGGCGCCCCTCCCTCGGTCGCCGTCGTCGACTACGGGATGGGGAACCTTGCCAGCGTGGCCAAGGCGCTCGAGAGAGTCGGGGCCGGGGTGCGGGTCGTCGACGCGGCGGCGGGGCTGAAGGGCGCCGACGCCCTCGTCCTGCCGGGCGTCGGCGCCTTTCGTGACGCCGCCGCGCGTCTCGAGGCGACGGGTCTCGGACCGGCGGTCGTCGAACGCATCGCGGCGGGGGTGCCGTTCCTGGGCGTGTGCCTCGGCCTCCAGCTCCTCTTCGACAGCAGCGGCGAAGGTGGTCGCTGGACCGGCCTCGGCGTCCTTGGCGGCACGGTCGAGCGACTCGAGACCGGCCTCAAGGTGCCGCACATGGGGTGGAACGAGGTGACGTGGGCGGCGGCGGGGGCGGGCATGGCCTGCGGCCTGCCCGCCCCCGCCGCCTTCTACTTCGTACACTCCTACGCGGCGCGCCCGGCGGACGACGACGTGATCGCTGCGACTGCCGAGTACGGGGGGTCCGTGGTGGCGGCGGTGGCGCGCGACAACGTCTGGGCGGTACAGTTCCATCCGGAGAAGAGTTCGGCGACCGGCCTCGCTCTTCTGAGTAACTTCGTGGGCCTCGCGCAGGAGAAATGGCGATGATCGTCTTCCCGGCCATCGACATCCAGGGCGGCAAGGCCGTCCGTCTGCGGCGCGGCGATTTCGACGAGGCCACGGTCTTCTCGGACGACCCTGTGGCGCTCGCCCGTTATTGGCGGGACGAGGGCGCCGAGGCGCTGCACGTCGTCGACCTCGACGCGGCCCGGACTGGCGAGCTCGCCAACGTGGACCTCCTCGAGGACATCGTCGCGGCCGTCGACATCCCGGTCCAGTACGGCGGCGGCATCCGCTCCGAACAGGCGCTCGCCCTGGTCGCCGGCCTTGGTGTGCAGTGGGTGGTCATGGGGACGGCGGCGATCACCGCTCTCGAGCTGCTCGACGACGCCGTGGACTGGCTTGGGGAGCGCCTCGTCGTGGGGATGGACTGCACCGACGGGATGGTCGCGACGCACGGCTGGCAGGAGCGCACGCAGATGAGCGCGGTCAAGTTCGTGCGCATCCTGGAGGAGCATGGGGTGAAGCGCGTCGTGTACACCGACACGTCCCGCGACGGCATGCTCGGCGGGCCGAACCTCGCTGGTCTCCGCGACCTCGCCGAGATGACCTCGCTGGAGCTCATCTGCTCGGGCGGCGTCGCATTGCTCGACGACTTGCGCCGCCTGCGGCGCCTGAACGCTGCCAACGTCGTCGGCGTGATCATCGGCCGGGCGCTCTACGAGAAGGCCTTCACGCTCGCCGAAGCCATGGCCGCCGTGCGCGGCTAGAGCCGGTCCCGGCGGCTATGCTGTCCAAGCGCGTCATCCCTTGTCTGGACGTCCGCGGCGGGCGTGTGGTCAAGGGGGTCAACTTCATCGACTTCCGGGATGCCGGCGACCCGGTCGAGCTCGCCGCCTTCTACGACTCCGAAGGCGCCGACGAGATCGTCTTTCTGGACATCACCGCCTCGCACGAGGGCCGTGAGATCATCGCCGACCTCGCGGCGCGGTGCGCCGAGCAGGTCTTCATCCCGTTCACCATCGGTGGAGGACTGCGTCGCGAGGAGGACGTCCGCGCCATCCTCGCCGCCGGCGCCGACAAGGTGACGATGAACACGGCCGCCGTCGAGGACCCCGAGCTGGTGCGGCGCTGCGCCGACCGCTTCGGCTCGCAGTGCATCGTGGTCGCGATCGACGCCAAGCGCGTGACGGAAGCGATGCCCGGCGTCGGGCTCCGTTGGGAGGTATACCTGCACGGCGGTCGGACGCCGACCGGCATCGACGCCGAGGCATGGGCGGTGCAGGCGGCTGAGCTGGGCGCCGGCGAGTTCATGCTCACGAGCATGGACCGCGACGGGACCTGCGACGGCTACGACCTCGAGCTCACGCGGACGGTGGCTCGCGCGGTCGACGTGCCGGTCATCGCCTCGGGCGGGGTCGGCACGCTCGAACATCTCGCCGAGGGCCTCACCGCGGGCGAAGCGGACGCGGTGCTCGCCGCCTCGATCTTCCACTACGGGACGTTCTCGATCGCGCAGGCGAAGGAGTTCCTTGCGGCGCGCGGCATCCCCGTGCGTCGGTGAGCGCGGTGCGTCGGTGCGGCGGTGAGCGCGGTGCGGCGATGAGCGGCTCTCTTGGGGACGTTGCGCGGACCGGCGAGGCACGCAGCGGCGCCGGTCCGGTGTCGGGTGGCCGACCCGAACGTATCGCGCTCGGCGCGCTCGACCGCGCCGCCGCGGCGGAGCTGCCGCTGCGGCTCGCCGGGGCGCGCCTCGCCTGCTTTCCGACCGACACCGTCTACGGGGTCGGCGGCGTCCTTTCGCCGGCTTCGGTGGCGGCCGTCATCGCCGCCAAGGGGCGCGAGGAGGACAAGCCGCTGCAGGTGATCTTTCCGAATCGCGAGCTGCTGCTCTCGGCGCTGTCGCTGGGGGCGCAGCTGACGGACGTCTGCCTGCGCCTGCTGCCCGGTCCCGTGACGCTGGTGCTTCCGTATCCCGAAGACTTCGTGTGCCCACCTCCGGGCGAGGTCGTGCACGAGGAGCGGCGCCCGTTCGGCGGCAGAAGGCGGGTCGTCGTCCGCACGCTGGGCGTGCGCGTGCCCCGCTGGCCGGCGCCGGCGCGCCTGCTCGAGACGCTCCCGTTCCCTCTCGTCGCCTCGAGCGCCAATCGCAGCGGCGCGCCGGCGCCGGCGAGCCTCGCCGAGGTCGCCCCGGCGATCCTCGCCGCCTGCGACCTCGCCCTCGACGGTGGCCCGGCGGGGGGTGTGGCTTCGTCGGTCGTCGACTTCAGTCGTTACGCCGAGACGGGTCGCTGGAGGGTGCTGCGCGAAGGCGCGTGGAGCGCCGCCGAGCTCGCGGAGCGTCTGACGCGGCGGCGCGACGACCTGCCGCGGGTCTGACGCCTGGGGTGCCGCGGAGGACGGTCGCGCGGCGGCGCGCTCCTGCGCGGATCGTCCTCGTGACACGTGTCGCGGGCGGCGCCGCTCGCCCCGCCGCCTGCCCGCGCGGAGGGGCTGGGGTACAATCAGCGTCTTGGCGCGGGGACGCCCGGCGGTCGCCGGGCCCGCCCGCGCCTGCCGCCCACCGACCGGGAGGGACGTCGTCGTGAGGATCGCCGCCGGAGCCGACCACGCCGGGTTCGCCGTCAAGCAGGCCGTCGTGCGGCATCTGCGCGCGCAGGGCCACGAGGTCGTCGATCTCGGGACGTCCGACGCCGGGACTTCGGTGGACTACCCCGACTTCGCCCACGCCGTCGCCGAGGCGGTCGCCGCGAGAGACGTCGAGCGCGGCGTCCTCGTCTGCGGCACCGGACTCGGCATGTGCATGGCCGCGAACCGGCACGCGCGGGTCCGCGCAGCGGACTGCACGACGCCGCATCTGGCGGAGATGTCGCGGCGCCATAACGACGCCAACGTCCTCTGTCTCGGTGGCCGTCTGTTGTCGGAGGATGAGGCGTGGGCGATCACCGAGGTCTGGATGGCGACGCCTTTCGACGGCGGTCGTCATGCGCGTCGTGTGGCCGCCATCGAGCGGGTCGGCGCCGGCGACTGCGGCGACCCCGCCGATCTCGAGGGAGCGGATGGATCCGGCTGAGCTCAGCGGCGCATCCGAGGTGGACGCCGAGAGCATCGGCGGCGACCGACGTCGCCCGAGCTGGAACGAGTACTTCCTCCAGCTCGCCCGCCAGGCGGCGACGCGCTCGACTTGCTTGCGTCGCCAGGTCGGCGCGCTCCTCGTGCGCGACAAGCGCGTCCTCGCCATGGGATACAACGGCGCCCCCCGTGGCGTCGCGCACTGCCTCGACACGGGCTGCCTGCGGGAGCAGCTCGGTATCCCCTCGGGCGAGCGTCAGGAGCTTTGCCGCGCGATCCACGCCGAGCAGAACGCCATCATCCAGGCTGCGGTGCACGGCGTGGCCATCGAGGGCGCGACGTTGTACTGCACGCACCAGCCATGCGTCCTCTGCGCCAAGATGCTCATCAACTGCGGAGTACGTGAGATCCACTACCTCGACGGCTATCCCGACGAGCTCTCGTCGGCGATGTTCGCCGAGGCCGGGGTCCGGGTCGTCAAGGAGGAACTGCCATCGACGGGCTGATCGGCCTCGCCACCGCGACCCGGACGGCGCTGCTCGGCTTCGTTGCCGCTGCGGTCATCGTGCTCGTGGTCACCCCCCTGATGGGGCGCCTGGCGTACGCTGCCGGGGCGCTCGACCGACCGACGGAGGACCGGCGCATGCACACGGAGGCGACGCCGCTGCTCGGCGGCCTCGCCATCTACATCGCCTGGCTGGTCCCCGTCCTGCTCCTCGTGCACGTCACGCGTCCCGTATGGGGCATCGTCGCCGGCGGCACCATCGTCGTCGCCGTCGGCGTGTTCGACGACCTCTTCGAGCTCGAGCCGATCGTCAAGTTCACCGGCCAGTTGCTCGCCATCGGCGTGGCCGTCTATTTCGGCCTGCGCATCACCCGCGTGGCGATCCCGTTCGTCGACGAGTTCCTTCAGTTCCCCGACGTCCTCTCGGTGCTCGTCACGATGGTGTGGATGGCGGCGATCATCAACATGGTCAACTTCATCGACGGTCTCGACGGGCTGGCCGCCGGCGTGTGCGGCATCGCCGCCGTGACGTTCAGCGTGATCTCGATCTCGACGGGGTTCCCAGCCCTCGGCATCATCGCTGCCGTGCTCGCCGGGGCGACGTTCGCCTTCCTGCGCTTCAACTTCCACCCGGCCTCAATCTTCATGGGTGACGCGGGCTCGATGCTGCTCGGCTTCGTTCTCGGGGCGATCAGCATACAGAGCGTGATGAAGGGGACTGCCGCGGTCGCCCTCCTGCTTCCGCTGCTCGTGCTCGGCGTACCGTTCATCGACCTGTTCCTGATCGTCTGGCGTCGGTGGCGGCGGGGCGTGCCCTTCTACGCGCCCGGCGCTGATCACGTCCACCACGACCTGGTGCTCGTGCACGGGTTCTCGCAGCGCAAGAGCGTGCTGCTGCTGTACTCGTGGTGTCTGCTGTTGAACGGGCTCGCCGTCGCGATGCAACAGGACGCGACCTGGGCGATCGTCGTCCTCGGCATCGGCGCCGCGGTCGCCACCGCTCACATGGCGCGGCTGCTCAGCCGGTATCGGACGGGCTGCGCGCCGGACGGCGCCGGCGACCAGGCCCGTCCCGCCGGCGACGCTCCGCCGGTACCGCGGGACGGCAAATGATCGTTCCCGCCTGTCGGCGCGCAGGAGTCTCCATCACGGGCGCGTTGTCGCCCGTCGACGCGGCGGCTATAGTGTGACTCCACCACGGGGAAGAGCCGGGGACGACGATCGGCGGCCCTCTCCGTCGGGCGAATCGGTCGCGTTCCTCATCTTGGGCGGCGTCGTCACCGGTGGCGGCGTGGGAGCCGGGCTCGACTGGGTCCTCGACAAGTTCCCGCTGTGTACCGTGATCGGCGTGTTCGTAGGGTTCGCGCTGGCGCTGTACGCTTTGTACCTCGAGACGAAGCCGCGCTAGCCCCGGAGGTAGGCGGGCGATCGGGTAAGCCAGACGCAGGGGGAGAAAGCCGTCGTGCAGAGCGTCGGCAATCCGCGAGACCATGGTCTGTGGGACGGAGAGTGCGGGTCTACCGACGGGGAACGGTCGCTCCCACAGCATCACGGTCAGTCGTGACTGGATTCGTCAGCAGCAGCACTGCGTGACGGTGAGTTCAGGTATCTGCATGACGCCGCCAGGACGTGTCAGGCATATTGGTCGTCGTCCATCCATCCTGACGCCGGCAGACGATCCTCACGGCGTATACCGCCCACTCCAGCCACCTGTGAACGTGAGGGCCCGTCATCAGGACGGTGCGCTGTCCGTGTCTTCTTGGCCCATATGAACGCCGCCCGAGTCCGTGGCATACTGAGAGCAGCCAGTGTCATTCAGTGGAGGAGGGTCTTGCCTCTGAAGCGTTCACTCGCGGCCAGACGGCGATTGACACGATCATGGGCGCCGTCAGCAATCCAGGCGAGAGTGGCGGTCACGTCGTCGTGAGGGCCGAAGTCAGGCGTAACCTCCTGCGTCCGTTAGGCGCGCGTGGGCGGCAGCAATCGTCGGGCCCCGTCTCTGACATGGTAGGAGCTGCGGCCGTCGCCTTGGCTCCTGACGAGCAGGTGGTCCTACTCGACGGCGACGGCGTCGTTCTGGCAGCGCCCAAGCACGGGCCGGCCGCGCAACTGGGTATCACCGTGGGTGCGGCACTGTGCGACGAGGTGGTCGGAGTGTCGCCTGTGCTTCAGAAGCTCCTCCTCGATGCGCATCACGAGGCAGCCTTCGTCGCTCGCGCCGCGATCAGAACGAAAGAGGGCGAAGGGCTGCTTCTGCGGTTACGGGCGCTTCCCGCAGAGGGTCACGGGCATCCGGTCGCAATCTCGGCCGAGGGCCGGTTCGACCCATGGGAGACGCCTGGCGAAGCGCTCCTCGGACTTCAGGACCATTTCGACATCGTCTCTCGCGTCATCGCCATCACTTCGGGCGACTACACGCCCAAAGAGGCGACGGGCGAGATCCTCCGTACGATCAGCACGAGGTTGCGTATGGACGCAGCGGCGTTCTACTCGTTGCTCGATTATCCTTCGGCCAGGCTCGTCAGTGCGTTCGGCAGAACGAGACGGCGGGGGGTCCCTTACTCCGCGGTCGATTGTACCGACCCTCCAGTGGCGGCTCTGCTCGGCGGAGCCCCGGTCGTGATGATCCGCACGACCCGTACTGGACTGCCGGCCGCGTTGGCCGACGTGTGCACGCCCGACGCCATCGAGGTGTTCCTTCTCTCGGCACCCACGGCCGGTGGGATCAGCGGGTTCCTCGTCCTGAGTCGCGATGTCATTCAGCCGTTCGAAGCCTCTTCGCTGCACACCATGTGTCTTGCGGCGCGTCTGCTGGGACTCGTCACGGAACACGCTCAGCTCTCGTTGGAGTCCGAGCGCAGCTCTGTGATGCTCGAGACCGCCTACGCCGTCTCGCGAACGATCTCGCGCAGTCTGGACCTCGAGCATACGTTCAAGGTGGTCGCGATGAACGCGACACGTCTGTTGCCGGGCATGCGCTGTGTGCTGTTCGAGACGAACTCCGCGCCGGACGAGCTGGTCGCAGTGGCGGCGTCCCAGACCGCGGATGTCGACCTCAGGGGCCTGCGCCTGCGTCTCGACGGGCGCGCCGTGGAGCAGATGATGTCGTGCCGTCACTTCCAGGCCGAGTTGCTCGACATGATCTGGGGGGAGTCGATGCGACCTGAAGTGCGTCGTGCGGTCGAAGCGCGTACGGCGCTGGTCCTGCCCATGCTGGCCAACGAGGAGCTGATCGGAGCTCTCGTCCTTCTGTCGCCCAGACGGTTCCGGACGTTCTCCGATCGTGACCTGGAGCTGGCCGAGGAGCTCGCCGATCAGGCTGCCGCGGCCATCCACAACGCGCGGCTCTACAGCGACCTGGCAGCGAGCAGGCAGCATGTCCAGGCGCTTATCGGTCGGATGGCTCGCATTCGCGAGCACGAGCGACGCGAACTCGCAAGCATAGTCCACGACGACGTCATCCAGTCCGTGGCCGGGTCGGTGTACAAGCTTGAGGCCGTGCGTGACCAGCTGCCGACCGAGGCCCAGGAAGCTCTTTCCGATGCGATCACGGTGTTACAAGGGGCGGTGATGGAAGCCCGCAACGTGATCGCGGACCTGCGTCCGCCGGTTCTCGAGAACCTGGGGTTGTCGGTGGCGCTGCGCATGCTGGTCGACCGGATGGACACGCAGGGTCCTGCTCGCGTCGGTCTCGAGATCAAGGATCTGCCCGATCTCGGGCCGGCAAAGGCTGCCTCTGTCTATCGCATCGTGCGCGAGGCGTTGGTGAACGCGCAGCGGCATGCGGATGCACGCCACGTCTGGGTCGATCTGCGGTGCGCGAGTGACAGTGAGGGGGGTGTGTTACACGTGACGGTGCGCGATGACGGAAAGGGCCTGGAAGGTCAGACCGTCCGCGAGGGACACTATGGTGTGACGATGATGGAGGAGCAGGCGGCGCTCGTGGGAGGGAATCTGGATATCGTGTCACTCGACGGGCAGGGCCTCACCGTGCGCGCTGTCGTCCCGCTCGAGGAGGCGAGCGCGCTGACCGCAGAGGAAGGTAGGTGAGAGGGTGCCGCCTGTCCGTATTCTGATCGTCGACGATCATGCCGTCGTGCGCGAGGGTCTCTCGTCGATGCTGTCGCAGTACGTCGACTTCGAGGTCGTGGGCGAGGCCGCCTCTGGTGCCGATGCCGTCCGTCTTTCGGACGAGCTCAAGCCGGACTTGATGCTGCTCGATCTGCAGATGCCTGAGATGGACGGGCTCGAGGTGTTGAAACGCCTCGGGTCCAGCGGCCAAGAGAGCCCCCGCGTGGTCGTCCTCTCGATGCACGACGACGAGGAACTCGTGGCCAACGCCGTCCGCGCGGGCGCACACGGGTATGTGCTGAAGAGTGCGTCGCGAAACGATCTCGTCGCTGCCCTGCGCCACGTGGCTGCCGGCGGACAACGGTTCGACGAGGTCGTCGTGCGGGCTCTCCTCTCGGAGCAGCGAAAGGAGGATCACGCTGCCCTGCTCTCCGAACGGGAGGTCGAGATCCTCCGGCTGATCGCATCCGGTTGCAGTAACAAACAGGTCGCCGAGCGACTGTATATCAGCCTCAGCACAGTCAAGACGCACCTCGACGACGTCTACCGCAAGCTGGGTGTCGCCGATCGCGCCCACGCGGTGGCCGTGGCGCTGCGTCTCGGGATCCTTGAATGAGCATCATGGCGGACGGGCGCGATCCCCTCGTCATCACGCTCAGACAGGAGTCCAGTGTGTCCCGTGAGTGGGGCGTTCTCGACACGCTCCTTTACAACCTGATGACCATGAACTTCGCGGTGATGTTCACCGTGCCGTTCCTCGCCGCTGTAGCGCTGTACCCGCGCGGCGACCTGCCCGTGGCGATCCTCATTGCCGGTGTGCTCTGCTGTGCCGAGGCCGTCGTCTACGCTTTTCTCGCGTCCTCCGTGCCGAGGAGCGGCGGCGATTATTTCCTGCAGAAGCGCCTGGTGTCGCAGGCGATCGGGAAGGTGTTCGCCTTCACCGGCGTCGTGCTTGGCGGGGCGCTGTGGATGGCTATCGCGGGATGGTTCGCCGCCAATGTGGCCGTGGGCCCCCTCCTGACGGTCGTCGGGCGCCTCACGGGCCACGACGCCTTCCTCTCCTGCGCGGCCCTCGTTCGGTCGAGTCACGGTGTGTTCCTCCTGTCGCTGACGGTGGTCATATGGTCGGCGACTGTCAACATATGGGGGCTGCGCACCTATGCCATTCTGCAGCGGATCTCTTGGGCTGTAGGCGCAGGCGCACTCATCTTCCTCGCACTCCTTGTGGCACTGCTCGGCGCAGACAGGGTCGGGAGCGCCGATCTCTACACGGAGGCGCTGATGCGGGCGCGGGCGTTGGGTTTCGACCCCGGCGCGGGCTCCGGCGCCGCCATGGGCACCATGGCCCTGGTACCTGTCGCCGCCTTCTCGCTCATCTATCCGGCCTGGAGCGTGCAGCAGGTGGGAGAGGTCCGTCGGGCGAGCAGGCTACGCTCGCAGCTCGTGACCATGGTCCTGGCTGAAGCGCTCACGGCCGTGTTCTCGGCGGTCGTCGTGGCCCTCGTCCTTGCCAACGTCGATCGCGACGGCCTGGCCGCTGGGGCATATCTCTTCCTCTTCGAGCGTTCCGCGATGCCTGATCCGAACGTGCCGTTCTACTGGTTCTTCGACGGCAGTCTCTGGCCGAGCGGCAGTGCAGTCCTGGCTCTCGCTGTCCTCTTCAACGCGTGGTTCTGGATGTGGGTCCCCGACATCACGCTGGCTGCCTCGCGCGTCATGCTCGCCATGTCCTCCGACAGGTCACTGCCGGCTTGGCTCGGTGACCCTTGGGGTCGTCACAGGGCGCCGGCGAAGGCGATCGCCCTCTTCAGCGCCGTCTGCGTCGTGCCGGCGGCCCTCTATGCTTATACGCCGCTGTGGCGGCTCACGCTGTCGGTAACGCTGCTCAACGTACTGGCGTTTGCCGTGACATGTGCCGGTGGTGCCTGCGCGCCCTACACCAACAGGGAGTTCTACCGCGAGAGCACGGCCGCCCGTTTCGAGATCCTGAAGGTGCCGCTCATCACGTGGTGCGGCGGTGGGTTCTGTCTCTTCGCGGCGTTTCTCGTGTGGCGCTTCGCCGTCGACGCTGGTCTGGCGCTGGGTGCACCCCGATGGGCGCTGTTCGCTTTCGTCGCCGTCACTTACGTGACCGCCTACCTCGTGCAAGTGCTCGTCACACGATTCGGTGGCTACCGCAAGGGACGGGGCGCCGAGGTCATCTACCGTCTGACTGACTGATCGCTCGCTACGGCGCAGCGACAGCAGCGCCAGTCACCAGTTCTCTGCCCGGCGAGCCGACCGGTCTACCGGCGGCTCGGCCGTTTGCGGTGGCGGTCAGCCATGAGGCTGGTCGCGTTCCATACCATGGCACCCTTACTGATGGCCTTATGACCGTGTCGCCTCGGGGTGGAGAGGCCTATCGTCATGCGGCATTCAGCGCTCGTGTGCAAGGGGCTTTCGGCTCCACGTGGCAAGGGGGGTGGAATCTCGTGAACGTCGAGTCACGATTCAGCGTGGACATTGCACGGCACCTGGAATCCGACAGCGACTTCGAGCGTGACCTGTACACCGAGGTCGTTCGCCGTGTCAGCTACGGCCGCCGCGCAGGGTCCGTCGTCAAGACGACCAAGTGGTACGACTGGCTCGCCCCCGCGATATCCGCCGCGACCATCGTCACTGTGTACTACTTGTACATCTTCCCACGATTCTAGAAGGGGGGTCTCATGGTCAGGGGGGGCTTCATGAGCGGAACGAGGGTGCCCGATGGGCGACCCTGGTAACAGTTCCGGAGTACAGCAGGAGGCGGCGTTCGGCTTCATGCCGACGTTGAAGAAGGACCGTATCTTCGGATGGCTCGATTTCACGCTCGTCCAGGCAGGGTTTGGTATCGCTGCCTGGTGTTTCCTGGTCGGCGGTCTCACCGGCGTCACGGTGCAGGGAAAGTACGCGATTTGGGTGATCCTGCTCGGGAACGCCGTCCCCGTGCTCATGTGTCTGCCCTTCGCTTTGCAGACGGCTCGTCTCGGTGTCGACACCTTCATCGCCAGCAACATGGCGCTGGGCTATCGCTTCTCACAGGTCTTCTTCGTCATCTTCGTGACCTTGAACCTGGGATGGATAGCGATCGCCAACTTCATGCTCGGGCAGGCTGCTGCCAAGCTCGCTGGTGTCGCCGGCATGCCGGAATTCCTGACGACAAGAACTCTGGGCGCGCCGATCTGGTCGATCCTCTTCATGTTCGTCGCCTTGTACATCACTTATCTGGGGCCGGGGGTGATCAAGAACATCGCCCGTGTCGGCGTGCCATGCATCATCGCGATCCTGGCGCTTCTCATCGGCATCGTAGTCTTCAAGTACGGGTTCGACACCGTGTGGGAATCCAGGCCGTCGGCTCCTTACACGACAGGCGATGGATCCATCGACTTCGGGCGCTCCGTGGTGACGGCGTTGGAATGGAACGTCGGGCTCGGGTTCTCATGGTTGGTGTACCTGGGGCAATGGTGTCGACTGGCGCGCAGTGAAGGGGCGGCGATCAATGGCTCTTACCTTGGTCTGGGGCTGCTTCTCAACATCGCGGCGATCTTCGGCGCCTTCATCGCCCTCATTCTGGGAGACCTGAACCCGCCGAACTGGATGCTCCCGGCCGGCGGTCGCGTGGTGGGTGTCCTGGGGCTCGGACTCCTGGTGCTCGCCAACCTGTATGCGAGCTCGTATCTCATGTACGCACAGGCGCTCAGCATGAAGACGCTGTCTCCGCGCATGAACTGGCGCACTTGCGTGCTGACATGTGTGCCCGCCGTCTTCCTCGTCGTGACCCCCGGGTTCTACGACAGCTATCAGCGTTTCCTCGTCATGATCGCCTATGTCATCGCGGTGTTCGGCGGGATCCTGGTCTCCGACTGGCTCTTCGTCCATCGCAGGAGGGGAGAGCTGGGGGCTCTCTACGATCGCGAGAATCCGCAGTACCGGTACCTACGCGGATGGAACCCTGCCGCCATCGTGACGTTCGTCGCCGCGACGGCGTTCTACTGGTTCATGTACAACCCCGTCTCCGACACGCCGGGTCCACTCATGGTCCGGCTCGGCCTCGGGGCGGGCATCCCTTCGTTCCTGTTCGCGGCCGTTCTGTACACGACGCTGGCGAAGACCGCGTTCCGCCGCCTGTACGCGGCGGACCAGGAATGGCAGGCGCTGCGCGACCGCGGCCAGATCGCCGTCATGGTCCCCGACCAGATCGCCGTCGACCTGTCCGGGGTATGCGCCGAGGACTGGCAGGACAGCGAGGATGACGGGTGTCCGGAAGGGCTGTGCACGCTCGAGGCTCTCGATGATCAGATGCCGGCCGGGTGACAGCAGGTCGACAGACGATGCCGTGTGTCATCAGAAGCGAAAGGAGTCGATGAGTCCATGACAGCTGCAACATCAACCTACGGCGCGGTCACCGACGAGGTCGTCGCCGAGCTCAAGAGGCTGCTGGGCGACGAGAACGTCCTGACCGACATGCATGAGCGGGCGATGCGTGCCTTCAGCTGTGCCCCGGCGCCGCTCCATCGTTGGAAGGACCAAACGCCCGATGTCGTCGTGCTGCCGGGCAGCACCGAGGACGTCGTGGGCGTCCTCAAGCTCGCCAACGAGAGGCGTATCCCGGTGACGCCCCGCGCAGGCGCCTCCGGCCTTGCCGATGGCGCCATGCCGCTGCGCAAGGGCATCTGTGTCGACATCAAGCGCATGAACGAGATCTTCGAGATCGACGAAGACAACATGTGCGCCACCGTCGGCACCGGGATCAACATGCTCAAGCTGAACGAAGTGCTCGAGCCGCTCGGCAAGATATACCCGGACGACCTTGCCGGGTACGCGAACGCCATGCTCGGCGGGCGGATCGGCTGCGGAGGCTGGACGCTCATCGGCGGAAAGTTCGGGCACATCCCCGACACGGTGATAAGCATGGAGTGCGTGCTCCCCGACGGCCAGGTGATCTGGGTCGGCGGCGGCGGCACCAAGAAGATCCGCAAGAGTTCCTCGGGCTACCGACTCAAGGACCTCTTCATGCAGCACCAAGGCACACTGTGCATCGCCACCAAGGCGGTCATCGAACTCTACCCCAAGTCTGAGGTGGAGTTCGCCGGCTACTTCGCGTTCGACAACTGGGACGATGCCTACGCCGCTCTCTACGACGTCACTACGAGAGGGTTCGGCAACCTGTCGTCGGCGATGATCTTCGACGACAAGAAGATCGACTTCCTGCGCCGTGATGACGAGGCCTTCATCCCGTTGCCCAAGGAGGTGAAGTTCGTCGACCTCTTCACGATGTACGGTCTCAAGTGCGAGGTCGAGCCGGCCGTGAGGGAAGGCTTCCGAATCATGAAGAAGCACGGCGGCCGTTACCTCGGTCCCGAGCAGGGAGAAGGCGACTGGGCGTCACGGCACGACCGATACCATCTCTCGTACCACGGACGCACACCCGACGGCCAGGCGACGCTCATGTCGTGGCACTGCGAGGACACGGCCGCCTATCACACGGCGCTGCCCATCCTCCGCGAGCAGTACCACGAGATCGTCGGCCGCTACATGACAGAGTACCCGGGCGTGTTCGACGACTGGGGGATCTTCATCTATACGAGCAACCCGTTCAAGGGTTGGGGCGACTACCTGATCGAGATTGACGTCGGTATCGCCGAGTTGCAGTACAACGATGAGACTTGGGACGCCTGGATCCGCATGAAGCGCGAGATCGCTGAGGCAGCGGTGGCCCAGGAGTGCTCGGTCTCGATCTGCCACGGGTCGTGCCGCGAGGGCGACGACGACGTCGCCATGCACAAGGAGATGAAGAACGGCACGTTCGACATCATGAAGAAGATCAAGAGGATGATCGACCCGAACAACATCATGAACCCCGGTAAGTACTGCCTTGACGAAGCCTACGACGACTGAACAGCGTTCGGCTCGGAAGTAGAAAGGAAGGTCCTGACCTATGCCATATCAACTCAGCAAGAAGGACTTCTACGCTGAGCCCCTGTCGAAGGCCAAGCCCATCGACGAGGAGTTCGTCAAAGAGGCGTACCTGGTCTTTGCTTGCCGGCACAAGTTCTGTCGCGACATCTGCCCGAACTTCGACATCACCCGTAACGAGGCTCATTCCTCATACGGCTTCCACACATCGATCCTCGCAGTCAGCCGCGGCGTCGGCCAACTTGACGAGCTCATCGACAACTTCACCTACTGCCTTGAGTGTGGCGCCTGTGAACTGCGTTGCCCGAACACCTGCATGGGCGGCGACTTTTATCGGCGTTCAACGACGACCGTCGACCTTGTACGCAAGATCCGTCGCGACCACATGGCTGACGGCGGTGAGATCAAGAACTGGAGTGCCGTCAAGGAGTATCTTGACGAGCACCGCGGCTTCGTCGCTACACAGGGTGATCTGGTCACTAAGTGGGCTGAGGGCATCAAAGTGGCCGGAGACCTGAAGACGGCGCTCTTCGTCGACTTCTTCACGGCCACCCAGGGCACCGAGGTGCCTCGCCTGGCCGCTCAGGTACTTAACAAGCTCGGCGTCAAGTACGGCATCTACACGACGCCCGGGGTCACCGCCCCGGAGCTTCTCAGCGAGAACGACGACGAGTGGAAGAAGTACGCCGGCGAGAACGTCGCGAACTTCAAGAAGCTCGGCGTCCAGACGCTGGTCGTCATGAACCCCCACGATTACGCGCTGCTCATCCGTGAGTACCCGAAGTGGTTCGACATGGACGGCATCGAGACGGTCTTCATCACCGACTTCATCCTCAAGAAGATGAAGGAGAAGGGCGTGACGCCGCCCAAGGCCATCGAGGGCAAGTTCGCCTACCACGACCCGTGCACGTTGAACACGCTGGTCGTCGAGGCAGAATCGCCGCGCGACTTGGTGGGCATGGTGCCTGGCGCCGAGATCGTCGACGTGCCGCCGGGCAACCAGTGGCGCTACTGCTGTGGCAACGGCAACGGCCCGTATCGAAAGCTCCACGAGGACATCGCCTACCGCATCGGCCAGAAGCGCCTGCGTGCGGCCGCCGACTTGGGCGTCGACACGATCCTTGTCGCCTGCCCGCACTGCAAGGACCAGTTCACCGATGTCAAGCAGAAGGCTGGTCTGCCGGTGGAGCCGGTGCACGTGATCGAGCTGGTCGCAAAGGCCATGGGTATCGAGTGGGAGACCACCTCGCCGACCATTGGTTGACCTCAGGGGGTCAGAGAGGAGCGTCAGCATGGCTGAAGAGATCATCTACAAGTACGGGCACATCGAGATCCTGCCCACACGGATGCAGGAGTACATCAAGCAGCAGGAGATGAACGAGGCCGAGCGCGAGCGCATCGTGAAGGCCCGGAACATCCATCTCGACTGGTACCACCGGCACTTCGCGTACGAGGTCCTCAAGCCACCTGCCGAAGAATGGGAGCCCAAGGCGTGAGGTAGGCCGGATCCGGCACCCGGTTGGCGGGGCCGCGAAAGCGGCCCCGCCAACCCACTGCTCGTGGTCAGCCGTTCGATCGATCCACTTACTGCACTTACTGGGAGCACCATGAGAATCATCGTCTGCGCCAAGCACGTGGTGGACTCCACGGAGATCCGTTGGGACGACGAGCACGATGAAGTCGTCTTGCGCAACTTGCCCACCAAGATCAGTGACTACGACCGTAATGCGCTCGAGGCGGCGGTGGTTCTGAAAGAGTCCGAGCCGTCCGTCGATCTTGACGTCGTCATGATCGGCGGTGAGGCCGCCCTGAAGACGCTCAAAGAGGCCGTTGCCATGGGCGCTGACAGGGGTCATCTCGTCGAGGGCGGGTGGGACGATCCGTTCGATCCTCTGCGCAGCGCACGGGTGCTCGCCAAGGCCATCGACCAGCTCGAGGAGCCTGACCTCGTCATGTGCGGCCTCGTGTCGGAGGACGGTTACAACGGGGTGACCGGAGCGGCGCTGGCGCAACTCCTTGACGTCCCGTACCTGGCCCCCGTCGTCGGCCTGAAGGTCGACGAGGGATCCCTGGAAGCAGTGCTCGACGTCGGTTCGGCGTTGCGTACGGTCAAGGTCGCGATGCCCTGTGTAGTCGCGGTGGACTCGGCGATGAACGTGCCGCGTCTCCCGACGGTGTTACAGGTCATGAAAGTGAAAGGCGACCGCGTCGCGAAGATGAGCCTCGACAGCTTGTCGCTGTCAGCTGACGCGGCCGAACTGGCCCATGCTGGCGAGCTGGTCGGGAGTGAATCGGGCGCTGTCGAGCGCAGACGAGTCCTTATCGAGGAGGCGCCCGACGAAGCGGCCGCCAGACTCGTCGAGTACCTGCGGCAGGAAGGGGTGCTGTGATGGCCGGCCGTTTCGTCGTGAGTTCCGCGTCCGTCACTGACCTCCAGAGGATGGCGGAACTGGCACGGCGCCTGGCGGGCGCGGACGGGCGGGTCGACGCCGTCGCGCTCGCCGGTGACGCCGGCGTGCTCGCTCCGGAGGACGGCACCCTGGCCGATACCGCTGGGGGTCTGGCCGGACTGGCCGACACCCTGCTCGTCTACGAAGGCGCCGGTGAGTATCTGCGCGGCGACATGTGGGCGGCGGCGCTGGTCGACGCCGTCGGCCGGGACGGTGAGTGCGTCCTCGTCGCCGATGCCCCGGCGGCGCGCGAGGCCGTGGCGCGGACCGCGGTGTCGTGTCGTGCGTCCGTGGCGAGCATGTGCGAGGACCTGCAGCGGGCCGAGGGCGGCGGATTCGTGGCCAGGCGCTCGATCTACGGCGGGGTGGCGGACGGTCTCATCGCCCTCGTTTCGACGCCAGCCGTGTGTCTGTTCGCCGCCGGCAAGTTCGAGGGCGCGCCGTCGGGCGAGTCTGTGCCCGTGGAACAGCGTACCCTGGGGGCGCCCGCCTACGAGGTGACGCACGTCGGCGACGAGCCGGTGGTAAGAACGGTGGACCTTGCCGGAGCGTCCGTCGTGGTGTCGGTCGGCCGCGGTTTCGTCAAACGGGAGGACCTCGACCTCGTCGATCCTCTGGTCAGTGCCCTGGGCGCGGAACTCGGCTGCTCGCGACCGATCGCTGAGGATTTCAAGTGGCTGCCCAAGGAGCGGCTTGTCGGGCTCACCGGAGAGTCCGTCACGGCCGAGCTCTACTTGGCCCTGGGGATCTCCGGCCAGGTGCAGCACCTGACAGGAGTCAAGGGAGCGCGTGTGGTCGCTGCCGTGAACAACGACGCCAAGGCTCCCATCACGCGCAACGCCGACTATGTGGTCGTCGGTGACTTGTACAAGGTTGTGCCCGAGCTCGTGAACGCGCTCCGCAGCCGATCGTGACGGGGTGGACGGTGGACATCGAGTACACGAGGGAATACCTGCCGTTCCTGCCACACACGGCCACGCTCGTCGTGATGTACGCCTGTGTGGTCGTCGTTGCCGTCCTGTTCGTGTGGGGGTTCTGGCGGAGGTACCGCGCCTACACGAAGGGCGGCCGAAGCCTCTGGCAAGCGGTGAACGGCAAGGTACTGCCGTGGCGGCCACGACTCTGGCGGGTCGTCCGCGACGTCATCCTGCAGACCAAGGTGCGCGAACGCCATCTGCCTGCTGTGATGCACATGGCGATCTTCTACGGGATGGTCCTGCTCTTCATCGGGACTTGCGTGGTCCTGTTCTATGAGGACGTGCTCGTCTGGTTCGGCGACTTCGAGTTCGGCGGCCTGCCCTACGTCGTCTTCGAGTCCGTGCTCGACGTCGCAGCTCTTGCGCTCATCATCGGAGTGGTGATCGCGCTATGGCGGCGGCTCGTGATGCGTCCTGCCTATCTGTCGCCGAAGCGGTCGACCATGCTGGTCCTCTGGGGGCTGCTGTTCATGGGCGTATCCGGGCTGGGACTCGAGGCTTACCGTATCGCGGCGCAGCCGAGCGAATGGGCCCAGGCCGCGTTCGTGGGCTGGACGCTGTCACACCTGCTCGAGGGCTGGGCGGGCCAGGAAGGGACACCGGTGGCCGTATACCAGACCCTGTGGTGGCTGCACGCCGGCGGCGCCTTCGCGCTCATCGTCGGCGCCGCTTGGACAGGATTCGCGCACATCTTCGTCTTGCCTGCCAATGTCGCCGCGCACGATCCCGAACGCGCGAAGACCAAGCTGAGGACACCCTTCAACCTGATCGCCGCGATGGAGTCGGAGGAGGACGTGGAGCTCGTTGCCGGCACCGCCACTACCGGCGACATCGCCCCGCCCGACAGACTTGCGGCCGATGCCTGCGTAGCCTGCGGCCGGTGTCATGACGAGTGCCCGGCCGTCGCCAGCGGCCGGCAGCTATCGCCTCGGGACCTCGTGCAGGAGATACAGGCGACACTCGGCACCAATCTGGGGAGCGCGCCGAGCGACCGACCGGCTGCCGAGTTCGAGGATGCGGCGTGGTCGTGCACGAACTGCTATGCATGTGAGCAGGTCTGCCCGGCGCGCATCCGCCACGTCGACCTTGTCCTCGACTTCCGGCGCGCACTCGTCGACCAGAACCGTCTCGATGAGCAGAAGCTCGGCGTGCTCCAGGCTCTCGACCGGAACATGAACCCGTACAAACTGCCGTCGCACGAGCGGGCGGCGTGGATCACCGAACTGCCCTACGCGGATGAGGTCATCTACGGGGCGGCAGAGCTGATTGAGCCGCCGGAGTACCTGTATTGGATCGGCTGTGCGGCGGCGTACGACGAGCGTACCGCTCAAGTCGCACGGGCGACCATGGACCTGCTGCGCGCAGCCGGCGTCCATTTCATCACGCTGGGACCGGCCGAGCCGTGCTGCGGAGAGCCGGCGAAGCGGCTCGGTGAAGAGGGCCGGTTCCAGATGATCGCCATGCAGGCCATCGAGATGATCAAGGAGACAGGGGCCGCAAAGATCGTCACCCACTGCCCGCACGGTCTCAACGTCTTCCTCCACGAGTACCCGGCGCTGGGCTTCTCGATCCCGGCGGTGCATCACGCCGAGCTCCTCGCTGACCTCGTCTCGGCAGGTCGGCTCAAGCTCGGTGTTGGCATCGGGGGCAAGGTCGTCTATCACGAGCCCTGCAACCTGGCTCGCGCCGGCCATCCGGCGACCGCCGCCCTGGCGCTCTTGGACGGGTCGACCGTGCTTCCCGAGAAGGCCGGTGTACACACCTTCTGTTGCGGCGGCGGTGGCGGCAACAGTTTCTATCAGGTCGAGCAGGAAGAGCGACGCATCAGCGCTCTCCGCTACGAGCAGGTCGTCGCTACCGGGGCGGACAGGCTTGCTGTAAGTTGCCCCTTCTGCTTGACGATGCTGCGCGACGCGGCGGCGGGACACGGGGACGGAGCCCTTCAGGTGATGGACGTGGCGGAGGTGTTGCATGCCCGGCTCGACGAAGCTCCCACGACTACCGCATCAGCGGCGGTGATCGGAGCGCGGGTGAACGAGTAGGAGCAAAGGTCTGGCGTGTCGACCCCCACCGGGATCCGGCATGGGGGAAGGGTAGTGGTGCGGCCGGGCACCGCGTCGCCGCACAAGGGAGGATACACATGGGTCTCAAGATGGTCGTGGGCCTTGACAGTTCGAAGTACGCGGAGCAAGCGTTCCAGCGGGCGCTCGAGTTGGCCCGAAAGACGGGCGGCTCGCTGGTCGTCGTGTGTGGTCGCCGGCCCAAGTCGATATCGTACGTGGCCGCTTTCCAGCCTGCGTTGACGATTGCCAGCGCCATGAAGGACGCCGAGGAAAGGGCTGCAGAGGCGCTCAAGAAGGCCGCTGACGAGGCTGCCGCGGCTGGGGTGGACGTCAAGACCGAGGCGGTGTACGAGGATCCTGCCGAGTCCTTGATCAATGTGGCCGAGCGCGAGATGGCCGATGCCATAGTCGTGGGCGCCAAGGGAGAAGGCGGACTGTCGGACCGTCTCTTCGGGTCGACGGTCACCGACCTGTTGCAGCGCAGTACGATCCCGGTCCTCGTGGTTCCCGCGAGGTAGTCGGGCCACGGTCGGGCATGAGTGGGTGGACGCGAAAGGCGCGAAGGGTGATACGGGCACCGAGGCGACGCGGCGTGAGCGTCGGTAGGCGACGTGCAGCCTCGGCCAGTGCCTGTGTCACCGCCGGCGACGGAAGAGCTGGTCTGTGGTCTTGGCGACGTTGCGGGCAGGGGACTGAAACAGGTAGAGTGTGACGGTTCCGGGCACAGGTGGCGGCTGAGGCGAGCGGGATCAGAGATCCCGTTCGCTCGCAAGGCCAGGTCAAGACTCGTGACGGCGTCAAGGGTCGCAGCGCTGGCGGCAGAAGCGTGTGCGTCGCTCAGTGAGTCTTGGCCTCATGTCGCGCCGTGTTCTCGGGGGACCCCATGTGACCAGGAGTGGGTCACGTCTGCGATGAGGGAGTGAGATCAGGGTCGGAATGCGTCGGTGGATGAGTCGGTGAGGGTATTGGAGCGGGAGGAGAAACGAAGAAGGCCAGTCTGGATGGCCCCGGTGGTCCTCGGGACGGCGACTGGAGCGGCCGCCGCCGCAGCGGCGACGCTTGGCCGTCCGGTCTGGGCAGCGGCCCTTGGCGCCGCGCTCGCCCTCGCCTACTGGGGGCTCGAGGCGCTGTCCTGGCGACGCGGCGCCGAAGCCGAGATCAAGGCGGCGATCGCCGTCGCCATCGGCGGCATGGTGTTGCGCTTCGCCCTCGTGCTCGGCGTACTGCTCCTCGTGGGCCTGTTCGCCCGAGGCGCTCTGGCCACGGCCGCGATCAGCTTCCTGGCCGCGTTCACCCTTTACGTCGGGCTTCGCCTGTTCATGTATCCGATGACTCCTCCCCGACGGCCGGGGCAGGCGAGGTCACGGTGAAGCGTCGACTGCTCGTCGGGCTCTACCTCGTCGCGGGTCTCGTCGCGCTGGCGATCCTCGCATTCCTCCCCGGGGGTGCCAGGGCGCAGTTCGACGTCCTCGCCGAGTTCGAGCTGCATCCCATCATCAAGTTGCCCTCGATCGGCCCTGTCGACCTGTCCATCAACAAGGCCGTCATCTACCTGTGGATCACGACCGCCGTGCTCGCCGTGTGCGCCTTCATCATCTCGCGGAACATCAAGCCGGTGCCCTCGCGCTTCCAGTTCGTCATGGAGACGCTCTACGAGCTTGCGCGGCGCAGCATCGTCGGCGCGGTCATGAAGAGCGACCAGGCCTCATGGTTTCCGTATATCGCGGGGGCCTTCTTCTTCGTCCTCGTCTCCAACCTCATCGGTCTCGTCCCGCTGCCGTTCGCCGAGAACCACCAGTTCGGGTTCTATGCTGCCACGGCCAACCTTTACGCGACCCTCGCCCTGGCGCTCTGCACGTTCGTGTTCACGCACTACGCCGGGATCCGCAAACACGGCCTGGTTGGATATGTGAACGGCTGGGTGCCGTCGAGCGCGCCGCCCGTGCTCCGCCAGTTGATGCTCCTCATCCACGCCATCAGCGAGGTCTTCCGTCTCGTCTCACTCTCGGTCCGGCTCTTCGCCAACATGCTCGCCGGACACTCGATCCTCGCCGTCTTCTTCGCCATGGCGCTCATCTTCCAGAACTACCTGGCGGCGGTGGTGCTGCAGGCGGGATCGATCATCATCTATCTCTTCGAGATCTTCATCGCCTGCATCCAGGCGTTCATCTTCGCCATCCTCTCCGCCGTGTACATCGGCGGGGCGCTGGATCAGGAGGAATGAGTGCTCGCTGCACGACACCACGACCCCGCACCGCGCGTGCATCGTCAAGGAGGACACTGAATGGACGCTGAATCCGCGAAGCTTCTTGCCGCCGGCATCTCGATGGGCGTCGGCTCGCTCGGGCCCGCGATCGGGCTTGGCATGCTCATCAGCAAGGCGCTCGAGAGCATCGCCCGCCAACCCGAGGTGTCCGGCGAGATCCGCACCGACATGTTCATCGGGATCGGCGTGACCGAGGCCGTGGCCCTTTACGCCTTCGTCATCGCCTTGATCCTCATCTTCGTCGCTTGACGGTCGTGGCGGGTGGGACGCTCCTGAGGGAACGGAGACAACGATGCTGAACCCCGAGTGGGGCCTGTTCGTGTGGACCCTGATCACGTTCGGCCTGTCCGTGTTCATCCTCTGGAAGTTCGCCTTCGGTCCGCTGCAACGCGTGATCGATGAGCGGCGGGCGCGGATCCAGGAGAGCATGGACGCGGCCGAGCAGACGCGCGCCGAGGCGCAAAGCCTGCTCGAGGAGTACAAGGAGACGCTTGCCCAGGCGCGCGGCGAGGCCGAGGCCATACTCGAGCGCTCGCGCAGCGCCGGCGAGGCGGCGAAGGCCGAGATCATCGCCCAGTCGCGCGCCCAAGCTGAGCGCATGCTCGGCCGCGCTCATGAGCAGATCGAGCGCGAGACACGCGCCGCGCTCCAGGAGCTCAAGGCGCAAGTCGCCGAGCTGACGCTGCTCGCCACCGAGAAGGTGGCGGCGAGAAGCCTGAGCGAGGCCGACCAACGGCGTCTGATCGACGAAGCGCTCGCCGATCTCGACCTCGACCAGTTGAGAGCGGAGTAGGACGCGTGGGCGAAGTCGAGACTCGAATCGCGCGTGTCTACGCGCGGGCCCTGTTCGAGGCCGCCCGCGACGCCGGGCGGATCGAACCGGTGGGCCGCGAGCTGGGCGACTTCGTCGCCGCCCTCGCGGCCGCTCCGGAGCTGCGCCACGTCCTCGCCGACCCCATGGTGAGCGAGGAAGCCAAGCGCCGCGTGCTCGCTGAGCTGACGCAGGGCGCCGAGCCGCTCGTCGCCGGTGCGCTGCAGGTCCTGCAGCGCAAGGGGCGCCTCGCCGTCGTCGCCGAGGTCAGCGACGAGTTCGCGGCGCTCGCGGCGGCCGAGGAGCGGATCGTCAAGGTCGACGTGACGTCGGCGATCGAGCTGCCCGACGAGGCCGAGCGACGGTTGGCCGAGAAGATCGCGGGCGCGACCGGCCGGCGCGTCGAGATGACTAAACATGTGGACGCCGGGGTGCTCGGCGGCCTCGTCGTCCGTGTCGGCGACGTGATCGTCGACGGCAGTCTGCGGGCGCGCATCCGCCAGTTGCGCCGGCGGCTTGTCACGGCAGAAGTGAGAGGTGACGCGAAGTGAAACTGCGGCCCGAAGAGATCGCCGCCGTCCTCAAGGCGCAGATCGAGGGGTACGAGGCTGAGGTCGAGGTCGAAGAGGTCGGGACGGTGCTCGAGGTGGGCGACGGCATCGCGCGCATCTACGGGCTGCGCGACTGTATGGCCATGGAGATGTTGGAGCTGCCGCACGGGGTGACCGGCCTCGCCCTCAACCTGGAGGAGGACAACGTCGGCGCCGTGCTTCTCGGTGAGGACACGCTGATCAAGGAAGGCGACCTCGTCAGGCGCACGGGCCGCATCCTCCAGGTGCCGGTCGGCGAAGCCCTGATCGGTCGCGTCGTGAATCCGCTGGGCGAACCGCTCGACGACAAGGGGCCGATCGAGACCGATACCTTCCGTCCCGTCGAGTTCAAGGCCCCGGGCGTCGTCGACCGCCAGCCGGTCAAGGAGCCGCTGCAGACGGGCATCAAGGCGATCGACGCGATGATCCCGATCGGCCGTGGCCAGCGCGAGCTCATCATCGGCGACCGCCAGACGGGAAAGACGGCGATCATCGTCGATACCGTCATCAACCAGAAGGACGAGGACATCGTCTGCGTCTACGTGGCGATCGGCCAGAAGGCCTCGACGGTCATGCAGGTCGTACGCAAGCTTGAAGAGTACGGCGCCATGGACTACACGATCGTCGTCGCTGCGACGGCATCCGCTTCGGCGCCCCTCAAGTACCTCGCCCCGTATGCGGGGGCGGCCATGGGCGAGTACTTCTGCTACGAAGGACGCCACGCCGTCGCGTTCTACGACGACCTTTCGAAGCACGCCGACGCGTACCGGCAGATGTCGCTGCTGCTGCGTCGCCCGCCGGGCCGCGAAGCCTTCCCGGGCGACGTCTTCTACCTGCATTCGCGCCTGCTCGAACGCGCCGTCAAGCTAAGCGACGAACTCGGTGGCGGCTCGCTCACCGGCATCCCGGTGATCGAGACCCAGGCCGGCGACGTCTCCGCCTACATCCCGACTAACGTCATCTCCATCACCGACGGCCAGATCTTTCTGCAGAGCGACTTGTTCTACGCCGGCGTACGGCCGGCGATCAACATCGGCATCTCGGTGAGCCGTGTGGGCGGCGACGCGCAGATCAAGGCGATGAAGCAGGTCGCCGGCCGTCTGCGCATCGACCTCGCTCAGTACCGCGAGCTCGAGGCCTTCGCCCAGTTCGGCTCGGATCTCGACGAGACGACGAAACGGACGCTCGCCCGTGGGGCGCGCATGATCGAGATCCTGAACCAGGGACGTTTCGACCCCATGCCGGTAGAGCAACAGGTCGTCGTGCTGTTCGCCGGCACGCGCGGGTACGTGGACGACGTCCCGCTCGAACGCGTCGCCGTCTTCTGTCAGGATCTTCGCGATTACATGGCGGCGCAGCACGCGGACCTGCTCGCGCAGATCCGCGACGAGAAGCAGCTCTCGGACGAGACCGAGAAGCAGCTCGCCGCCGCCGTGCGTGAGTTCCTCAAGGGTTTCGACGCCGGCCCCGTGGCGCATCCGGTACACACGCCTGACGCCGCGACTGAGGAGGCGGCGGACTGACGTGGCCACTCTGCGCGACATCCGCCGGCGCATCACGTCGGTCCAGAGCACGCGCAAGATCACCAAGGCGATGGAGATGGTCGCCGCCGCCAAGCTGCGTCGCGCCCAGGGCCGTATCGAGGCGTTGCGACCGTACGCGATCGACATGGTCGAGATGATGATGGACCTGGCGACCTATTCCGAGGAGACGGGGCGCTACGCATTGCTGCGCGAGCGCTCCGAGGAGCGGGCGGTCGCCTTGGTGGCCATGAGCGGCGACCGCGGGCTGGCAGGGTCGTTCAACGCCAATGTCATCCGCCGCGTGCTCGAGGAGGAGCGTGCCTTGAGGGAGGCGGGCAAAGACGTCCGTATCCTCGCCGTCGGCAAGAAGGGGATCGGCACCTTGCGCTTCCGTCGCTACACCCTCGACGGCACGTGGGAGGGTCTCAGCGACCGCCCCGAGTACCACCATGCCCAGACGATCGCCAAGCGCCTCATCGAGGATTTCGAGACGGCGCGCGTCGACCGCGTGCGCCTTATCTACAACCACTTCATCTCGCCGATGGAGCAGAAGTTGATGGACGTCGCTATCCTGCCCATTCGGCGCGAGGAGGTCATCAGCGAGACGCGCGAGCGGCGGGCGGTGACCTACCTGTACGAACCCGATCCGGCGACCATCTTCGAGCGGCTCTTGCCCGCGTACGTCGAGATCGCCGTGTATCGCGCCCTGCTCGAGTCGAGCGCCAGCGAGCAGGGCGCGCGCATGACCGCGATGCGCAACGCGAGCGAGAGCGCCGAGGAGATGCTCGGCGACCTCACGCTGGCGCTCAACCGCGCCCGCCAGGCGGCGATCACGCAGGAGATCCTCGAAGTCGTGGCGGGCGCCGAGGCCTTGGGATGAGCCAAGCACGAGCGGAGTTGAAGCCATGAACGAAGGCACAGTGGTCCAAGTCATCGGGCCCGTCATCGATGCGCGGTTCCCCGACGCGCTGCCGGCGATCTACAACGCCCTGACCGTCGCAGTCGAACGCGACGGCGAGACCTACGAGCTTGTCTGCGAGGTGCAGCAGCATCTCGGCGACGACAAGGTCCGCGCCGTCGCCATGGATTCGACCGACGGCTTGGCGCGCGGCGCCGTGGTCGCCGACACCGGTCGGCCGATCACCGTCCCGGTGGGCGAGAAGACGCTCGGTCGGCTCATGAACGTGATGGGGCAGACCATCGACCACCTCGGCGAGATCGAGGGCGCCGAGCGCTGGCCGATCCATCGCCCCGCCCCGGACTTCGAGGCCCTCGACCCGACGGACGAGATCTTCGAGACGGGCATCAAGGTCGTCGACCTGCTCGCTCCATACGTGAAGGGCGGCAAGATCGGCCTGTTCGGCGGCGCCGGAGTCGGCAAGACCGTGATCGTCCAGGAGCTCATCCACAACATCGCCACGCAGCACGGCGGCCTCTCAGTCTTCTGCGGCGTGGGCGAGCGCACGCGCGAGGGCAACGACCTCTGGCTCGAGATGAAGAAGTCCGGGGTCATCGACAAGACCGCCCTCGTCTACGGCCAGATGAACGAGCCCCCTGGGGCCCGTCTGCGCGTCGGCCTCGCCGGCCTCACGGTGGCGGAGTACTTCCGCGAGGAGGGCGGGCAGGACGTGCTCCTCTTCATCGACAACATCTTCCGCTTCGTCCAGGCTGGCTCCGAGGTCTCGGCTCTCCTCGGGCGCATGCCGAGCGCCGTCGGATACCAGCCGACGCTGGCCAACGAGATGGGCGAGCTACAGGAGCGCATCACGAGCACGCGGCGCGGCTCGGTGACGTCGGTCCAGGCGATCTACGTGCCCGCCGACGACCTCACCGACCCCGCGCCGGCGGCCACGTTCACCCATCTCGACGCGACGACCGTCCTCTCGCGGGCGATCTCCGAGAAGGGCATCTACCCGGCCGTCGACCCGCTCGATTCGAACTCGCGGATCCTTACCCGCGACGCCGTGGGGAACGACCACTACGAGGTCGCGACCGAGGTGCAGGAGATCCTCCAGCGCTACAAGGATCTCCAGGACATCATCGCCATCCTCGGCATGGACGAGCTCTCCGACGAGGACAAGGTCGTCGTCCAGCGCGCGCGGCGCATCGAGCGCTTCCTCTCGCAGCCGTTCAACGTCGCCGAGCAGTTCACGGGTCGCGCGGGCAAGTACGTGCCGCTGGCCGAGACGATCCGTGGCTTCAAGGACATCGTCGACGGCAAGTGCGACGACCTGCCCGAGCAGGCGTTCCTGATGGTCGGGAGCATCGAAGAGGCGGTCGAGCAGGGCCGTGGGCTGACGGCGGAGAGCGTGGAGGCCTGAGGACCCTTGCCATGACCGAGAAAGCCCTGCATCTCGAGGTCGTCACGCCCGAGGGCGAGGTCTACCACGACGACGTCACCATGGTCGTCCTGCCCGGCGTCGAGGGCGAGCTCGGCATCCTCGCCCGCCACCAGCCGCTCGTCACTCTGCTGGACATCGGCGAGACGCGGGTCAAGCGGCTCGACGGGACGTACGACTATATCGCCACTGGCGTGGGATACGCCGAAGTCCTGTTCGACAAGGTCATGGTGGTCGTCGATCACGGCGAGATCGCGGGGCGCATCGACGTCGAGCGCGCCGAAGAGGCGGCGCGGCGCGCCCGTGAGCAGCTCGAGCGTCGCGACGACCCCGGCGCGCGCGCCGAGATCGACTTCTACCGAGCCGAGCAGGCGCTGAGGCGCGCCGAGAACCGGCTGCGTGTGGCGCGGCGCGCGCTCTGACGCCGGCGCTTCGCGCCGGCGCCTCTGTCGCGCCGCATCGACCGCCCCCGTCACACGCGCACGCTATACTTGCTGCCTGTCTGATGGAAGGGAACCCCGAACACGCGGGGCGCCTGCTGGTCCGGGGCGGCGGTCGCCTGCTCGGCGACGTCGCGCTTTCCGGGGCCAAGAACTCGGCGCTCAAGCTCATGGCGGCCACTTTGCTGACGTCTGGGCCGTGTCGCATCCGGCGCACGCCGCGCATCAGCGACGTCGACACCATGACGGAGATGCTGCGCGCCCTCGGCGTCGACGTGGCGCGCGACGGCGACGAGCTGTTCGTCAGCGCCGCCGGCCATCTCAACGACTGTGCGCCTTACGAGCTCGTACGGACGATGCGAGCCAGCATCGTCGTCATGGGACCGCTGGTAGCGCGCCTCGGCGAGGCGATGATCGCCATGCCGGGCGGATGCAACATCGGTCCCCGGCGCATCGACTTCCACCTCCGCGGTCTCGAGAAGTTGGGCGCCGCGGTCGAGATCGAGCATGGCTTCATCAAGGTGCGCTGCGGCCAGCTGCGTGGCGCCGTCGTGTCCCTCGACTACCCGAGCGTCGGCGCGACCGAGAACCTCGTCATGGCAGCGACCGCCGCCGAGGGCGAGACGGTGATCGAGAACGCCGCCCGCGAGCCCGAGATCGCCGACCTCTGCGCCTACCTCCGCGGCATGGGTGCCGAGATCGAGGGGGAGGGGACGAGCACGGTGAGGGTGGCGGGCGGGAGGCCCCTCCACGGCGTGGACCACACCGTCGTCGCCGACCGCATCGAAGCAGGGACGTACCTGATCATGGGGGCCGCCACCGCGGGCGACGTCGCCGTTCACGGCCTTGACGCAGAGCACCTCGAACTGTTCCTCACCAAGCTTGGCGACATGGGGGTCGAGGTCGCGGCGCACGACGACGTCATCCGCGTGCGCCGCGACGGACCCCTGGCGCCGGTCGACGTGTCCACGCTGCCGCACCCGGGCTTCGCCACCGATCTGCAGGCCCAGATGATGGTCCTGCTGCTGCTCGCCGAGGGGACGTCGATCCTCACCGAGAACGTGTTCGAGAACCGCTTCGTCGTCGTCGACGAGCTCAACCGGCTCGGGGCCGGCATCACGACCAGCGGCCACCACGCCGTGGTCAGCGGCCCGCGGGGCCTCACCGGCACGGTGGTCGAAGCGCCCGATCTGCGCGGGGGGGCCGCACTGGTCACCGCCGGCCTCGTCGCCGACGGCGTGACCGAGGTCCGCGGCATGCATCATGTGGACCGCGGCTACGAAGACCTCGTCGGCAAGCTCGGGCGTCTCGGCGCGGACGTCGAGCGCGTCGCGGACCAGGGCGAGCGGTGAGCGACGACACGACCTACACGGTCTATCGGTCGGGATGTGACGAGCCGGTGCGGCGCGCTGCGCGACCGCCGTTCGCCGGCCGCCCGGCGGTTTCCGCTGTAAGGCTGAGCCCGTCCGGGCCGGCTCTAGACCCGCTGGCGGCGCTGTCGCGGCGGCATGGCCGTCGCCGAAGGGGGTCTGTACGAACCGTCCTCCTGTGGCTTCTGGCCGTGTCGGCGGCGGCTGCCGCAGCGGTCGTCTTCTGGTACCTGGGCCGGGGGCCGCTCCAGGACTTCTGGTCGGTCCTCGATCTCGCGCACACGACGGGCAGGGTGCCGGACTGGCTGCTGATCGGCGCGCCCGTCACGGTCGCCGCCGCCGGCGCCGCCGTGACGGCCTATCTTGCGTACGGACGGCGCCTTGCCGTGAAGATCGTCGGGCTCGCCGTGGTCGCCGTGGTCCTTGCGCTCCCCGGCTTCGCCCTTGGGTGGACGAACGGGACGCTCGGCGACATGGGCGATCGCAGCAGCGCGGTCGCAGCGGCGGTGAGCCATGCCCGGAACAAGCTCCGTCCGCCACTGCCCGACGAAGCGGTGAACATCCTCCTGATCGGCAGCGACGCGCGTCCGGGAGACCCGGGCAGAGCCGATACCCTCCTGCTCGTGCGCCTCGATCCCGACACGAAGAGCATCGCCATGCTGTCGTTTCCCCGGGATCTGTACGTCGAGCTTCCCGGGTACGGCCACGACAAGATCAACGTCGCCTACCCGTACGGCGGGGCGGCGCTCTGCGTCGAGACCGTGGGCCAGCTCACGGGGCTGCCGATCAACCACTTCATCGAGGTGGACTTCAGCGGCTTCTGGAACGTCGTCAATATCCTCGGCGGCGTCTACTACCCGGTCGACCGTCGCTACTACAACCCCGAGAGCAGCTCCTGGAAATCCATCGACATCGCCCCCGGGTACCAGTTGCTCAGGGGCCACGACGCCCTCGACTTCGTCCGTTTCCGCCACGACGCCCGCGGCGACTTCTCGCGTATGCAGCGCCAGCAGACCTTCCTCAAGGAACTGCAGCGCCAGTCGGGACGCTGGAACAGGGACTGGAGGAGGGTCACCAAGCTGCTCACCGCCGTGACCCGCCAGGTGACCTCCGACCTTGATTCGCTCGACAGGCTCCTTCCGTTGGCCAGTCTCGCCCTCACGCTCGACACGAAAAACGTCCACCTTGTCCGTCTGGAGGGCGCGACCCAGACCATGGGCGACATCTCTTATGTCATCGCCTCCGAGGAAGAGGTCAAGGCTGCGGTGGCCGAGTTCTCGAACCCGACGCAGGCTCCCGTCTCCGGCGGCGGCAGGGTCATGGGGAAGAAGACCTATCGCGTGCGCGTCGTGAACGGCAGCGGCGTCCCGGGCATCGCCGCCACTGTCGCGACCCAGCTTCGCGACCTCGGCTACCAGGCCAAGGCGGTCGGCAACGCCGAGTCCTTCACATACACGGACACGGTCGTGTACGCACCCGAGGGCATGCGCCGGACCGCGGAGCAGTTCGTGCGTCTTCTGGCGCCGGCGGAGCTTCGCGCCTTGGAGCGGCGACCCGGCCTGTACGACGGTGTCACGGTCGTCATCGGCTCGTCGTTCGACGGCACGGTCGCCGTGCCCGAGCCGCAGGAGGAGACTCCGGCCATCGTCGCCGCTCCGGGCCGCTACGATGAGGCGAGCTGGAAGGCGCTCGACGCGGAGACTCCGATGAAGCTGCAGATGCCCGGCGTCTGGGCGTCGGGGCTCGCGTACGACGAGTTCCGTGCCTACCGGATCGAGACGCCCGGCGGACGGCGGGCCGCGGCTGCCGTCGCAGTCGCGACGACGCCGAACGAGGGGTACTTCAGCATCCAGATGATGCGCTGGCTCGATCCGCCGGCGATCGCCGACCCGACGGCGAAGAAGACGATCGGCGGAACGACGTACCTGCTCTTCTACGAGGGTCCGGACCTGCACATGGTGGCCTGGCGTCGCGGCAACAGCCTGTACTGGGTGCTCAACACGATGGACGACCAGTTGCCAGCGGCTTTCATGATGGCCCTGGCGACGTCGTTCCAGCCGCTCGATGGGGCGCAGGCCGTCGGCACGCCGTCGCCGTCCGCCTCGCCATGAGCCTGCGGAGCGCCGCCCGCCGCCTGCTCGACCCCTGGGCGGGCCTGCTCCTCGCGGCGCTCATCGCTCTCGGCGTCGTGATCCTGATGTCCGCGCCCGGTCCTTGGCGCCTGATGGGCGGGGCGGAGGCTCCCCTGCGCGTGGAGCCTGCCGAGCCGTCCGACATCGCCGTGTTCGTGCTCGCCGGGCCGGCCGGTCACCGCTGCACGGCGGTCGTCTGGCTTCATGTCGACGTCCGACGCCCGGCGCTCACGGCGACGCTGGTCGCGCCCGACACGCGTTGTCCCGTGACGGGCAGCGGGTATGCGCCGGTCAGGACGCTCGCCACGGACGTGAGCCCTGCGGCGGCGGCCGACGCTCTCGGCGAGGCCCTGGGAGTCACATTCGCCGGCTGGCTGACGGTCGAGCGCAGTGGGATGGAGCGGCTCTTCGCCGCCACCAGCGAACTGGGCGCGGCCCCCGGAGGGCGGGCGGCCTTCAAGACGTCGATGAGTGCGTTCGCGAGCCGTGCCGTCGGGACCGGGGTCCTGGCGCGCCAGCGCGACGCTCTGCGTCGCGCATTGCGCGCCCTCCCGTACGCGCACGTCAAGGCGAACGCGCTCGTGAACTACGTGCTGGGGTCGGAGGACATCGCCACCGATCTCGACCTGCGCAAGACGACGAAGTTGGTGGAGGCGGTCAAGGCGGTGTCCGAGGGCGATGTGGCGGTCGGCGTCGCGGCGGCGATCGTCGAGACCTGCGGGCCGGCGATGTCGTGGCGTCTCGACTGCAGCCGGCTGGAGTCGTTGCGCCTTTCGCTTGCCTTCGGGCTCGAGGCGGCGTCGCCGGGACCTCGCGTGCGCCGCATCCGCCGCGCGGCTGAAGTCTTGGTGGTCGCGCCCACCTCCGCCGTCGCGCTCGCCGCCGACTTGCAGGACGAGCTCGGACGTGCGGGGGCCTTGCCGGTCACGGTCGACGCCGTGGTCGCCGGCGCCGAAGGGGTTGCGCTCAGCGAGGCGGTCAGACGGCGCCGACCCCTCGCCGTGGTGCTCGTATCGGGTACGACGGCCGAGGACGTCGCCCGGCTCAGGGATATGGGTGCGGCGCTGAAGACGGCCTTTCAACCCTGCGTCGTCGTCGGCGACGGTCGTGCGGGCGCCGGCCGCGCCGGCGACGACGCGCTGCGCAAGGCCGCCGGCCCGGCGCCGGTAGTGGCGGTAGAAGTCGCGGGCGGCGCTGACCCGTCGCCGTCGCCCGGGTGGCTGTGCGCCGGCGATGAGGCGCGCCGCTGCGCGGCGCGCCTCATCGCCGGCGCCGTCGCGCGGTCGTGCTGGCCGGAGTACCTGGCCCCGGGCCTCGTCGGCACCCGCGTGGGGTTCAGCTATGCGGCGCGACGGACGGTCGAGGTGGCCGTCGTCGGCGCGGGTGGACTGCGGCTGCAGCCCTGGCTGGCAGCGTGCGGGTATCAGGTGCGGGAGACGGGAGGCGCGGCCGCGGGAGGTCCGGACGGACCGGCGGTCGTGTATCGGCCGGGCTACCGCCGCGCGGCGCTGACCGTGGCGGGCGACCTGCCGCGGCCGTCCCTCGCCGTGGCGCGCGACCCCGCGGCGCCCGCGGCGGTGACCGTGTCGGTCCCCGGCGAGTGAGTGACCGTGTTGAGGGGCCGAGCGTGAGTGGAACGAGGATCGGATGGGCAACGTCGCCTCGGCGGCACGACCCGCTGGCGCCCCGGGACGGCGGTGGTCACCGCCAGGGGGCGATGAGGTTGCGAGCGGAACGCGGTGGCCGATGGAAGAGACGGAACGGGGCGCCCCGAGGGGCGCCCCGTTCCGCACGCGGATGAGACGTCGGTCGTCTACGAGCGCCGACGACGCAGAAGCGCACCGCTGCCGGCGAGGCCGGCCCCCGCTCCGAGGAGCATGAGGATCTCACCGCCGGTGAAGGCGAGCTCGCCTTCTTGCTCACCGGGGGCCTGGAGGCTCGCCAGGTAGTCTTCGAGGACGCCCTCGAGGTCCGTGTACTGCTGGTAGATCGCGTTCTCGCGCAGGTACTCGAGCGCGGCACGGATCTCGGCCGCCGTCCAGTCGCCGTCGATGGTGCCGTCCTTGGCATCTTCGATGATGGCGTCGATCGTCGCCTGGGACACGGCGAGAGCAGCCGACGCGAAGACGAGCGTGGCGACGGCGACGAGCATCAGCGCGACGAACAGCTTGACCTTCATATCTTCACCCCCCTCCCCTCAGTAGCGCATGCCTGCGGGTCCGTCACATCATTCGATGTCTTATACCACGTGGGGACGAGGATGGGAACACTCCGGCGGAGGGCGTTCGTTCGCCGGTCGCCGCTCCGCGACGCGAGGGTCGGCTATACTGCCGCACATGCGCGTCCGCGCAGAGAGCGACTCCGCCGCAGGCCTGCCGGCGCCGTCCTGGCGCGACTCGTTGCCGTGCGCGCTGACGCTCTGCGCGTTCGCGGCGTTCTCGTTCCTCTCCGGCGGCTACGTGCTGACGAGGGCGGCGCCGATCGCCATCGCCTGGCTCCTCGCTGCGGCGGTCCTGGTCTGGGCCGTTCCGGGATGGGTGCGTCCGTCCGCGCTGTTCCTCGCCGCCCTGGCCTTTCTTGCCGGGTACGCGGTCTGGGCCGGCGTGTCGATCCTGTGGTCGTTCGGGCCCGACCTCTCGTGGAGGGCGTTCGACTACGCCGCGTTCTACGTCGCCGTGGCCGCGGTCCTCGGCGCCGCCCGCACCGGTCGCGGACAACTGCGCCTTGCCGGGTACGGCTTCCTCGTCGTGACGGTCGCGGTCGCCTGCTACGCGTTCGCGGGCAAGGTGTTGCCCGATGTGGTGACGCATGCCCACACGTATGCCCGCCTGGACAGTCCTGTCGGCTACTGGAACGTGCTCGCCCTTCTCATGGTGATGGCGCTGCCGGTGGCGCTCTCTCTGGCGGCGCGACGCGGCGCGCCCCTTGCCGTCCGCGCCGCGGCCGCCGCCGCTGCCGTACCGGTGGCGTTCACGTTCGTGTTCTCGTTCTCGCGCGGCGGCATCATCGCCCTGGCGGTCGCCCTCGTCGCGTACTTCGCGCTCTGCGACCGGCGCCTGTCCTCGCTGGCCGCGCTGCTCGCGATCGTCGCGCCCGTCGCCCTCGCCATCTGGCGCGTCAGGGGGCTCGACACGCTCTTTTCGGCGACCGTCGACGACGCCTTGCGGACTGCCCAGGGGCACGAGCTCCTGCGCTGGTCCCTGGTGGCACTAGGGGCGACGTTCGTCCTGGAACTGGCGCTTGCGGCACTTGAGCGGGGCATCGCCTGGCCGCGCTGGGTCCGCGTCGCCACCGGGGTCGCGGTGCTCGTCGGGGTGCTCGTGGTGGGCGGTGGCGGGACGTTCGCCTACATCGACCGGCAGGGCGGCGCCGACTGGGTGCGCGAGCAGTACCGGACGTTCATGGCGGACTCTGACACGCGCAGGACGGGGGACACGCCCGGCAGGCTCCTGTCGTTGAACAGCGGTCGTCCTCCCCTCTGGCGGCAGGCGCTGGAACAGTACGACGCCGGCCCGAAAGTGGGCACCGGGGCCGGCACGTATCGCTTCACGCACTATCGCTTCCGCCACGACGGCGGCGTGACGAAGCACGCGCACAGCCAGTGGTTGAACGCGCTCAGCGAACTCGGTCTTCCCGGTCTTGTCACGTTCGCCGGCGCCATGGTCCTCTTCGTCGTGGCCGCGTTGCGGGGCTCGATCCGCGGGCGCCGCGACCCCGAACGGGCGTTGCTCGCCGCCCTCCAGGCGGGACTCGTCGCCTTCATCGTGCACATGACGTGGGATTGGGACTGGGACATGGCGGCGGCGGGCGTCGCGCTGATGCTCTTCGCCGCCACGCCGGCGGCCTACGTCTCGAGCAGGGACGCCGCGCCCGCGGCGTGCGGCGACGACGTGGGCGACGACGACCTCCCGAGCACGGGCGCCGAGCAGGCCGACGTCCCCGTCGGCGCGGCCGGGGCCGTGGTCGGCCCCGGCCGCGCTGACGCGTCGGGCGCCCGTGGCATGTCGAAACTGCGAGCGCTCGCGCGGCGTGTCGCGGCTTCCGGGCTGCTGGTGCTGCTCGCTGCGAGCTGGACCCCGCCCTATCTGGCCGACCGCGCGCAGAACCGCGCCGTCGAGGAGGCGGCGACGGGTGACCTCGTCGCCGCCTCCGACGCGGCGCGCAGCGCGCATCGCTGGGACCCGCTCGCCGCCGAGCCGCTGATCACGCTCGCGCTCGTGCAGCAGCAGCGTGGCGATAACCGCGCGGCGCTCCGCACGCTGCGCGAGGCCGCGCGGCTGCAGCCGCAGAACTACGAGGTCCACTACCAGCTCGCGATGCTGTTGGAGCACGCGTTCGACCGTGACGGCGAGGCGGCATTGGAGTTCCGCCGGGCACTCCGACTGAACCCGCTGCACGACAGCTCGAGGTACGAGCTGGAGACGCTGGCGGGTGGAGGGTGAAGTCGTTCAGCGGACCGTGACCGACCTCCTCGGGCTGGTCACGACGCCCAGCCAGCGGACACGCAGGCGCCGGGTGTGGCTCAGGGGCAGAGGTCCGATCGGTCTGTAGCGCCCCGTGTCCGCTCGCCCCGACGAGGCCGGCCCTGGCGTTCGGAGCGCGCCTGGCCGATGGTAGACTAGCCGCCCGAGTCGTGTCCGAGCCGTCGGGCGCGCGCAGGAGGACGGAGGAGTGCAACGGGCATGGATGGCGTCGCGCCGATCGGTGTCGTCGGCACAGGATATGTGGGTCTCGTCACGGCGGTCTGTTTCGCTCATCTCGGGCATCGCGTGGTGTGTATGGACGTCGACGAGGCGAAGATCGCGGGGCTGCGCTCCGGCCGCCTGCCGATCTATGAGCCGGGCCTCGACAAGCTGATCGACGACACGACGGAGCGGCTCTCATTCACGACGTCGTACGACGAGCTGCTCGAAGGCTGTCACATCCTGTTCATCGCCGTCGACACGCCGCCTTCCGCTTCTGGCGACGCCGACCTCTCGCGTGTCCAACGGGCGACGCGCGAGATCGCCCGCCGCGGGGGCGAGCGCCTTATGGTGATGAAGAGCACCGTGCCGGTCGGCACGGGTGAGAGGGTGACGGCAGACTTCACCGGGCTCGGCGTGTCGCAGATCGCCTACGTCTCGAACCCCGAGTTCCTGCGGGAAGGGGCGGCGATCCAGGACTTCCTCGAGCCCGACCGCATCGTCATAGGCTCGTTTCGCCCCGAGGACGGCGACGTGGTCGAGGCGCTGTACCGGGGCATCGACGCCGAAGTGGTGCGCACCTCGGTGGCCACCGCCGAGATGATCAAGTACGCCTCGAACGCCTTCCTGGCGACGAAGATCTCGTTCATCAACGAGATCGCCAACGTGTGCGAACAGGTCGGGGCCGACGTGCGCGAGGTCGCGCGCGGCATGGGTCTCGACCATCGCATCGGGCCGCACTTTCTGCAAGCCGGGATCGGCTACGGCGGCTCGTGCTTCCCCAAGGACGTGCAGGCGCTCAAGCAGCTCGCTGGCAACAGCGGCTACCACTTCCAGTTGCTCACCGCGGTGCTGGAGGTCAACGCCCTGCAGAAGCGGCGCGTCGTCACCAAGCTCAAGCAGCGCCTGGGCCGCCTGCACGGCAAGAAGGTCGCGCTGCTCGGTCTGACGTTCAAACCGAACACCGACGACCTCCGCGAGGCGGCGTCCATCGTCCTCGCCGCGCGGCTTCAGGGGGAGGGTGCGAGAGTGAGCGCCCACGATCCCATGATCCCCGCCGGCGAGCACCCGTCGTTCCCCGGCGTGGCCATCGTCGACGACCCCCTCGAGGCCTTGTCCGACGCCGACGCCGCCGTGCTCGTCACAGAATGGCCGGAGTACGGCCGGCTCGACTGGGGCGCGGCCGCCGCCGTCATGCGGCGCCCGCTGCTCATTGACGGGCGCAACTTCCTCGACCCGGACGTCGTCGCCGCATCCGGCCTCGAGTACGACGGGATCGGGCTCGGCGACGCCGAGCCTCCAGCCTGGCCGGCCTGATCGAGGCAGCGATGTCGCGTCCTGCCACGCCGTCGCAGGCCGTCATCCTCGTCGGAGGCGAGGGTACGCGCCTGCGTCCCGTCACGTCGCGCGTGCCGAAGCCGGTCGCGCCGGTCGTGGAGCGGCCTTTCGTCGCCTACATCCTCGACGACCTCGCGCGCCACGGCGTCGCCCGGGCGGTGTTCTCGAGCGGGTATCTCGCCGCCGCCATCGAGGCCGAGATCGGCGACGGCGCGGCGTACGGCGTGGCCGTGGACTACGTCGTGGAAGACGAGCCCCTGGGCACGGCGGGGGCGATCGCGAACTGCGCCCCGAAGCTCGACGACGGGCCGTTCTTCGTCTTCAACGGCGACGTCCTCAGCGACGTCGACCTTGGCGCCTTCGCCGCCGTCCACGGCGAGAAGGGCGGCATGGCGACGATCTTCCTCACCGCGGTGGCCGACCCCCGTCGCTACGGGCTCGTCCAGCTCCGCGACGACGGCTCCGTGGCGGACTTCCTCGAGAAGCCCGGCGAATGGGAGGGCACGGCGCTCGTCAACGCCGGCGTCTACGTGCTCGAGCCGGAGATCCTCGATCTGATCCCCCGGGGCAGGCTGTTCTCGATCGAGCGCGGCGTGTTCCCCAAGCTGGCGCGCGCCGGGTCCCTCTACGGCTACGTCGACCATGGCTACTGGCGCGACATCGGCACGCCCGAAAGCTACCTGCAGGCCCACTTCGACATCCTCGAGCGCGTTGTGCGTACCGCGGTCGGTGACGACATGGGTGACTCGTACGTGTATGTCTCGCCGTCGGCGACGCTCGGCACGGCGGCACGGATCGTGCCGCCCTGCTACGTCGCCGACGGCGCGGCCATCGCCTCCGGCGCGCGCGTCGGTCCGCTCGCGGTCGTGGGCGCCGGCGCCGTCGTCGGCGAGGGCGCGAGCGTGGTGGAATCGGTCCTGCAGGCGGCCGTGCGGGTCGAGCCTCACGCCGACGTCTCGCGGAGCATCCTGGTCCGCGAGAGCCGCGTCGGCGCCGGCGCCCAGATCCACGCCGCCGTCCTTGGCGAGGCCTGCGACGTGGGCGCCGGCAACCAGCTCGCGGCCGGCATCTGGCTGGCTCCGGGCACCGTGCTCGCCGACGGCTGCGTCGGCTTTCGCGAGCAGTTCGACGCTCGGGAGTCGTGAAGGCGCGGCGCTCGCCCGGCGAGCCGCGCCTGTCGACGACCGGCGAGGAGGGGAGATGACGATACCCGAGTCCATCTTCAAGGCGTACGACGTGCGCGGGGTCTACCCGTCGGAGATCGACGAAGCGGCGGCCGAACGCATCGGGCTCGCGCTGGCACAGCAGTTGGGGGCGCGTTCGCTCGGCGCGGGCATGGACCCGCGTCCGTCGTCGCCCGGCCTGCTGGACGCGTTCTGCGCCGGCGCCGCCGCCGGGGGAGCGTCCGTGCGCGACTTCGGGCTGGTGCCGACCGAGATGCTGTACTTCGGTGTGGCCGACCGCGGTCTCGACGGCGGAGCCATGGTCACGGCCTCGCACAATCCTTCGCGCTACAACGGCCTGAAGCTCGTGGGCGAGGGCGCGCTGCCGCTCTCGGGCGACGAGGGCATGCCCGAGCTCATGCGGCGCGTCCTCGCCCTGGACGGGCTGCCGCCGGCGCCGGCCGGCGCCGGGCGTACGCGCGAGGACCTCTACCCGTCGTACGTCGGGCACCTGCGCCGGTTCGCCGACGTGGCGGCGTTCCGACCGCTCAAGGTGGTGATGGACGCCGCCAACGGCGTCGCCGGCAAGCTCGCCCCGCTCGTCTTCGCCGACACGGCGCTCAGGACCGTCCCCATGTACTTCGAGGTCGACGGCACCTTCCCGAACCATCACCCGGACCCGCTGCTCGAGGAGAACCGGCGGGAGATCAGCGCCCGCGTGCTCGCCGAAAAGGCCGACCTTGGCATCGCCTGGGACGGCGACGCCGACCGCTGTTTCTTCATCGACGAGACGGGCGCGTTCGTGCCCGGTGACTTCGTCACCGCTCTGTTGGCCCAGGCACTGCTCGCGACGCATCCCGGCGCCGCGATCCTCTACGACGTGCGTGCCAGCCGCGCCGTACCGGACACGATCCGCGCTCACGGCGGCGTCCCGCTCGTGAACCGCGTCGGCCACGCGTTCTTCAAGCAGCGCATGCGCCGCGAGCCGGTGCTGTTCGGCGGCGAGGTCTCGGGGCACTACTACTTCCGCGACAACTACAACGCCGACTCGGGTTTCATCCCGGCCCTGCTCATCCTTGACCTGCTCAGCCGCACGGGGAAGACGCTGGCCGAGCTTCTGGAGCCGCTGCGCCGGCGGTACTTCATCTCCGGCGAGATCAACTCCCAGGTCGACGACGTCGACGCCGTGCTCGCGCGTCTCGAGGAGAGGTTCGCCGACGGCACAGTCACGAAGCTGGACGGCATCTCCGTCGACTACGAGCACTGGCACTTCAACGTGCGCCCGTCGAACACGGAGCCGCTCGTGCGTCTCAACCTCGGCGCCGACAGCCGCGAGATCATGGAAGAGAAGAGGGACCTGGTGCTCAGCATCATTCGCGGCGCCTGAGGGGCTCCGGGGGACGGGCGGAGGCGCGCGAGCGGTCCATGCAGGACAGGGGAGCGGAGAACGTGGGGGCAGCGGTGGACGATCTCGGGCCGGCGCGGGTCGCCGAGCTCGACGCGAGCGACATGCTCGGCGCGATCGCCGGCCTCGCCGGGCAGGTCCGTGACGGCTACGCCGAGGCTCGGCGGCAGCTCGACCTGGTGGCGTTCGAAGACGGCGCGGCGACGGCCGCGCCGGCTCCGCCGGCGCGGCCGTCCGGCGTCGCCGTCCTCGGCATGGGCGGCTCAGCCATCGGCGCTGACCTCGTCTTCGCCACCTTCGCGGACCTGGCGGTCCCCGCCGTCGTCGTCCGCGACGAGAGGCTCCCGGGTTGGGTTGACGAGCGGACCCTGGTCGTCGCCGTGAGCTATTCGGGAGACACGGCCGAGACGCTCGCCGCCACGGCGGCGGCGACGGCGCGCGGCTGCCGCCCGGTCTGTGTCACCGCGGGCGGTCAGCTCGCGGCGTTCGCCGGCGCATGCGGCCTGCCCCTCCTGACGATACCGACCGGGCGGCAGCCGCGCGCCGCCCTCGGCCTTCTGGCCATGGCGGTGCTCGCGGCGCTCGAGCGCGCCGGGCTGGTGCCGACTTGCGGCGAAGCAGTCGCCGAGGCCGCCGCCCTGCTGGACGTCGCGGCGGCGCAGTACGCGCCGGATGTCGGTGAGCAGTCCAACCCGGCGAAGGCCCTTGCACGGCGGTTGCAGGGGCGCGTGCCGCTGGTCTGCGGGCAGGGCCTCACGGCGCCGGTGGCGCGCCGCTGGAAGACGCAGCTCAACGAGAACGCCAAGGTTGCGGCCTTCTTCGCCACACTCCCTGAGCTCGACCACAATGAGGTCGAGGCATGGGGAGCCGGCGGCCCGCTGGACGCGTCGGGCTGCGTCGTCATGCTCGAGGATCAGGGCGCCGGTGACCGTCCGCGTCGCCGGTCCACGGTGACGGCCGAGACCTTCGCCGCCGCCGGGGTCCCGGTCGAACGTCTTGAGACACAGGGTGTGAGCCCGCTGGCGCGCGTGTTCTCGCTGGTCGCGCTGGGCGATCACGTGTCGTTGTACCTCGCCCTCCTGCGCGGCGTGGACCCGACGCCGGTCGAGGCCATCCAGCGTCTCAAGCGGCGCCTCGGCGACGGTACGGGAGGGCCGTGACGTCGTGGAGGGCGACGGGCTGGATCGGGGCGAGGGAGAGGGTGCGGGCGGCGGAGGTCTCGTCGGCGGAAGGGCCGACGAAAGGGAGGTCGCCGGCGGAAGGGCCGACCATGGAACAGTCGGTGGTGACGGGTCCGAGGCCGGCGGTCAGCTCGTGGACGTGGTCGTGGCCGAGGTCGGCGCCGCAGCCGTCGCCGCCACTGTGTTTCCGGAAGCGCAGCCGGTCGTCCTGACGCGGGCCGAGCTGCGCCCGCAGGTCCCCTTCGCGGGCCCGCTCTTCGCGCTGCTCGGCGCGGTGCGGCCCGGGACGACCGTCGGGCTCGTCGTGCCGGGCGTGTGGCGCGGCCCGGCCGCCGGCGGGGCCGCGCCTGGTACGTCCGCGGTTGCGGCTACGCTTGGTATGTCCGGCGGCGTGGCGGCGCCCGGCACGTCCGGCGCCGTCGCCCGGTCTTCGCAGGTCGCGCCCGTCCTTGTCCCCGTCCGCGACCACGTGAACCTTGTCCTCCGGGGCCCGCTCACCGGTCGCTGGCCGGCGGGCGTGCCGCGCAGCTTTCCCTGCATGACCGGCATATATCAACCCGCCGCGGCTAGGGCCGCGGCGGGTGCTCCGATATACTCCGAAGACGTCGTCGCGGCCGGGGTGCGCGACGCCGCGCGGCTCACGCCGTTCGAGCGTCGCGCTCTCGACGAGGCGGGGTCAGCGGCGTACGCCGACTGCCTCGTCCCCGCGGTCGTGGTGGCGGCGTTCTACGGTCTCAAGGTGGCCGCCTGCCTCGTCGTGGCGGCGGCCGACGAACGAGAGTGAGGGCTTCTTCCGTGACTTCCGAGTACGACATCAAGGACATCGGCCTCGCCCCGCAGGGCGTCCTGCGCATCGAGTGGGCCGACATGCACATGCCCGTGCTCAAGGCCATCCGCGAGCGCTTCGCCGTCGAGCAGCCGCTCAAAGGCGTGCGCGTCGGCGCCTGCCTGCACGTCACGACCGAGACGGCCAACCTCATGCGCACGCTCAAGGCGGGCGGCGCCGACATCGTCCTGTGCGCCAGCAACCCGCTGAGCACCCAGGACGACGTGGCCGCCGCCCTCGTCGACGAGTACGGTATCCGCGTCCATGCCATCAAAGGCGAGGACGATGCGACGTACTACCGCCACATCAACGCCTGCGTCGACCACCGTCCCAACATCACCATGGACGACGGCGCCGACGTCATCGGCGTTCTGCATGGCGAGCGCCCCGACATGGCGAGCGACATCATCGGCGGCACCGAAGAGACGACCACCGGCGTCATCCGCCTCAAGGCTCTCGAGGCCGAGGGCCGTCTCATGTTCCCTGTGGTGGCCGTCAACGAGGCCAACACCAAGCACATGTTCGACAACCGCTACGGCACGGGGCAGAGCACGCTCGACGGCGTCATCCGGGCGACGAACATCCTCATCGCCGGCAGCACCGTGTGCGTGGCTGGCTACGGCTGGTGCGGGCGCGGCCTCGCCAACCGCATGAAGGGCCACGGCGCCGACGTCATCGTCCTCGAGGTCGACCCGCTGCGCGCTCTCGAGGCGGTCATGGACGGGTTCCGCGTCATGCCCATCGCCGAGGCGGCCAAGGTCGCCGGCCTGTTCGTCACCGCGACGGGCGACATCCATGTCATCCGCAGCGAGCACTTCGAGGTCATGAGGGACGGCGCCATCGTGGCCAACACAGGGCACTTCAACGTCGAGATCGACATCCCGGCCCTCGAGAAGCTCGCCGTCAAGAAGCGCCGCGTGCGCGAGTACGTCGACGAGTACACCATGGCCGACGGGCGCCGCATCTACCTGCTCGCCGAGGGGCGCCTGGTCAACCTCTCGGCGGCCGAAGGCCACCCGGCTGCGGTCATGGACATGAGCTTCGCCAACCAGTCGCTCAGCGCCGAGTACATGGTCCGGCACCACGACGAGCTCGAGAAGAGGGTCTACGTGGTGCCGAAAGACATCGACGACGAGATCGCCCGCCTCAAGCTCGCGAGCATGGACGTCGCCTGCGACACGCTCACCGCCGAGCAGGCCGCGTATCTCGCCTCCTGGGACCAGGGTACCTGAGGGCGGCGCCGGGTACAGGGGTGACCGCGTGACCGACGTCGGCGTCAGTGCGGACCTGTCGAAGCTGCGCGTGCGGACTGTCGAGATCCGTGACGACGAGGTCGTCCTCATCGACCAGCGCGTCCTCCCGCATGAGGAGCGGTACGTCCATTGCCGCACGTGGCGCGAGGTCGCCGAGGCCATCCGCGACATGACGGTGCGCGGTGCGCCGGCGATCGGCGTGGCGGCGGCCGGCGGGCTCGCGCTCGCGGCGGGCGAAGCCGCCGCGAGCGCCGACGACCCGGCCGCCTTCCGCGCCGCCCTCGACGAAGCGGCCGCCGGGCTCACGGCGACGCGGCCGACGGCGGTCAACCTGGCCTGGGCGGTCGCCGAGATGCGCGCCGTCTGGGAGCGCGAGCTCGCCGCCGGCGCGGAGCGGGCGAGGCCCGCGGCCGTGGCGGCCGCGCTGCTCGCCCGCGCTCGCGCCATCCTCGCCGACGACGTGGCGCGCTGCCTCGCCATCGGCGCGCACGGGGCCTCGCTGCTCGGGCCGGGCGACGCCGTGCTCACGCACTGCAACGCGGGGGCGCTCGCCACCGCTGGGTATGGCACCGCGCTCGGCGTCATCCGCTCCGCCTACGCCAGGTACGGCGACCTTCTGGTGTGGGTCGACGAGACGCGTCCCTGGCTGCAAGGCGCACGGCTGACTGCGTGGGAGCTCGAGGTCGAGGGCATCCCGTACCGGTTGATCAGCGACGGGATGGCGGGCTACTTCATGAGCCGCGGCGAGGTCGACGCCGTCGTCGTCGGCGCCGACCGCATCGCGGCGAACGGCGACACGGCCAACAAGATCGGCACCTACACGGTGTCGGTCCTCGCCAGGGAGCACGGCGTCCCCTTCTACGTCGCCGCGCCGCTCTCGACGGTCGACCTCAGCGTGGCGAGCGGCGCCGCCATCCCCATCGAGGAGCGCCCCGAAGACGAGGTGACCACGTTCCGGGGCGTACCCGTGGCGCCGGCCGGCGCCCGCGCCCGGCACCCGGCCTTCGACGTCACCCCGGCGGCGAACATCACGGCGATCGTCACCGAAGCGGGCGTGCTGCGTCCGCCGTTCGGGCCGGCGCTCGCCGCCGCCTGCGGCGGAGCGACGTGACGATGAGCGCCGGCGGCGTGCGCTTTGGGTCCGGCGCCTCGGCGCCGGTCAAGGCCATGGTCATGGCCGCCGGCCTTGGCACGCGCCTCTATCCGCTCACCGGGCGCACGGCCAAGCCCATGGTGCCGATCCTCAATCGACCGGTGATGGAGCACATGCTGCGCCTGCTCCGCCGCCACGGCGTGCGCGAGGTCGCGGCCAACCTCCACTACCATCCCGACAAGATCCGCTCGTACTTCGGCGACGGCTCCGCCTTCGGCGTGGAGCTGCGCTACAACCTCGAGAAGGAGCTGCTGGGCACCGCCGGGGGCGTCGCCGCCTTCCGCGAGTTCCTCGGCGACAGCACGTTCGTGGTCGTCAGCGGCGACGGGTTGACCGACATCGACCTGACGGCGTTCGTCGCCGCCCACCGCCGCAACGGCGGCGTGTGCACCATGGCCGTCAAGCGGGTCGCGGACCCATCGCTCTACGGCGTCGTGGTGCACGACGAGGGACGTGTCGTCGGCTTCCAGGAGAAGGTCCCGGCAGAAGAAGCGCGCTCTGACCTCTGCAACTGCGGCATCTACGCCTTCGAACCGGAGATCTTCGACTTCGTCCCGCAGGGTGGGCCGGTCGACTGGGCGCGAGACGTGTTCCCGGCCTTGCTCGCCGCCGGGGCGCCGTTCCATGTGTGGCCGCTCGAGACCTACTGGAACGACGTCGGCAACATCGAGCAGTATCGCGTCAGCAACTTCGACGCCCTGCTCGGGCGCGTCGCCCTGCAGATCCCGGGGCGAGAGGTCGCCTCCGGCGTGTGGGTGGGGGAGGGGACGCAGATCGAGCCCGGGGCCCGCCTCAAGGGGCCGCTCCTGCTCGGCGCCGGGTGTCTCGTCGAGGCCGAAGCCGAGCTCATCGGCCCGCTCATCATCGGGGACGGCTGCGTCATCGAGCGCGGCGCCGTGCTCGAGGGCGTCATCCAGTGGGACGGCGTCAAGAACGGGCGCGGTTCGCGTCTTGCCGGGAGCATCCTCGGGCGTCACGTGACGGTGCATCACGAGGCCGTCGTGCACGAGGACGCCGTCATCGGCGACCGCGCCGACATCGCCGCGCACGCTCTGGTCCCGCCCGGGGCGCGCTGCGAGCCCCGTTCGCGCGTTGGCGTCGATGGTCCCCGCGGTGTCGATGGTCGCCGCGGCGTCGACGATCCCCGCGGCGTCGTCGGCGACGACTGAACGCCTGCCGACGTGGACGCGCACGGCCTGCTCGACGGGGTGCTGGACCTCTTCTTTCCGCGGCGCTGCGTCGTGTGCCGGGCGCCGGGCGCGTGGCTGTGCGCCGGCTGCGCCGCGCAGCTCGTCGAGCTGCCGGCGCGGCGTTGCCGGCGCTGCGGCGCGCCCGGCGCTGCCACGCCCTGCCGGGAATGCACCGGCCGCGAGCTTGCCTTCTCGAGTGCCGCGGCGGCGTTCGTCTACGACGGCCCCGCCCGGGCGCTCGTGACGGCCTGCAAGTTCCGCGCCTTGCGCTCGGTCGTCGTCGAGATGACGACTCTGGCGGCGCCGGCCTTCGCCGCGGCCTGCGGGGTCATGGCGCCGGCCGGCGGGCTCGCCGCGCCCGGCGTCGCGCCCCCGCCGGACGGAGCGGCTCGGGCCGGCGCCGCGCCTCCGCCGGAAGGCCCGGCGCCGGCCCGAGCCGCGCCCGCCGTCGACCTCGTCACGTGGGTCCCCGGTCACCGAGACCACAGTCTCGAGCGGGGCTTCAACCAGGCGGAGCTGTTGGGGCGCGGCCTGGCCCGCTCCGCGGGCCTTCCGGCCGCGCCCCTGCTCGTGCGCACACGTCACGGCTCACGCCAGAGCGGTCTCGACCGCGAGGCCCGCGCGGCAAACGTCGCCGGGGCGTTTGCGTTGGCGAAGGATGCGAGTAGGGTATTAATGAAGCTCAAGCGAGTGGTGATCGTTGACGACGTATACACCACAGGTGAGACGTTGAACCACTGCGCACGAGTGCTTGGACAGACTGGAACCGACCCTTTCGTCTTCACGTTCGCACGCACCGTCCGGGCCCATCGCCCACATCCGTCCAAGAACACCCCGGCGCCGCACGCGCCGTCGTCTGATGCGTCCTTCACACCGCGATCATGAAGGAGCGATGTCGATGAAGACCCAGATCAAGGGCCGCAACGTCACCGTGACCGACGCCCTGCGGGACTACGCGGAGGAGAAGGTCCTTCGCGTGCGCAAGCTCCTGCAGGACCGCAAGATCGACGAGGTGACGCGCGTAGAGCTTGAGCTGAAGGTCGAGAAGAACCCGAGTATCCCCGAGCCCTGTGTGTGCGAGGCCACGATCTTCACGCGCGGACCGGTGATCAGAGCCAAGGAGCGCGCGACCGACATGTACGCGGCCATCGACCTGGCCACCGACAAGCTGTTGCGCCGTGTCAAGAAGTACCACGACAGGGTGCACGGCAAGAACCGCAAGTACCACGAGAAGCTGGCGGGTCCCGTCGCGCAGGCCGAAGAAGCCACGGCGGCGGCCGTGCCCGTCGGTGACGAGCTCGAAGCCGAGCTCGGGGCTGCGGGCGACAACGGGCGCGTCGTCAAGACGAAGCAGTTCGCCCTCAAGCCGATGTCGGTCGTCGAAGCGACCCTTCAACTGGAGCTGGTGGGCCACGACTTCTTCGTGTTCACGAACGCCGAGACGAACCGCACGAACGTGGTGTACCGACGCAACGACGGCCACTACGGCCTCATCGAGCCGGCCGAGGGGTGAGCGGGAGAACGTGAAGGGCGGCGGGCCGGGCGTCGCTGTGGCGACGCCCGGCCCGCCGTGTGCGACAATGACCCAGGGATGTGCGGCGCCGCCCGCGGCGGCGCGCCCCCGACGTCCAGCGTATGAGGCGCGCGCCGCCCAGGGCGGCGCCGCGAGGAGAACCGTCACATCATGAGTATCGTCGACAAGCTGCTCCGCGCCGGAGAAGGCAAGCGTGCCAAGCAGCTCGAGCAGCAGGTCCGCGCCGTCAACGAGCTCGAACCTACCTTCGCCGCCCTCAGCGACGAGCAATTGCGTGCCAAGACGGTCGAGTTCCGGGAGCGTCACGCCAACGGCGAGCTCCTCGACGACCTCCTCTTCGAGGCCTTCGCCGCTGCGCGCGAGGCGGCGAAGCGGGCCCTCGGCATGCGCCCGTTCGACGTCCAGGTCATGGGCGGCATCGTCCTCCACGAGGGCGACATCGCCGAGATGAAGACCGGCGAGGGCAAGACCCTCGTGGCGACGATGCCGATGTACCTGAACGCGCTCGCCGGGCGCGGCGCCCACCTCGTGACCGTCAACGACTACCTCGCCAAACGTGACGCCGAATGGATGGGCCAGGTCTACCGTTTCCTCGGTCTCGAGGTCGGCTGCATCCAGGCCATGATGGACCCGTCCGACCGGCGAGAGCAGTACAACGCCGACGTCACCTACGGGACCAACTCGGAGTTCGGCTTCGACTACCTGCGCGACAACATGGCCATGCGCCGTGAGCACATGGTCCAGCGCGGCCACTACTACTGCATCGTCGACGAGGTCGACTCGATCCTCATCGACGAGGCCCGCACCCCGCTCATCATCAGCGGCGCCCCTGAGACGGCGGCCGACACCTACCGCCAGTTCGCGCGCATCGTCCCGCGCCTGCGCGAGGGCGAAGACTATGAGGTGGACGAGAAGCAGCGCACCGTCGCGGTCACCGAGCAGGGCGTCGCCAAGGTCGAGCGCGCCCTCGACATCGACAACCTCTACAAAGAGTCGAACGGCGCTCTCGTGAACCACCTCATCCAGGCTCTGCGCGCCCAGTCGCTCTACAAACGCGACGTCGACTACGTCGTCCAGGACGGCGAGGTCAAGATCGTCGACGAGTTCACCGGCCGCATCATGGAGGGTCGGCGCTGGTCGGAGGGGCTCCATCAGGCGATCGAGGCCAAGGAGCGGGTCCCCATCAGGGAGGAGAACCAGACCCTCGCGACGATCACCCTGCAGAACTACTTCCGCATGTACGAGGTCCTCGCCGGCATGACCGGCACGGCCAAAACCGAGGAGGACGAGTTCCGCCAGATCTACGGCCTCGAGGTCGTGCAGATCCCCACCAACGCCCCGATGATCCGCAGGGACGAGAACGACTTCATCTTCAGGACGACGAAAGAGAAGTTCGACGCCGTTGTCGACGACATCGTCCAGCGTTACGAGCAAGGGCAGCCGGTCCTCGTCGGCACCGTGTCGGTCGAGGTCAGCGAGATGCTCTCGCGCCTTCTCGAGCGGCGCGGTGTCCCGCACGACGTCCTCAACGCCAAGCAGCACGAACGCGAGGCCGGTATCATCGAGGGCGCCGGCCGGCGCGGCGCCGTGACGATCGCCACGAACATGGCCGGCCGCGGCGTCGACATCAAGCTCGGCGAGGGCGTCGTCGAGCTCGGCGGCCTGTACGTGCTGGGCACCGAACGCCACGAGAGCCGGCGCATCGACAACCAGCTCCGCGGCCGTTCCGGCCGCCAGGGCGACCCCGGCGAGAGCCGCTTCTACCTCTCCGCCGAGGACGAGCTCATCCGCCTGTTCTCCGGCGACCGCATGTATAAGATCCTCGACCGTCTGGGTCCGGAGGACGGCATGCCGATCGAGCACAAGATGCTCAGCAACGTCGTCGAGCGGGCGCAGAAGAAGGTCGAAGAGCTCAACTTCCTGCGCCGCAAGAACGTGCTCAAGTACGACGAGGTGATGAACGAGCAGCGGCGCGTCATCTACGACCAGCGTCAGCGCATCCTCATGGGCGAAGACTTCGGCGACCAGGTGCGCGAGATGGTCGCCGAGGCGGTCGAGGGCGCCGTGCGCCGGCACACCGGCCAGAGCGAGTACCCCGAGGACTGGGACCTCGATGCGCTCTTCACCGGCCTGCGGATGGTCTACGACCCGACCGTCGGCAAGAAGGACATCGACCTCGACACCGTCACCGCGGACGACGTCGTCGACCTCGCCGTGGACGACGCCCTGCGCCAGTACGACGAGCGCGAGCGCCTCATCGGCGCCGAGCAGATGCGCAACGTCGAACGGGCGGTCATGCTGCAGATCATCGACTCGCGCTGGAAGGAACACCTGCAGGACATGGACTACCTGCAGGAGGGCATCCACCTGCGCGCCCTCGGCCAGCGCGATCCTCTGGTCGAGTACAAGAGCGAGGGTTTCGAGCTCTTCCAGGACATGCTCGCGGGCATCAAGACGGGGACCGTCACGGCGCTCATGAAGAACGCTCCCGAGGACCTCGTCATGTTCACCTCGCTCGCTCTCGAGGAGCCGCTCGTCGCCCTGAACTACTCGAGCGGCGACGAGCTTGCCAACACGACCTCGTTCGCCGCCGTGTCCGGCGGTGAGTATCCGGGCGGCGACGGCGGTGGTGAGCCGATGCGTGTCGGGGCCCCGGCCTCTACGGGCGGAGCGGCGGCGACCGCCGCCCGCGGGCGGGCCGACCGCGACGCGGCGGCCAGGACGGGCGGCGTCGCCGTCCAGCAGCGCCGCGTCGAGCAGAAGATCGGCCGCAACGACCCTTGCTGGTGCGGGAGCGGGAAGAAGTACAAGAAGTGCCATGGGGCGTGACCGGTCGCGGCGCGCCGGACGCGCGGGTATACTCGCGCAGCGATGACGACCTCAGCTCCAGACGCCCTCGTCCAGCTCGATGCCCTTCACGGACGCCTCAAGGAGGCCTCCGGCCGCCTGGGCTGGCTGCGGAGCTATCTTTGACCCTCCCAAGCTGACCGCCGACATCGCCGCGCTCGAGGAGCGCATGCAGGCCCCCGACTTCTGGGACGACCAGGAGGCGGCGGCCAAGACCTCCGCCGAGTACTCCCGCCTCAAGAAGCGCCTCGAGGAGTTCGAGGACCTCGAGGCCCGTCTTGCCGACCTCGAGACCACCGAGGAGCTCGTGCGCGAGGGGCTTGCCGCCGGCATGGTCGATGACGACCTGCTGCACGAGCTCGTCAGCGGCATCGACGCCCTTGAGGGTGAGCTCACGCGTGGCGAGGAGCGGCGCTTCTTCAGCGGCCGCTTCGACGAGGGCGGCGCCGTCCTGACCATCCATCCAGGGGCCGGCGGCACCGAGTCGCAAGACTGGGCCGAGATGCTCCTCCGCATGTACCTGCGCTGGTTCGAACGTCGCGGCTTCAAGGTCGAGATCAACGAGGCCCAGGAGGGCGACGAAGCCGGCATCAAGAGCGCCACGGTCACCGTCGAGGGCGAGAACGCCTACGGGCTCCTGCAGTCCGAGAAGGGCGTCCATCGCCTCGTCCGTCTGAGCCCCTTCGACTCGGCGAACCGGCGCCACACCAGCTTCGTCGGCGTCGAGGTGTCGCCGCTCGTGTCCGACGACGTCGAGGTCGAGATCGACGAGAAGGACCTGCGCATCGACACCTACCGCTCGAGCGGCGCCGGCGGCCAGCACGTCAACAAGACGAGTTCCGCCGTGCGCATCACGCACTTCCCGACCGGCATCGTCGTGAGCTGCCAGAACGAGCGCTCGCAGATCCAGAACCGTGCCGTGGCGATGCGTATCCTCAAGGGTCGCCTCCTCGAGCTCGAAGAGCGCAAGCGCGCCGAGGAGCTCGCCCGGGAGCGTGGGGAGCAGATGGCGGTCGACTTCGGGTCGCAGATCCGCAGCTACGTGCTCCACCCGTACCAGATGGTCAAGGACCTGCGCACGAACTACGAGGTCGGTAACGCCCAGGCCGTCTTGGACGGCGACCTCGACGGCTTCGTGCACGCGTACCTGGCGTGGCGGGCCGGCGGAGCCCAGCCCGTCAAAAAGTAGGGCTGGGCATGGCCGGCCCCATCCTTCACGGGGTGCAGGTCGTCCTGCGCCCGGTCGCCGACAGCGACGTCCCGGCGCTCGAGGCCATGTTGCGCGAGCCCGAGGTCGCGCGCTGGTGGATGCGCGACACTTGGGAGCGGGTAGACGAAGAGGGCAGCACCGTCTTCGCCATCCTCGCCGACGGACAGGTCGCCGGTTGTATCGAGTACGCGGAAGAGGCCGACCTCGACTACCGCCATGCCGGCGTCGACCTGTTCGTCGGGGCCCGCTTCCAGGGACGCGGCATCGGCACCGACGCCCTGCGCACGCTCCTCATGTTCCTGACCGACGAGCGCGGCCATCACCGCGTCATTATCGACCCGGCGGTCGAGAACGAGCGCGCCATCCACGTGTACGAGAAAGTCGGCTTCCGCCGTGTCGGCGTCATGCGCCGGTACGAGCGTCACAGCGACGGCGAATGGCACGATGGCCTGCTCATGGAGCTGCTCGCCGAGGAGCTCGTGCGCTGACGCCGTATCCCAAGATCGAGCTGCACGTGCACTTCGAGGCGACCGTGCGGGCGGAGCTGCTCCTCGAGCTCGGCAAGCGCAACGGCGTCGAGCTGCCTGCGGCGACGGTCGAGGGGCTGCATAGGTACTACGAGGTCGGGAGCTTCGAGCAGTTCATCTCCCGCTGGATCGCGACGAGCCGGGCGCTCTGCCGGGCCGACGACTTCCGCCGCGTCGTCGTCGACTACGCGAGGCGGGCGAAGGCCCAAGGTTGCGTCTACATCGAGGGCATCTGCTCGCCGACCGAGCCCGTGCTCCGGGGATCGTCGTGGGAAGAGGTCTTCGAGGGCTACTGCGACGGCGCGGCCGAGGCGCGCGAGCGGCACGGCGTGGAGGTCCGCCTCACGCCGGACGTGACGCGCGACTTCCCGGCCGCGCTCGGCATCAGGCTCGCCCGACGGGCGGTCCGTTACCGCGAGCGCGGCGTGGTCGCGCTCAGCCTCGGCGGTTCCGAGAAGAAGCACGCCCCGCAGAAGTTCCGCAAGGCCTTCGCCATCGCCCGCGAGGGCGGACTCGGCTCGGCGCCGCACGCCGGGGAGTTCGCCGGCGGCAAGGCCGGGGCGGCCTCGGTCCGTGGAGCCCTCGACGTCTTGCACGCCGACCGGATCCGCCACGGCATCCGCGCCGTCGACGACCCGGCGCTGCTCGCCGAGCTTGCCGAGCGCGGCGTCGTCTGCGACGTGACGCCGGTGAGCAACCTGCGCACCGGCGCCGTCGCGTCGCTCGACGAGCATCCCCTGCCCGCCATGCTCGCCGCCGGGGTGAAGTGCTCGATCGGCTCGGACGACCCCGTGATCATGCGCACCGACCTCGCCGAGAACTGCGCCGCGGCCGTGAAGCTCGGGCACACGCCGAAGGCGATGTACTTCGACGCCCTCCACGGCGCGCTCTGCGACGATTCGACCAAGGCGAGGCTGCGCCGCATCGGCGAGGAGTTCGACTGGGGGAGCGGCTGAAAGCGCGGCGGCGCCGCGCCCGACTGACAGTGTGCGGTCGGCAGCGGCATGTCGGTGGCGGTGGCACCGGTGTAGCGTCGGCGGTCTCGGTTGTCGTTCTGCCGCGAAGCTGCTACTATCACTATCATCTCCAAGGGAGCCGGTTCAGTCAGGGCCGCGCGGCGGCCCGATTTCTCCCGAGACACTTCCCAGGACCCTGTGAGACACCGGACAGCGTTCTGAACGAAAGGAACGACGTCCGTACCCAGTCTGGCCGTCCTGAGGACGGCCTGCCTTCAGGCCAAGCCCTAGCCGATGAGCGTCTTCCGCGACGCGGGTCGGCGCCACGCAGGTCCGACGCAGCTCCGTCATCTCATCCCGACAGAGGCGATGGTGTGGCGCCGCCGCCCGCGTCGCCGCGGCAGTCGGCAGCAGCTCGTGACCGGTCCGGGGCGCCTGAGAAAGAGAGAGACCGAATGAACCCAGTCACTGATCCTGCCGTCGCGCGCGCCGAGACGCCGAAGAAGCGCCGCCGCCGCGGCGGCCGTGGCCGCCGCGACGGCGGCGCCCAGTCGGCGCCCTCCGGCGCGCGCCAGGCCGTCGTCGAGCAGCCCCAGGCAGATGGGCCGGACCAGGTCGTCGAACGCGACCAAACGCGCCGCAGCGAGCCGCGCAGCGACAAGACGCGTCGCGACGAAACGCGCCGCAGCGAGCCGCGTCACAACCAGTCGCCGCGACCTGTTCCACCGCCGCCTGCGGACGTCTCCGCCTTCGCGGCGCTCGGCCTCTCGCCCGAGCTGCTCGCGGGCGTGGCCGATGCCGGCTACGAGCGGCCGACGCCGATCCAGGAGCAGGCGATCCCCCGCGTGCTGGCCGGCCGTGACGTGGTCGGCTGCGCCCAGACCGGCACCGGCAAGACGGCCGCTTTCGTGCTGCCGATCCTTCAGCTCATGGGCGACAAGCCTCTCGCTGGCACGCCGGCCGCCGGCGCCGCCGAAGGCGAACGCGGCGCCGCCACCCCGCGCGCCTTGGTCGTCACTCCAACGCGCGAGCTCGCCGGCCAGATCGAGGAGGCCGGCCGCACGCTCGCCGCGTACAGCGGCCGGCGTATCGTCGCCGTGTACGGCGGCGTCGGCTACGAACCGCAACTGCACGCGGTCCGTCGCGGCGTCGACCTGCTGGTCGCGACGCCGGGGCGCCTGCTCGACATGACGCAGCGTGGCGACGTCAGCCTGTCGCAGGTGACGACGCTGGTGCTCGACGAGGCCGACCGCATGCTCGACATGGGCTTCTGGCCCGACGTGCGTCGCATCCTGCGCAAGCTCCCTCCGCAGCGTCAGAACCTGTTCTTCTCGGCGACCATGGGCAAACAGGTCCTGGCCGTCATCGAGGACACCCTGCACGACCCGGTCTTCATCGAGCTCGGCGGCCGCGCGACCCCGGTGGAGTCGGTCGACCAGCACGTGCTGCCCGTGAACAGCGAGCAGAAGCTCGACCTGCTGGTCGAGTACTTCCGTTCGCACGAGCCCGACCGCACGCTGATCTTCACGCGCACCCGCCACCGCGCCGAAAGGCTCGCCCGTACGCTGCTGCGCAAGCACATCTCCTGTGCCGCGATCCACGGCGACCGCACCCAGAGCCAGCGTCAGGAGGCCCTCGACGGCTTCAAGAGCGGCAAGGTCAAGGTGCTCGTCGCCACCGACGTCGTCGCCCGGGGCATCGACGTCGAGGGCATCTCGCACGTCATCAACTTCGACATCCCGACGAACCCCGAAGACTACGTGCACCGTATCGGCCGCACGGCGCGCGCTGGCGCCAGCGGGACGGCCATCAGCCTGCTGACGGAGGAGGAAGTGTACGAGCTCAAGGCGATCGAGCGCCTCATCGGCACGACCCTCGAGCGTCACGACCTGCCCGGGTTCGCGTACGAGAAGCGTGACATCCCCGAGTCGCACCTGGTGCCCCGCAAGCCCGGCAAGATCGTCTACAACGGCGGCGCGCGGCGCTCGGCCAAGCGGGGCATCCGCCGCAAGGCGCCGCGCCGCAGCGCGGGCTGACACCCGCGCTGCGGCGCGGCGCCGCGGCCCGCCCCTTCGTCGCGGCCGCCGGCTCAGCGCCATCCCTTGACTCGCGGCGCCGCGGCCCGGCCGCCCGCTCCCTGCGTCGCCGCCGTCGCCGGCTCAGCGGGTTTGGTATACTGCCGGTCCTGCGTGGGCGACTAGCTCAGTTGGGAGAGCGCCAGCTCGACAAGCTGGAGGTCGTTGGTTCAATTCCAACGTCGCCCACCACGTCTCGTCTTCCGTTGTCAGCCGCCTAGAGCCGCACGCGTCGCTCGCACAAGGCCCGCGGTGGTCGCGCACGCCGCGTCCACCGTGGGGCTCTTCGCGACCATGTCGATGAGGGCGCTGCCGATGATCACCCCGTCGCAGAGACGTCCCGCTTCCCTCGCCTGGCTCGGTGTGCCGATGCCGAAGCCGGCGACCAGCGGGAGCGTGGTGCGGGCGCGCAGTCGGGCGACGAGCTCGGGGAGCTCGTCGCCGCTCCGCGCCCGCATCCCCGTCACTCCTGTGACCGCCACACAGTAGATGAACCCGCGCGCCTTGCCGGCGATCAGCTCGAGACGCGCGTCGGTGCTCGGGGGGGCGGCGAGGAGGATGACGGCCACGCCGGCCTGTGCGGCCACGGCGATCAGCGGGTCGGCTTCGTCGGCCGGCAGATCAGGGACGACGACGCCCGCCACTCCAGAGGCCGCGCAACAGGCGAAGAAACGCTCCGGCCCGTAGGCGAGCACTGTGTTGACGTAAGCGAGCAGGACGAAGGGCGCCCGGTCGCGGTGCGCGGCGGCGAGGCGGAGCACGTCGTCCGTCGTCACGCCCTGTGCAAGCGCCCGCTGGGCGGAGGCCTGGACCACCGGTCCGTCGGCGACGGGGTCGGAGTACGGGACGCCCAGCTCGACGATGTCGGCGCCGGCGTCGAGGAAGCTCGCGATGAGTCGCGTGCAGTCCTCGGGCGACGGAAAGCCGCCGGTGATGTACGGCATGAGGACGCGGCGTCCTTCGGCGCGCGCCCGGTCGAAGACCGTAGATAGGCGCGCGCCGACGCTCGTCTGCCCGCCCGTCACGTTCTGGCCGTCGCTTTGCTGCCGGGGTCTCACCCCGTCGGATGTCGTGCCGCCCGGTCTCATCCCGTCGGGTGTCATCTCACTCCCTCCTTCGCGAGCAGGTCGGCGGCGATGTGCACGTCCTTGTCGCCCCGACCGGAGAGATTGACGAGGATGAGGTCGTCGCTGGCGAAGCCGGCGCCGCCTTCGCCGCCGCGCAGGACGTAGGCGATGGCGTGGGCGCTCTCGAGGGCCGGGATGATGCCCTCGAGCTCGGCGAGGCGGCGAAAGGCGGCGAGCGCCTCGCTGTCGGTGGCGCCCACGTACGTCGCTCTGCCGCTGTCCTTGAGCAGGGCATGTTCGGGCCCGACCCCCGGGTAGTCGAGGCCGGCGGAGACCGAGTGCGCTTCGGTCACCTGTCCCCAGGCGTCCTGGAGGAGGTACGAGAACGAGCCGTGGAGCACGCCCGTGCTGCCGCGGTTGAGCGGCGCCCCATGACGGCCGCTGTCAAGCCCCTCCCCGGCGGCCTCGACGCCGGTCAGGCGCACCGGGTCGTCGCGGAAGGCGTGGAAGATGCCCATGGCGTTCGAGCCGCCGCCGACGCAGGCGACGATCTCGGATGGGAGACGCCCGAAACGTTCCAGGACCTGGGTGCGGGCCTCGCGGCCGATGACCGCCTGCAGGTCGCGGACGAGGACGGGGAAGGGCGCGGGACCCGCTGTCGAGCCGATGAGGTAGTGCGTCCCGCGCACGTTGGCGACCCAGTCGCGCAGGGCCTCGTTCATCGCGTCCTTGAGGGTGCACGACCCGGACTTGACCGTGCGCACTTCGGCGCCGAGCAGGCGCATGCGGACGACGTTGAGCTCCTGGCGCACGACGTCCTCGGCGCCCATGTAGACGACGCAGTCCAGTCCCAGCAGGGCGCAGGCCGTCGCCGTGGCGACGCCATGCTGGCCGGCGCCCGTCTCGGCGATCACCCGGTGCTTGCCCATGCGCCGGGCGAGGAGCGCCTGGCCGAGGGCGTTGTTGATCTTGTGGGCGCCGGTATGGCAGAGGTCCTCGCGTTTGAGGAGGACGGTCGCGCCCACCGCGGCGCTGAGGCGGTCGGCGTGGTACAGGGGCGTCGGGCGCCCGGCGTAGTCGGCGAGGAGGCGCGCGAGCTCGGCCTGGAAGGCCGCGTCCTCGCGCGCCTCCTCCCATGCGATCGTGAGCTCGTCGAGCGCCGGGACGAGCGTCTCGGGGACGTATCGGCCGCCGTATCTGCCGAAGCGGGTCTCGACGGTCACGGCTGATCCACTCCTTCGCGCACAGAACGCACGCCGCCGGTCATGGCTCCACTCCTTCGCTTGTGAAGCGCTCATCGATGGTCATGGGTGGTTCACTCCTTCGATCACGGGATGCAGGCCGGCGGTCACAGATGCGATCCTCCGCTCGAGGGCCTGAGCGCCTCGTCCTGCGGACGGCAGTGTCGGTCGGCCTGGGCGGCGGCGGCGAAGAAGGCCCGCATCAGGCCGGGGTCCTTGACGCCCGCCCGCTGCTCCAGGCCGCTCGCGGCGTCGACGACGCGCGGCCGTACGAGGCGGATCGCCTCGCCGACGTTCGCCGGCGTCAGGCCGCCGGCGAGCACGAGCCGGTGACGGTCGAAGCCGGGGTCGTGCGCGAGCCGCGCCCAGTCGAGTGGGACGCCGGTGCCGCCCCATGTGCTGCAGCCGCGGCTGTCACGGAGGACGTAGTCGGCAGCCTCGGCGTCCGCGGTGTCGGCGGCGGCGATGATCATCACGTCGCGCCTTCTCACTGCGAACAGGCTGTCACGGACAGCGCCGACGGCGGCGCCCCTGCGCCCCGCGGAGAGCTGCACGGCGTCCGCGTGGGTGACGAGTACGGCGCGGGTGATGACGTCCGCAGACTCGGTCGTGAACACGAGGACGGTGAGTGTCGGATGGCTCGCGGCGGCGGCTCGGTGCGCGAAGCGCACGAGCGCCGCCGCCGCGTCGGCATCGACCTGTCGCGGACTGTCGGCGAGGACGAAGCCGACAGCCCAGGCGCCGAGCTCGACCGCGAGAGCGACGTCCTTGGGCCGCGTCAGGCCGCAGACCTTGACGAGGGTCGTGGTCTCGTCGTCGGCCACGATCATCGTGTTCCCCCTGCGGCCGGCGCGGCCGGCGCAATGCTCCTCATCGCGGCGATGAGACCGGGCAGACCGGTGGCCGGACAGCGCACGAACGCCTCGCCGACGAGGACGGCATGCGCGCCTGCCGTCGCGACCCTGCGCGCGTCGGCTGCGCCGGCGATGCCGCTCTCGCTGACGACGATCGTCCCTTGCGGCGCGAGTGGCGCGAGGCGCTCCGTCGTCGCGAGGTCCACGGTGAGGCTCCGCAGGTCGCGGTTGTTCACCCCGATGAGGGACGCACCGGCCGTGACGGCGCGCCGCAGGTCGCTCTCCTCATGGACTTCGACGAGGGCGTCGAGGCTCACGCTGTGGCACTCGTCCAGCAGACGGTGGAGCTCGCCGTCGTCCAAGGCAGCGGCGATGAGCAGGATGGCGGCGGCTCCGGTCGCCGCCGACTCCCAGACTTGGTAGCGATTGACGATGAAGTCTTTGCGCAGCACGGGGATGTCGACGGCGGCCGTGACCGCCTCGAGATCGGCGAGCGAGCCCGCGAAGCGCGACGGCTCGGTGAGCACCGAGACGGCATGCGCGCCGGCGGCCCCATAGGCGCGCGCCTGCGCGGCCGCGTCGAGCGTGGGCGCGATCGCCCCCTTGGACGGCGACGCCCGCTTGACCTCGGCGATGACGCCGAGCCCCTCGCGGCGGGCGGCGGCGAGGGCGGCGCGCAGACGGCCGCCCGGCGCGCCGGGCGACGGCCGCGTGAGCGGCCGCTCGCGGCGCGCCTCCGCGGCTCGCCGGCGCGCCGCCGCGACCATCGCGGCAAGGAAGTCTCCCTCGGGCTTGGGCGGGCTCTCCGGCGGCGGGCTCTCCGACGCCGCGGGCATCGCCGGCGGGCGGGGCTCCGACTCTGCGTTCGACCGTCGGCCCAAAGGCGTCACGCCGCCTCCTCGTCCCGCAGCCGGCGTGAGACGGCGACGAGGGCGTCGAGCTTGGCGCGGGCGGCGCCGCTAACGACTGCCGCCCGCGCCGCCTCGACGCCCTCGTCGATCCCCGAGGCACGCTCGGCGATGTACAGCGCGGCGCCCGCGTTGAGGAGCACGATGTCGAGATGTGGCCCCGGTTCGCCGTCGAGCACATGACGGAGCAGCGCGGCGTTCTCGGCTGCGTCTCCGCGGCGCAGCTCGTCGATCCGCGCCCGTCGCAGGCCGAACTGCTCCGGGGTGATCTTGTAGCGACGGTCGTAGCCCTGGCCGGCGAAGACCTCGACCACGGCCGTCGGTCCGGTCGTCGAGATCTCGTCGAGGCCGTCGTCGCTATGGACGATGAGGTTGCGTTGCGACCCCATCGTGCGCACCGCCGCGGCGATGCGGTCGACGTAGCCGCTGTCTGCCACGCCGATGAGCTGGTGCCTGGCTCCGGCCGGGTTCGTGAGCGGTCCGACGAGGTTGAACGTCGTCGCCATCCCGAGCTCCTGACGTACGCCGGCGACATGCTTCATCGCAAGGTGGTGACGGGGCGCGAACATGAACCCGATCCCTGCCTCGGCGATGCACCGCGTCACCCCCGCCGGGGCGAGGTCGATGACGACGCCGAGCGCCTCGAGGACGTCGGCGCTCCCGCACCTGCTGGTCGCCGACCGGTTGCCGTGCTTGGCGACCGTCGCGCCTGCGCCGGCGGCGACGATGGCGGCCGCCGTGCTGATGTTGAACGTGCCCGCCTGATCGCCGCCGGTACCGCACGTGTCGAGGATGACGTCGGCGTCGACCTCGACCTTCTCGGCCATCTCGGTCATCGCCCGGGCGATGCCGACGATCTCGGCCGCGGTCTCGCCCTTGGCGCGCAGCAGGCTGAGGAAGGCGGCCGTCTGGGCTTCGCCGGCACGGCCGCCCATGATCTCGAGCACCACTGCCCGTGTCGTCTCCTCACCGAGGTCCGCACGCGCGGCCAGTTTGGCGAGGGCGGCGCTCAGCGTCTCATTGGGCATCGTCGCTCTCCTTCGTCGGCTCGCCACGGTCCATGGCGAGGAAGTTGCTCGTCGTCTCGCCACGGTCCATGGCGAGGAAGTTGCGGACAAGGTCGGCTCCCACGTCGGTGAGCACGCTCTCGGGATGGAACTGCACGCCCTCGACAGGCAGGTCGCGATGGCGCACGCCCATGACGACGCCGTCCGCGTTCCAGGCCGTGCGCACGAGGTCGGTGGGGAGGTGCTGGTCGACGACGAGGGAGTGGTAGCGGGCGGCGCGGAAGGGGTCCGGGAGGCCGCGGAACAGGCCCTCGCCATCGTGATGGATGTCGTCGCTCTTGCCGTGGACGGGCGCATCGCCGCGACGCACGCACCCGCCGTACGCGGCGGCGATGCACTGGTGCCCGAGGCACACGCCGAGCACCGGCATGAGTGGCGCGAAGCGCAGGACGGCGGCCGTGGAGACGCCCGCCTCGGCGGGCGTGCAGGGCCCGGGGGAGATGACAAGGTGGGTCGGGCCGGCGGCGGCGATCTCGTCCAGGGTGACCCTGTCGTTCCGCGCCACCGTGACCCTTGCCTCGAGCGCTCCCAGCATCTGCACGAGGTTGTAGGTGAACGAGTCGTAGTTGTCGATGACGAACACGTGCGTCACGGCTCGCCCCTCCTCAGGGAGTCCTCGTCCTTCCCCGGCGACTCCTCGTCCTTCCCATGCGACTCCTCGTCCCTTCTCGGCGGCTCCTCGTCCTGCCCCGGGAACTGCTCGTCCTTCCCCGGGAACTGCTCGTGGGCGAGGTCGACGGCCCGGACCAGCGCGGCCGCCTTCTGACGCGTCTCTTCGTATTCCCGCGCCGGGTCGGAGTCGGCGACGATGCCGGCTCCGGCTTGGAGGTATGCCACCCGGTCCTTGATCACTGCCGTGCGGATGCAGATGCAGGTGTCGAGGTCGCCGCCGTACGAGAGGTAACCGATCGCTCCCGCATATGGCCCCCGGCGGACGGTCTCGAGCTCGTCGATGATCTGCATGGCGCGGACCTTGGGGGCGCCGCTCACCGTCCCGGCGGGGAAGGCGGCCTTGAGGGCGTCGATCGCCGTGCGGCCGTCGTTGAGCGTCCCGCTGACGGTCGACACCATGTGGATGACATGGGAGTAGAGCTCCATGCCCATGAGCTCGTCGACGACGACCGAGCCGGGGACGCAGACGCGTCCCAGGTCGTTGCGCCCGAGGTCGACGAGCATGACGTGCTCGGCGCGCTCCTTGGCGTCGGCGCGGAGGTCGGCGATGAGCCTCTCGTCCTCGGCGGCGTCTCTTCCTCTCGGTCTGGTGCCGGCGATGGGTCGGGTCGTCACGTCGCGGCCGCTCACGGTCACGAGGGGCTCGGGGCTCGATCCCGCCAGGGCGAAGTCGTCGAAGGCGAGGAAGTACATGTACGGGCTGGGGTTGACGGCGCGCAGGCCCCGGTAGACGGAGAACGGCGACGTCGAGACGGGCATGCTGAAGCGCTGCGAGAGCACGACCTGGAAGGCGTCGCCGGCGTAGATGTACTCGCGGATGCGCTCGACGCCGGCTTCGAAGGCCTCGCGGGTCATCGTGGAGGCCGGGGCGCCGGGGGATGACGCGTGCGCGGCGCCGGGGGACGACGCGTGCGCGGCGCCCGCGGACGACGCGTGCGCGGCGCCGGCGCCCCGGCCGACGCTGGGGTCCGCGTCGGGCAGCCCACCCGCACAGGGCAGCCCACCCGCGTCCGGCAACGGGGCCGCGAGCCTCTCGCGCACCGCGGCGATGCGGTGCACCGCATCGCCGTAGGCGCGGTCGACGTCGCGGCCCTCGACGAACGCGTTCGCGACTACCGTGATGGTGTGCTTGAGGTGGTCGAACACGAGGACCGTGTCGGCGAGGAGGAACGCCATGTCGGGCAGGCCGAGGTCGTCGGGCGGTCCGTCGGGCAGGTCTTCGAGCCGTCGCACGAGGTCGTACCCGAAGTAGCCGACGAGTCCGCCGGCCAGAGGCGGCAGACCCTCCACGGTCGGCGGCCGGTAGCTGCGCAGGAGGTCGGCTACGGCGACGAAGGGGTCGTCATGCTCGATCTCGAGGCGACCACCGTTCTCGGCCACGATCAAGTGTCCGTCGGCGTACGTGACGAGCGCCTGGGCGCCGACGCCGAGGAACGAGTAGCGGCCGAGGTGCTGCCCTTGCTCGGCGCTCTCGAGAAGGAACGACCGCCGCGGCGCGCCCAGCTTCAGGAACGCGGAGACCGGCGTGTCGAGGTCGGAGACGAACGAGTGAGTGACGGGCAGGACGTTATGAGCCAGCGCGAGGCGTCGTGCCTCGGCTAGCTCCGGTATGACGCGTATCTCATGCGCCACGGGCCAAACATGTCACACCTCCGTGGTGAGCACTACGGCCCAGCGTCCCGGCCCGCCGACATGGCGGGCGACGTCGCGAGGGTAAGCCATGTGGCCGCATCCGTCAAGCAGCCGCATTGCGCCGCAAAGAAAGTACTCGAAAGTGATTCGTTGCGTCAGCTAAGAAGGTACTCGAACGCTGCCGAGCTTGTCGCCGCGTTGCGCCGCAAAGAAGAGTGTGGCGCGGCGGGGCCGCAAGGCCCCGCCGCGCCACACAACGTCGCCCGGACCGAGTGCGATCAGATCTCGGCGCCGTACCGACGACCGGCGTCGATGAAGGCTCGGTAGACGGTCGGGTCGGCCTCGTCCAGCACGATGCCGCTGCTCAAGATGAACCCGCCATTCTTGGCGGTCTTGCCGAGCAGGTCTTTGACGTAGGCGTCCATCTCCTCAGGCGTGCCCATGGCGAACAGGGCGGCCGGCACGTTGCCGCCGATGCACTGGCGACTGCCGACGATGGCCTTGGCGCGCTCCATGTCGGTGGCGTCGAACATCCACACCATGCGCCCGGCGGGGATCTCCTCGTCGGCGATCACCTCGAGACGCTCGTTGTAGGAGCCCTCGACGAACACCCACGGCACCAGGCCCTGCTCTATCAGGCCCAGCAGCACGGCCTTGAACGTCGGCCAGTAGAGCTCGCGGAAGTCGGCGTCCGACATGAAGCCGTCAGCGCCCTTGTGGATCGGGATGAACACGATGGGGTTGCCCGTCACGTTGTTGGAGCGCACGGCCCAGTCCACGGCCAGCGGCACCAGTCGTTCCATGGCCGTCTTGACGTTGTCCGGCTGGCGGAACTTGTCGAGCATCAGGCCGCGGGTGCCACGCATGGTGTCGCCGAGGATGTCGTACGGCGCCTTGCTCGAGCCGCCGGCGGTCTGCGGGATGCCCAGGGTCGCCATGATCCTGCCGTCGGCCGCCATGGACGCCTGCAGCCATTCCATGGCGGCGTCGCCGGCCTCGGCCAGCTTCTTGAGCATCTCCTTGACCGGCGACGCCGCAAAGCCGGCGAAGAACGGCGCCGTGAAGGGGATCTCCACGAGGTCGGTCCACGGCGAGAGCTGCGCGAACGGCTCCAGGGCGCCGAACACGCGCGGCAGGTACGTGCGCTGCCAATAGCTGCCGGGGTCCTGGATGAGCGCCGTGTACTCGTCGGCCTTCATCCACTCCTTCTCGTTGTACTGGTACGAGGTGTCGTCGGGTGTGCCGTGTCCGGGCCAGTCGTAGAGGTGGTAGTCGAGGATCTCGAAGAGCTTGCCCGGCACGATGCCCAGGGTCAGACCGATGCCGTCGGGCATGGTCTCCTCGTGGAAGCGATACCAGTCGTCCTTGAGGATCTCGTAGTCGTAGTACGCCTGCTTCGCCGTGTGGCCGTAGTAGCGGAACGGGAGCAGGCCGATCCATGGAGCGATCGGCACGGTGGCCGGCTTCTTGAGCGCGATGACGTCGCGGTAGAGCTGCACCCGGTCACGGTACGCCTGTGCGACTTGCGGCGACGCGAACTCGATCGGCGCGTTCTGCCAGGCGTCGAGACGGAACTCCAGTCGAGCTTCGGAAGTGAGCTCGTTCCAGTTGTCGGGCAACGTCATGATCAGGCACCTCCAACCCACGTCCTGGCGAGCTCGACGGCGGCAATGGCGTCTTTGCCCCAGTCGTCGGCGCCCGCGTACGCGACGACGTCGGCCGTCACCGGCGCGCCGCCGAGCATGATCTTGACGCCGTCGCGCAGGCCGGCGTCTTCGACCGCCGCCACCGTCGTCTTCATCGAATCGAAGGCGATGGTGAGCAGGCCGCTGAGCCCGAGCACCTGTGCCTTGTGGTCACGAACGGCCTCGACGACCCGGTCGGGCGGCACGTCGACGCCGAGGTCGACCACGTCGAAGCCGGCGATGTCAAGCATCGTGACGACGATGTCCTTGCCGATATCGTGGATGTCTCCCTGCACGGTGCACATCACGACGGTACCGAGCCTGGCGCTCGACGTCTCGGTCTGCAAGTAGGGCTTCACCTTGGCAGTGACGCCCTGCATGATCTCGCCCGCCATGATGAGCTCGGGGATGAACGCCTCGCCGTTGGCGAATCGCTGGCCGATGACGTCCATCGCCTCCTTGCAGGACGAGACCACGGTGAGTGGGTCCGTTCCGCTGCGCAGCAGTTCGTCGGTGATCCGCAGCGCGTCGGCCTCGCGCAGCTCGATCACGGCCTCTTTGAGTCCGCCTGCCATCTGTCCTCCCTGGTCGGTACGCGGATCGTCGCGCCACGATCTTGCGGGCCACGGCTTTCTCCGCCGGTGGCGGTGACGTCGGAACGCCACCCCGCAGGACGCACCATAGCACAGACCACCCTATTGGTCTAGGGAACCACCCCCGCCGTGGTAGAATGCCGCCATCAAGGAGGACGCAGCGGAGCAGTTCCAGCGCTACCGGGGAGAATTGTGACCGACGGGACGAAGACCACGCCCATCGACCGGCGTTCGTTCGAGCCGCCGTACGCACAGCTCGCGCGCAGTATCCGCGCGCGCATCGGGCGCGGTGAGTATCGGCCCGGCGACCGCCTCCCCTCAGAGGCGGAGCTGTGCTCGGCCTTCGGGGTCAGTCCGATGACGGTCCGGCGTGCCGTCGCCGAGCTCGTCCGCGAGGACGTGGTCGTCACCGAGCACGGCCGCGGCACCTTCGTAAAGGCGCCGCAGATCGCCACGGCGACGTTCGACCTGGCGGATCTCATGCGCCACTTGGCTAACCCGGAGATAGTGGCCCACATTCTCGAGGCACGCATCGTTTCGGCGGGTCGGCGAGCGGCCGACAAGCTCGCCGTCAAGGAGGGCGACCACGTCATCTCGATCAAGCGTCTGCTGCTTCACGGCGAGGAGCCGGTCTTCTACCACAGCGAGTACCTCGTCTTCGACCCCACTCGTCCCCTGGTCGAGGCCGAGCTGGCCACGACGGCGCTCCAGGATCTCTTCTCCGGCGCTTCGGGGGCAGGTCTCAAGTACGGACGCCTCACCTTGCACGCCTCTTCCTTCACTGAGAAGGAGGCCGCCCAGCTTGGCGAGGCGCCAGGGACTCCTGCGTGGGTGCTCGAGCATCTGTTCTTCGACTTCGACGACCGTCCCGAGAGCTGGGGCCGTTTCGTCGGTCGTGCAGACCGTTTGAGCTTCACGACCACCGTCGGCATTGCAGAGCCAGCAGGAGGATGACACCGTGAGCCCAACGCAGAGCGAGCGCCTCGACGAACTCATCGTCCGCATGGACGAGCGTGCCACCCTGGCGCAGATCCGAGCGAGGTTGGAGGCCGGTGAGGATCCGGCAACGCTGGTCGAGGAGTGCAACGCCGGCATGAAGCGCGTCGGCCGCCTCTACGAGGAGGGCACCTTCTACATCTCGGCCCTCATCATGGCCGGCGAGATCATCCGGGAAGCGGCCGAGCTGCTCGTCCCCCGCCTGGAAGCCGCCCGCAGCGAGGGCGGAGGCAAGATGGTCATCGCCACCGTGCGCGGCGACATCCACGACATCGGCAAGAACATGGTGATCGCCCTGCTCGACGCGGATGGCTTCACCATGGTCGATCTTGGCGTCAATGTGCCGCCCGAGCAGGTTGCCGCCGCCGTCGAACGCGAGCGGCCTGACGTGCTCGGTCTGTCGTGTCTGCTCACGTCGGGATACGAGGCTCTGCGCGAGACCATCGACCTCGTGCGGCGCGAGTCCTCCGCATGGCATCCGCACCTGCCCGTGGTCCTTGGCGGCGCCGCCGTCGACGCCATGGTCAAGGAGCGGCTCGGCGCCGACGCGTGGTGTGTCGATGCGGCCCGCGGCCTCGGCGTGGTGCGCGCGCTCCTCGCTTGACGCGTACCGATCGAGGCACACCGTCTGTCCGTCCTCCGTGACGGAACCCAGGTCCGACGCGTCGCCGTCGATGGTTCCCACCAGGTTGACGGGGCTCACCGGCTGCCGGCCGAAGAACAGGCACAGGGCATTGCCCGGGGGCCAGTAGCCGACGGCGCTTCCGTCCACGTCCGGGTCCGGTGCTATCCTGTCGCCATGACCAACACCGCCTCGGCCGCATTGAAGCCGCGACCCAATCACAGGATCTACCTTCGCGCGCTGCGCGGCATGACCGCCGAGCAACGCCTCTGCAAGGCCTTCGAGCTCACCGACCTGTCACGGGCGTTGTTCCGGGACGGGTTGCGCGCACGCTTTCCCGACATCTCCGAAGCGGAGCTCGAACGTCTCTACCTCGAGCGGCTTGCCAAGTGTCACAACAGGCGCTCCTAGAACGCGTCGTCGCAGCGCTCGACCAAGCCGGCGTGGCGTACATGCTCACCGGCTCGCTCGTCTCCAGTCTCCAGGGTGAGCCGCGCGCGACCCACGACGTCGACCTGGTCATCGACGTGCGCCCGGGCGACGCGCCCCGGCTCGTCGAGGCCCTGACGGCGCCTGATCTGTACGTAGACGAGCGGGCCGTCGACGACGCCGTCAGGCAGCGCCAGGTCTTCAACCTCGTCCAGATGGCCACCGGCGACAAGGCCGACTTCTGGCCACTCACGGACGAGGCGTTCGATCGCGAGCGGTTCGCCCGCAGACGCGTCGTCGACGCGCTCGGCCTCCGGCTGTGCGTGTCGGCTCCTGAAGACACCATCCTCATGAAGCTGCGCTGGTCGAAGGAGTCGGGCGGCAGCGAGAAGCAGTTCGTCGATGCGCTGCGTGTGTTCGAGGTGCAGGCGGGCGACCTCGACGCGCAGTACCTGCGTGACTGGGCCGCCCGCCTCGGCGTCACCGAGCTCCTCGCCGAGGTCGTTCGCCAAGCGGAACCGCTCGACGGCTGAGAGGGCGGATCAGGGCGTCGAGGGGGACGAGCGACGCGGCGGGCGCACCTGAGGCGAGGGCCCGCGGCGCGGCGGGCGCACCTGAATGCCATTAGGCCATTAAGAGAGGCCTCCGTGGTGGCATGCTCCGTGTGTCACCGCGAAGCGACCAAGGAGGCCCAAAGACCATGTTGTACGCCGGACTCGATCTGTCAAGGAAACGCGTGGACGTCTGTCTGCTCGATGAGCAGGGCGAGCGCGTCGCCGTCACCGCCGCGCCGCCGGACGGCGACGGCCTGCGCGGTCTCGCAGAGCGCCTCGCCGACTACGGCGAGCCGGTCTACGTCGCCCTCGAGTCGATGAACGGGGCGCGCTTCGTCCATGACGAGCTCGAGCGCTATGGGTGGCGCGTCGAGCTCGCCCGCAAGCTCGCTGAGGCGATCGGTACATGCTGACCCGCAAGCAGGCGTTCGCCCCGGCAGGTCCGGCGTTGCCTCTGGTCGCGTAGACGACCCTCGCCTCAGATGGACCGGAAGGGCAAGCTCCCATCCGACCTGATCCTCCCGACGAGGAGGCGACAGAGAGACGAGCTCGACCGCCACGTCGGAGGCTCCCGGTACCTGGAGGGTGCTCGGGGCGCGGTAGCCGTCGAACGTGGTGTCACCGTAGGCGCGACCGCAGACGACGACCATGTCATGAGCCCGGGCGAAGTCGATGACGTCGACGCCCCGTGCGGCCACCTTCGCCTTCAGCTCGTCGATGCGACTGAAGACGTACTGGGGCGGATGGCCGACGCGGCGCAGGTCCATGGGGCAAGCGTACGTACGTAGGCGGGGAAGCGAACGCTGTGACCGGCGACCCAGTCTCTCGCAGGCCGTGGCGGTCGATGCCCGTCTGAGCACCGTGACCCGCACGCTCAGGGGAAGCGGCCTCGAGGTCCCGCTCTCCTCTTCGTCCGCGGGTCCAAGCGTCGGCTCCCCCTCCGCCTCGTGCGGGCCGCGCTCCGCCTCGGGCGGGCCGCGCGGCGCCTCGAGCGGGCCGCGCTCCCCCTCTACGTCGAGCGGGCCGCGCTCCTCCTTGGGCGGGCCGCGCGGCGCCGGCCTCAGGCGTTCATGTTCCGCAGCAGCAGCATGACCGCCCCCAAGCCCGCGAGGACGCCGCCGATGGCGCGGCCCAGAGCCCGTTCGGAGATGCGGTTGGCCATGCGTGCGCCCAAGCGCGCGAGGATGACGGTGGTCACGCTGGCGACGAGGGCGACCGCGATGCTGCGCCCGTCGAGGTAGCCGCTCAGAGCGTATCGAGTCGCTCCCGACGCCGCTGTCAGCAGCATGATGAGGGACGAGGTGCCGACCGCGAGATGGACCGGGTAGTGCAGGACGAACAGGAGGATGAGCAGGATCATCCCGCCGCCGCCGGCGCCGAACATGCCGCACATGAGGCCGACGAGCAACCCCAGGGCGACGGCGGCGACGCGCGAGCGCCACGTCTCTTCCGGGCCCCGGGCCCGGCGGCGACCTGCGTTCGCGTCGCCCTTGCCGTCACTTCCATTCTCGCCGGCTTCGCAGTCGTCCGCGGCCAGCGTGACCTCCGGCTCGCCGATCTGCTCTTCGC
>JAKPOQ010000082.1 GCA_029547745.1 Actinomycetes bacterium
ACCAGGGCGACGGAAGGACGTGGATGACATGGAGAAGGACGTGATCGAGCTCTCGCCCAACGCGCTGCGGGTACTCAATCGTCGGTACCTCAAGAAGGGCGAGGACGGCGAGGTCCTCGAGACTCCCGAAGCCATGTTCCGCCGCGTCGCCAGAGCGGTCGCCCAGGCTGAACGGCTCTACGACCCCGCCGCCCCCGTCGAGCAGTGGGAGGACACCTTCTACCGCCTCATGGCCACACTCGAGTTCCTTCCCAACAGCCCGACGCTCATGAACGCCGGCCGCGATCTGGGCCAACTCTCGGCGTGCTTCGTGCTGCCCGTCGGCGACTCGATGGACTCCATCTTCGAGGCGGTGAAGAACACCGCTCTCATCCACAAGAGCGGCGGCGGCACCGGGTTCTCGTTCTCGCGCGTGCGCCCCAAGAACGATCTCGTGCTGAGCACCAAGGGCGTCTCCTCGGGCCCGCTCTCCTTCATGAGCGTGTTCGACGCCGCGACCGAGACCATCAAACAGGGCGGCACGCGGCGCGGCGCCAACATGGGCATCATGCGCGTCGACCATCCCGACATCCTCGACTTCATCACCGCCAAGCACGACGACACCAAGCTCAACAACTTCAACATCTCGGTGGCCGTCACCGAGGCCTTCATGCGCGCCGTCGACGAGGACGCCGAGTACCCCCTCATCAATCCGCGCTCGGGCGAGACCGTGAAGATGCTCAAGGCACGCAAGGTCTTCAAGACGATGGTCACGCTGGCGTGGAAGAACGGCGACCCCGGAGTCGTCTTCATCGACCGCATCAACCGCGACAACCCCACGCCGCACCTCGGCGATATTGAGAGCACGAACCCCTGCGTCACCGGAGAGTCCTTGGTGTACACGAAGGAGGGGATGAAGAGGATCGTCGACCTCTACGAGGGGCGTCGTCGTCCGCAGCTCGTCCTCGACAGCCGGATGGCCGGCGACCAGGCCGCCGCCGGGGCCGAGCGCGTGGTCGCCAGCGGCATCAAGCCGGTCTTCCGCCTCACGACCTGGGAGGGCTACGAGCTGCGGCTCACCGCTGACCATCGCGTGCGGACGACGCGCGGGTGGGTGCCCGCCCGCGAGCTCGTTGAGGGCGACCGTATCAACATCCTCGACCGCAAGGGCGGCTTCGGCACGAGCGGGTCTCGCCGCTTGGGCATGCTGCTCGGGTGGCTCGTCGGCGACGGGACGGTGAAGGCCACCGAGGTCGTCCTGTCGTTCTTCGGCGACGAGAAGCGGGAGCTTGCGCCGATGTTCGTGGAGCTGATGGACGAAGAGGTCGACGGCGAGCAGTGGATCGACCGCTCCTACCCCATGCGCGGCTGTCCTGTCGAAGGCCGTGACGAGTATCGCGTGAAGTCGGCGCGCTTCTGGCGTATCGCCGAGGAGCACGGCATCGTGCCGGGCGGCAGACTCCGGGTGCCGGAGAGCGTACTGACCGGTTCCGAAGACATGCAGCGCGGGTTCCTCACGGCGCTGTTCACGGCCGACGGCCACGTGAGCGGGACCTTGGCGAAGGGGGCCAGCGTGCGCCTCACGTCTACCAGCCGTTCTCTTCTGCGCGACGTCCAGAGGGTGCTCCTGAACTTCGGCATCACCTCGCGCCTCTACGAGGGTCGCCGGCCGGAAGGACCGCGGGCGCTGCCGGACGGTCATGGGGGCACCGCGCTGTACACCTGCAGGGAGTACCACGAGCTGGTCGTGTCGCGGGACGGTCTCGCGACGTTCGCCGCCGAGATCGGGTTCCTGAGCGAGGCGAAGCAGGCGAAGCTGCTCGCGCTCCTCGACGGCTACCGGCGCGGCCCGTACGCGCAGCCGTTCACGGCGCGGTTCCGCTCCCTCGAGCCGGACGGTCAGGAGATGGTCTACGACGTCACCGAGCCGCTGACCCATTCGTTCGTCGCCAACGGCTTCGTCGTGCACAACTGCGGGGAGCAGCCGCTTCTGCCGTACGAGTCCTGCAACCTCGGCTCGATCAACCTCGCCAAGGTGGTGCGCGAGGGCCGCATCGACTACGACACTCTCGGGCGGATCGTCCACACCGCGGTGCGGTTCCTCGACGACGTCATCGACGTCAATCGCTACCCGCTCCCCCAGATCGAGGAGATGACCAAGGGCAACCGCAAGATCGGCCTCGGTGTCATGGGGTTCGCCGACATGTTGCTGCAGCTCGGTGTTCCCTACGATTCGGACGAGGCCTGCCGCATCGCCGGCGAGATCATGGGCTTCGTGCACGACGAGGCGCGCGCCGCCTCGGTCGAGCTCGCCGCGGAGCGCGGGGTGTTCCCGAACTTCGCGGGTTCCGTGTACGACCGTGAGGGCGGGCCCCGCGTACGGAACGCCACCACGACGACCATCGCCCCGACGGGCACGATCAGCATCATCGCCGGATGCTCGAGCGGGATCGAGCCGCTGTTCGCCGTGTCGTACGTGCGCGCCAACGTGCTCGACGACGAGAGCATGCTCGAGGTCAACCCCTACTTCGAACGGGTGGCGCGGGCGCGCGGCTTCTACAGCGACGAGCTCATGAAGAAGATCGCCGAGAAGGGCACCGTGAGAGGGATGGAAGGGGTCCCCGACGACGTGCAGGCCGTCTTCGCGACCGCGCACGACATCAGTCCCGAGTGGCACATCAAGCTCCAGGCGGCCTTCCAGAAGCACACCGACAACGCCGTGTCCAAGACCGTCAACTTCCCCAACTCGGCGACCGTCGAGGACGTCGAGAAGGTCTACCTGCTCGCCTACCGCAGCGGCTGCAAGGGCGTCACGATCTACCGCGACGGAAGTCGCGAGGAGCAGGTGCTTAACGTCGGCCAGTCGGTCAAGGCGAAGGGCCCCGCGGCGGGCCTCGCGACCACGCGACCGGCGCGGCCACAGCTCCTGACGGGCGAGACGCAGCGCATGGAGACCGGCTGCGGCAAGCTGTTCGTCATCATGAACGACGACGAGTACGGTCCCCGCGAGGTCTTCGCCAACATGGGCAAGGCCGGCGGCTGCGCGTCGTCCAACACCGAGGCGCTCGGCCGGCTCATCTCGCTCGCACTCAAGAAGGGCGCGTCGGCGAGCGAGATCGTCGAGCAGCTCAAGGGTATCCGCTGTCATGTGCCGTATGGGGTGGGGCCGAACGCGACGCTCAGTTGCGCCGACGCCATCGGCAAGGCGCTGGAGCGTCGCTACGTGACCGGCGCCGCGGGCGCGGGCGCGCCGCAGCCGCAACTCTCGCTGGTCGAGGTCGCCCAGGGCGCCTGCCCGGACTGCGGCGGCACCATCGAGCACGAGGGGGGGTGCGCGGTGTGCAGGGAGTGCGGGTACTCGAAGTGTGGGTAGTGCGCTACGCTGCTCCCCACCACGCATGGACTGCGTCGTGGGAAAGTGGATAGCGACTTCGTCGCTACCCACCACGCATGAGCTACGCTGTGGGAAAGCGCGTGGTGCGCTACGCTGTTGTTTCTCACCAAGGTCGCTACGGACGACGGGAGGAAGACGTGAGCGAGGGACCCGGGCCCCAGATGGATGAGGGCGGTATCACCATCGCCGACGGCGTCGTGGCGAAGGTCTGCGCCGCGGCGATCAAGGACATCGACGGCATCGCCGCCCTTGGATCAGGCTCCGGGGGCATGTTCTCGAGCCTCAGGGGCGGCGACAAGGAGACGAGCGGCATCTCGGTCGACGTCCACGAGGGCGGCGCCGACATCGATGTCTCGATGGCGGTGAAGTACGGCGCCCACGTGCCGACCGTCGCGGAGCAGGTACGCGCGAAGGTCAAGGAGGCGGTCGAGGGTACGACCGGCCTGACCGTGCGCGCCGTCAATGTCCTCGTCACCGACATCGTGTTCCCGGAGGACATCCCTGCCTGACGGCGGCGAGAAAGCCGCGGCGCGGCCCGTGCCGCGAGCGCCGCGCCGCGGCCCGGGAAGGCTCGGCCGCGCCGCGACGTTCGTCTTGCTGCTCGCCGGCGGAGCAGCCGCGCTCCTGTGCGCCATGCGACTTGCGGCGGCGGCGCTCGGTTCCGGGTTGTCGCCGGTCGGCGCTCTCGGCTGGCCACAGTCAGCAGGATGGCAGGCTGTGGTGTACGCCGCCTTGGTGGTCGTCAGCCTCGTGCTCCTCGCCCTGGTCGTCGGCCGTGGTCGCCACGAGCTATGGCTCGCCGGTCCCGGCGGGGGGATCCTGGTGCCGGCGCTGGCGGTCGGGGCCATACTTCGTGACGACGTCCAGGAACATGACGAGGTGGTCCGCGCCGAGGTGAGCGTGCGCGTGCGCCGCGGACGTCCCGCGGCGACCGTCACCGTCGACCTGCGACCTCTGGTCGACGGCGATGCGGTCGCCGCGGAGCTCGGCGGCGAGGTGCGCGCGTCGCTCGCCCGGATAACGGGCGTCGCCGACGTCCACGTCCGCGTCCGCCCCCGGGTGCTCACGGTGAAGCAGTTGGCGCGACGACTGCCGTGAGCGTCGTGTCTCGCATCCTCGCGGTCGTCGTCGCGGTCTGCGGGATGGCGTGCGGTCTCGTCGGACTCGTGCGCGCCGCTGCCCTGGCGGCCGGCGACGTCGCCTGGCGACCCCCGCACTGGTGGACGGCGCTCATCGACGCTCCCGCATCGTGGAGCGCGGCGGCCGCGACAGTCGCCGCGGCCGCCGCCGCGGCCTGTCTCGTCATGGCGTTCCGTCAGTTGAGGGGTCCAGCTCAGCCCGCGGTCGTTCGCGTCGGTGACGTCGACGTGAAGCCGGACGCACTGGCACGCATGGTCGCCCAGCGACTGGCGGCCGAGATCGCCGGTCTCACGGTCGCACGCGTGCGTGTCGATCGGGACGGCAAAGGATGGGACGTCGTCGCCGTCGTGGACGTGCCTCCGCTGGGCCTCGCCGTCCTGCGTGACCACGCCGTGGACGTGGTCATGGCCGAACTCGAGCGCGCGACCGGCATAGGCCGCGGGAGGCTCACTCTAGACGTGCGCCGGTTCGTCGGCGGAGGTGAGTCGGAAGAAGACGAGCCCAGACAGAGGAAAGGCCTGGGATTCACCAGGCCTTTGTGAGAAGCGGGCCCTCAGAGGGCCATCCGCCTTCTCCGCGTTGACTTGTAGCACCGTTGGTATACCCCGACAAGAATAGGAGTGAACCTTTGGACGACGACGGACTCCCGCGTGCGCGGCCCGCGCTCGTCGCCTGCGACATGGACGGGACGCTGCTGGAGCCCGACGGCGCCTTCGCGGAGGGGGTGCCCGCGGGCGTCGCAGCGCTGCGTGCGGCCGGTGTGCAGGTGGTCATCTGCACCGGCCGCATGTTCTGCAGCGCCCGCCCGCGGGCCGCGGAACTCGGTCTGCGCGACGGGCCGATCGTCTGCTACGGCGGGGCCCTCGTCGCCGATCTCGCGAGCGGCGACTGGCTGCGGCACGAGCCGATCGACGGGGAGGCGGCGGCCGCGCTCGTGCGCTTCGCGCGCGAGCGCGGCCTGCATGTCAACGCCTACGTCGACGACGCGCTCTTCGTCGAGGAGGAGGACCGCTGGACTCGATGGACGGTCGGCTATGCGCAGGTCGAGGCGACGGTCGTCGACGACCTCGTGGCAGTCGTGGACCGCGGCCCGACCAAGCTCGTCATCGCCGTCGAGCCCGACGTGGCGGCGCGCGTCGCTCCCGAAGTCACGCAGCGCTTCGCCAGTCGCCTGCGGGCCGCGACCTCGCTGCCGCACTTCGTCGAGATCACCGCCGCGGCGGTGAACAAGGCGGCGACGCTCGAGTGGGTGCGTAGCACCCTCCTCGGCGTCGCCGCCGACCGCACGCTCGCCTGCGGGGACGGTCTCAACGACGTCGACATGCTGAAGTGGGCGGCGGTCGGCGTGGCGGTGGAGGAGGGGGCGGAAGGAGCGCGCCGCGCCGCGCGGATGGTCGTCCCGCGGGCGCGGCTGGGCGCGCTCTTCGAGGAGCTCGCGGCGGCACCGGTGCCCCCGAGAGAGGAAGACACCTCGGTGAGGACCTTCCCCACCGGAAGGTGACTTCCCCGACCCGAAGGGAAAGCCCGCCTCACCAGCCCGGCATCTTCTGTTCGCCGCTCAGGGTGTGGAAGTCGGTCACGTCCATGCCGATCTCGAGGATGCCCTTGTACGTCCCGTCGGCGTCGCGAACGGCGGTGTAGCGCGTGTACTTGAGGCGGCCCTTCTTGCTCTCCCAACCCTCGGCGACGTCATGGCGGCCGGCCTTGAACTCGCCCAGGATGGTCTCGAGCATCTCCAGGCTCTCCGCAGGGTGACAGTCGCGCACGTCGCGGCCGATGAAGCGTGGGTCGCACGTCTTGTACGTGTCCCCCGACCAGTAGAGGAGGGTGTCGTCCTCGTCCGCGAAGCTGACATCGCACGGCAAGTGCCGCATGACGAGGTCGACCTGCTCTGCCGAGAGTGAGCCGCGCTGCCACAGCATGGGAACGTCCTTTCTGCCTTTGCGGGATGCCTGTGCCGCGCCCATGGTATCCGAGCCGACGGCAGGAGAGAGAAGCCCTGCCGCGGAATGATGGCCTATGCTCGAGGCTCTTCTCTGGGGGATGATCGCGGGCGGCGCCCTGCTCGTCGGCGCCGCCGCGGGTCTGTGCTTCACCTTTCCGCGGTGGTCCATCGCCCTGATCATGGCCTTCGGCGTCGGTGCCCTCATCAGCGCCGTCACCTACGAGCTCACGGCCGAGGCGTATGAACGGGGTGGCGCCGCGGCGGTCCTCGGCGGTCTCGCCCTCGGCGCCTTCGTCTTTTTCGCCGGCGACCTGGCCATCGACCGCCGCGGCGGCGAACACCGCAAGCGCTCCGGCGGGCAGCAGTCGGAGGCCGGCGGCGCCATCCTTCTCGGCGCCGTGCTCGACGGCATCCCTGAGTCGCTCGTCATCGGCATCAGTCTGCTCGAGGGCGGCGCGGTGGGCATCGCCTTCGTCCTCGCCGTGTTCATCTCGAACCTGCCCGAGGGGCTTTCCGGAGCTACCGGCCTGCGCAAGGCGGGGCACCGTCCGCGTGACATCCTGTGGCTGTGGGCCGTCGTCTGCGTGGCGTCGGGGCTGGCGGCGGCCTTGGGCTATGGCGTCGCCGGCGAGCTGCCCGGCCACTCCGTCGGCGTGGTCCAGGCGTTCGCCGCCGGGGCGATCCTGACCATGCTCGCCGACACGATGATGCCGGAAGCGTTCGACGAGGGCGGCCACCGGCCGTGGGTCGGGCTGGTGACCGTTCTCGGTTTCGCTACGGCCGCGTTGTTGCAGTTCGTGGCCTGACGCCGTCGGCGTCCCGGGGAAGATCCGGGGGGCGGCGCGCCGGCCGGCGCGCCGCCCCCCGTGAGCGCGTCCCGCGCCGTCACCAGTCCACGAGGCGCCTCTGTCCTTCGAGGGCGCGGACGTGGGTCGCGTCCTGGACCATCTCGACCGTGCCCCGGTACGTCCCCGATGAGTCGCGGACGGCGAAGTACCGGATGTGCACGAACCGGTCGCCGAGCTGGATCCAGAACTCGGCGACGTCCTTCTCGCCGGCGCGGAAGGTGTCGATGATCTCCTGTACCTTGTCGACGCTGGCCGGGGGATGGCAGTTCTGCACCTTGCGGCCGATGACCCCCGGCGAGCGCGGGAAGACGCGCTCGCCCTCGCTGTAGAAGCGGACCTCGTCGTTCTCGTCCACATAGCTGATGTCGACGGGAAGGACGGTGAGCATCATGTCGAGTTGTTCGGGGGTGAGGGCGCCGGTCGTCAGGGGGATGGCGCCCGATGGGGCGGCTGCGGACGGGGTGGCGGCGGCCGGGGCGGCGGCGGGCGGGGTGGCGGCGGACGGGGCGGGTGCGGACGGGGCGGCGGCGTCGCCTGCGGCCGCCGCCGCCCCGTCCGGCCACGACGGCACGTCGCCGATGAGCGCGTAGCCGATCTCTTCCTCGCCGGCGCGGATCTGCCGCCACTCCTCATCGCTCAGGGTGTCGGCAGCCATGGGGTACAGGACCTTCTCTTCCTTCGTCACCATGTCGGCGGCCATCTTCGCGGCCGCCTGCGCCGCGCTCAAGGCGGTGGCCGCCTCGTCCTCGGCGAGCGCCGCGCGCGCCCGCTTCACGAGCCCACGGATGTCGTCGTGGAGCGACCACATCACCTTGGTCGGGCCCTCCATGCCGTGCCTCTCGAGGAAGGGGAAGAGCTGGTTCTCTTTGCGCAGGTAGTGCTTGTCGATCTCGAGCACCCGGTCGAGAGCGTCGCTGAGCGCGGGCTTGAGGCGCTCCCATTCCTCGCGCGCGGGCGGCTCGCCGATCTTCTCGGCCACTTTGCGCAATGAGTTCGTCACCTGGAGCAGAGCCCGGTTCTCGCGCTGGAAGGTGTCGATGGGGTGACCGGCGGGGACGTGGAGCGGCTCATGCTCCGCGAGGGCGTCGGCGAACACCTCGACGTGTACGTCGCAGAGGCGTTTGACCTCGTTCTCGGGGACGCCGCCCTCGATGAGCTTCTGCTCCATGGCGGCGATCTCGGTCGCCTCGACGTCGGCGATGAGCTCCTCGAAACGCGGCCTGACCTCGTCCGCCGACCTGCCGGCGTGGAGGTCCCTGACGATGGCGTGGAGCGCCTCGAGGCGCGCCGGGTCGATCGTCTCGGCGTCCGCCACGTTCGCGATCTGCGGCCGCGTGCCGGTCTTCTTCTCGATCTCGGCGGCGATGTCGTTCATGAGCTGGTCGAGCGGCACGTTCCCCTGTTCCGCCACCGTGTCGAGGGTCGCCATGCGACCGACGGTGCGGCGCAGGACCGGGTTCGTGAGCTTCTTGAACTCGGGGTGGTACTCGGCGAGGAAGTCGAGCAGGAAGGGGTGCTCCTTGAGCAGCGAGTGCACCGTCGTCTTCGGCGTGATGGTCATACCCTACTCCATCGGTTGGGATTCAATGCAGACGCCATGCTACTCGAGCGCAGCTCGGAGCCGCCTTGACTCGGCTCAAGGAGGCGCCGTGGCATGGCGGGCCGATATCGGCCCGCCATGCCACGGCGCCCGGACGTGTGTCGCCGTGCGGTGCTCGGTGTCGCTTCAGCGTGTGCCACGCCTCGCTCCCCGCCGCGGGTCTCGTCCCGCCGTCCTGTGCGCGCCTCGTTACCAGTATGCCCTGACCGGCGGGGCGTCAAGGGCCGCCCGCAGGGCGCGGCGTCCGCCGCGCGCCACGGGCGGCCCATGCGTCACGAGCACAGACTCGACCTCGAGCGCGGCGAGCGGTTCCAGGGTGGGAAGAAAGCGGTGGCGGTACCAGCTCAGCGTGCCGTCGGCCTGGTCCCAGACGCGCAGGCTCGCGTCGGGCATACCGACCACGGCATCCCCGAAAGCGAGGGCCTTGTGGGCGGGGAAGAAGAGGGGCGTCTCCAGCCGGCGGGGGTTGCCGATCGCGAAGGCCTCGGCGAGGCCGTCGGCGATCGGGACCGCCGTGCCGGTCTTGTCGCGGGGGATCTCGGTGAGCGGCGTGTCCCAGGCGAAGCGTCCCGCGACTGCCGGGTTCCCCCAGAGTCGGGTGGCGACGGCGCCCCAGTAGCGCTCGAACAGCTCCTCGGCGCTGCGGGTGTGGTAGGGGATCGTCACCATGATCTCGAGGCGCCGCACCGCGCCGACGAGGTCGTCGAGCGCGGCGAGCAGCGGCGCCCGCCGGGCGTCCTCCTCCGCGGGCAGGAGCGGATCGACGAGGGCCAGCGCTTTGACGGGTGTGTAGGTCTCGCCGGCCGCGTGGACGGGGCCGGCGACGAGCGCGTAACTCACCACTTCCTCGCTCTTCGTGCGGTACTCGGGATGCGGGCACGTCCACCAGTGGATACCTGGGGCGAGCTGCCGGATCGCCGACATCGCTGGACCTCCTTCGAGGTTGAGGTGTGCGTCGATCATGCCCGTTCGTCGCTCGCGCCATTTACGGTCAGACGATAGGGTGAGGGCCGGCGACGGCGACCGCGGAGGGCGGTGCGGATGAGCTGGTTCAGTGTGACGATCGGCCTCGCGATCGCCGTGCTCTGCGCGTGGTATTGCCGTCGCTTGGCCATGGCGAAGGGCCTGAACGTGCCGCTGTGGACGGTCCTCGGCTTCATCTTCACCGTGCTCGCCGTGCCGCTGCTCGTCCTGCTTCCGCTGGAGACGGAGGGGGATGCGGCTCAGCCCGAGGCGTCGGCGTCACGAGAGGCGTCGGCGTCACGAGAGGCATCGGCGTCGCGGCCGGCGTCGGGCGCGTCCGACGGCGACGACGAGCGGCCCGAAGGGGAGGGCGCCGCCGGGCCGCCCGAAGGGGAGGGCGCCGCCGGCGAGGGCTCGCGTGTCGAGGGGGCTGAAGGGCAGTTGTCGCCCGGCGAGGGGCCCGCGGACGAGGTGTCGACCGGCGAGGGGGCGTCGCCCGGCACATCGCCCGACGTGGGATGATCGGGAAGCGGGGCGGGGGGCGCGGGCGCCTGCAGGCGCCCGCGCCCCCCGCCCCGCTTCCTCACCGCCTCGCGCAGGATCCACTCGACCTGCGCGTTGACGCTGCGCAACTCGTCGGCGGCCCACTTCTCAAGCTCTTTCCAGAGCTCCGGGTCGACGCGCAGCAGGAACTGCTTGCGGGCAGCCATCAGCGGCCTATCCTGACGTCGGACCGGGCTGGCGAGCCGTTCGGCGTGTCGCGGTCACGTCTCACCCGCCGTCACCATCGGACTCTCGCCGCCGTCGCCATCGGATTCTGCCTCCGTCGCCATCGGCCGGTGCGCCGTCAGCGGCCGCCATGCCCTTAGCCGCCGGCCTCACTGGTAGAGCGTCCCGGTGTTGACGACCGGGTGCACCTCGCTCTCGCCGCAGAGGACGACCATCAGGTTGCTGATCATGGCTGCCTTGCGCTCTTCGTCGAGCTCGATGACGTGCTTCTCGCTGAGGTCGCGCAGCGCCATCTCGACCATGCTCGTCGCCCCGGTGACGATCTT
>JAKPOQ010000086.1 GCA_029547745.1 Actinomycetes bacterium
GCGGTCGATGAAGCCCAGGACCTCGAAGGGCCCGACCGGCAGCCGGAACTCCTTCTCGACGGCGAGTACGTCGCGATGGTCGACGACGCCCTGCTCGGCGATGAAGCGCCGGAGGATGGCGAGCCCCTCGGCGAAGACGTCCATGCCGGTGAGCTGCTCGGCGCCCCACGCCTCGCGATAGAGCTCGATGGCGCGCTCCTCGGACAGCGGCCCCGTGCGCTCGTCGTCGACGACCTCCTTGATGAGGCGCTCGAGGACGGCGTGGATGGTCTTGCCGAAGCGGAGCGGCAGTCCGGGCTCGGCCTGCTTCTTCTCGATGTAGTGCAGGCGGTACGAGAGCGGGCAGGTCTCGAACCTCGAGAGCCTGCTGTAGCTGAGATGCTGGTTCTTGAACGGGGCGACGGTGGTCATGAGCGCTCCTCGAGGGGGCGCTCTCGGCGCTCAGGGTTGTTGGTCTTGGCGGTCTTCTCGAACGAGACGATGTGCGAGCCCGGGAACACGCTCATGACGCGGGCGAGCGTCGCGGCGTGCTCGGGGGTGATCTCCTTGCGGTCGCGGCCCGTGTACGCGGGCACCAGCCACACGTCGCCGTAGGTCTCCGAGTGCAGCAGCACCTCGACGCCGAGCGCCTTGAAGCTCTCGATGTCCTCGGTGGTGAAGCCGCGAAGCTGATCGACGTCGACTGCGGGCTGCGCGTCGGCGTCGGGCTTCGGGGCGAGCGCGGTCGGCGCAGGCGCCGCCGAGACCTTCGCCACTGGCTGCGCGACCTCGGGCAGCGGGTTGCCGAACAGGTCGCGCGCGAGGGGCTTCGGCGCCGGCGCATGCTCGACGACGGGCGCACCCGCGACGACGGGCACCGTGCGCTTGTTCGGCCCGTTGTGCTTCTGCCACTCGGTGCAGACGAACTCGTCGGGCAAGGCGCACGTGCCGCCTTGCTGGAAGTGGATGCAGCGCTTGCCGTCCTCGCCTCGCGTGTATTTCTCGCAGGTGATGTTGGGCGGGCGCTCTGCGGCCGGTGTCGGCGGCGGCAGCTCCGGTCTGACGAGGTCCTTGATGGCCATGCGCTTCCTCGTCGGCGCCAAGGAGGGGCCGACAGGTGGGAAACGCGGTGCGGCTCAGCGAAACGGGACGGCCTTTTTTCGAGCGCCGACGAATTCGCGCGCGCTGGGCTCGTGCAGGACGATGACGCGGCGGCGATCGTCGTCGGCGCCGAATCGGGCGCGGCCGGAGCGAGAGACGAGGACGTCGCGGAAGTGCCGCCAGCCGAACGTGAGCAGGCTGCGCAGCTCGGCGGAAGACAGCTCGAGCCGCTTGACCCGGTAGAGCGCGGGCCCGAGCGACGCGAGGTGCAGCGCAACGCGGTCGCCGTCCTGCCGCACGAAGTGCTGCCCCTCCTTCAGCGTGCCGTCGTCGAGGCTCAGGAGGACGTCGAGCACG
>JAKPOQ010000094.1 GCA_029547745.1 Actinomycetes bacterium
CGGGGCGCCATCATCGCGAGGTAGGCGAGCATGTTGCTGGGTCCGAGGAGCGTGTGGAACGCCTGCAGCGCCTTGCTCACCTGTCCGCCGGCCTCGACCGTCGTGCGGTAGCTCCACTCCGCGGCGAGGTCCCACGTCCACGTGTCCTCGAACGCCTTGATCTGGCTTGCGGCGCGCTCGCCGTGGTGCTCGGCGAAGAGGACGTTGTAGGTGGCGTTGCTGTTGAACGGCGGATCGAGCTAGACGAGGTCGACCGACTCGTCGGCGATGTAGCGCCTCAGGATGTCGAGGTTGTCGCCGTAGTAGAGGACGTTGCGCGTGTCGTCAGGCCCTGGGCTCACGTCCGGAGGCTACCATCGGGGTCGGATGGAGGGAAGGGCTGCACCCCTGATGTCCACGCTGCCGGCGTGGCCGGTCAGATACGTAGTGGCCACCATGCTACCGGAGGAAGGAGACGCTGCGTTCTAGCCGCGTTCTAGAATGGTGGCGAAATGGTAGAATACGGGCGTGGGCATCTCCATCAAGAACGATGAGGCGGAGCGCCTCGCCCGTGAGCTGGCGCGCGAGACCGGCGAGTCGCTGACGACGGCCATCCGGCGGGCGCTCGAAGAACGACTGGCGCGTGTCGAGGATCGACGCACGCCGGCCGAGAAGCTCGCCCTTGCGCGGTCTGTCCTGAGACGCGTCGACGCTCTGCCGGTGCTCGACCGCAGGCCGGCCGACGAGATCCTGGGCTACGACGAGCATGGCCTCCCCTGAGGGTCGCGGTCCAGGGGTCCCGGCCGACACTGTCGCCGCAAGCCCCGGGGGCGACATCGTGGTCGACACCTCCGCCGTCCTCGCGACGCTCTTCGCCGAGCCGCAGCGCGACGCCATCCTCGTCGCGCTCGCCGAGGCGCGGACCGTGCTCATCTCATCGTGCTGCCTGCTCGAGGCATCGATCGTCGCCAGTGCGCGACTGGGCGAGGAGGGCATGGCTGAGCTGCGGATGTTGCTCGACGCGTTCGCCGTTGAGACGGTCTCCTTCACACCGGAGCAGGCTGTTCTGGCCAGCGATGCGTGGCAACGGTTCGGCAAGGGACGTCACCCGGCCGCCCTCAACATCCTGGACTGCTGCTCGTACGCTCTCGCGCAGGTGACCGACCGCCGCCTCCTCGCGATCGGCGACGACTTCACGAAGACAGACGCGGAACTCGTGGACCTCACGCTGGCGCCCGTGACGTAGACGGGCCGGTCACCCCAACGTAGGCGGGCGCGCCCGCGACGTAGGCAGACAGCGCCGCGGCGACGCAGTTCAGTCGGGAAGAGCGCCGAGCTCGTCGCGCACGACGGCGACGATACGCGCACACACGGCGTCGCACTCGTCCTGGGTCGGCGCCTCGGCCATCACGCGGACGAGCGGCTCGGTGCCCGAGGGCCGCACGAGGATGCGGCCCTCGCCGTCGAGCCGCTCCTCTTCGCGCGCGATCGCCTCCCAGACGGCCTCGGCGTCGGCGAGCGCTTCGCGATCACGCACCGGGACGTTGACGAGGCGCTGCGGCAAGCGGGTCATGACCCTGGCCGCCTCGGCCAGGGTCGCACCCTGCTCGCGCAGCGCCTGCAGCAGCATCATCGCCGTCGCCAGCCCGTCGCCGGTCGTCGAGACGTCGCGGTTGATGATGTGGCCCGACTGCTCGCCGCCGAGCACATGGTCGCCGTGGAGCATCTCGGCGAGCACGTAGCGGTCGCCCACGGCCGTCGTCAACACCTCGATGCCCTCGCGCTCCATGGCGAGACGGAAGCCGAGGTTGGTCATCACCGTCGTGACGACCGTCTCATGACGGAGCCGGCCCTTGGCCTTCAGGTGCTTCGCCAGGATGGCGATGATGAAGTCGCCGTCGACGAGCTCGCCCGTGTGATCCACGGCGAGGACGCGGTCGCCGTCGCCGTCGAAGGCGAGGCCGAGGTCGAAGCCGTCGGCGCGCACCGCCTCCTGCAACAGCGAGACGTGCGTCGACCCGCAGCCGTCGTTGATGTTCGTGCCGTCGGGGTCGGCGCACAGGACGGTGACGTCGGCGCCCGACTCCGCCAGCCCCAGCGGGGCTGCCCGGTACATGGCGCCGTGGGCGCAGTCGAGGGCGATCTTCATGCCCGAGAGGTCCAGCGGGATGCGGCGCACGAGGTCCCACACGTACCCCTCGACGGCCCCCTCGAGGTGGTCGGCGCAGCCGAAGCGGTCGCCGGTCACGGTGGGCAGGTCGTCGCGGGCGATGTGAGCCTCGATCTCGGCCTCCTCCTCGTCGGAGAGCTTCATGCCGGACGACGAGAAGAACTTGATGCCGTTGTCCTGGTAGGGGTTGTGCGAGGCGCTGATGACGACGCCGGCGTCCGCGCCGCGCCGGAGGACCAGCGCGGCGAGCCCCGGCGTCGGGATCACGCCGGCGATCTCGACGCGCGCCCCGCCGCTGGTGAGGCCGGAGACGAGACCCGCCTCGAGCATGGGGCCCGAGAGGCGCGTGTCACGTCCGATGATGAACAGTGGGTGTGGGCCGTGCGTCTGGGCGAGCACGGCTGCGGCCGCTCGCCCCACCCGCACGGCGAACTCCGGCGTGAGCAGCTCACCGGCCACGCCGCGGATGCCGTCCGTTCCGAAATGCGTTCCCATGCGTCGTTCCAGGGAGAGAGGGTCGTCGCTGCGAAGGGCCCGTGCGGGCCGCCCGCCATGGTATGCCGCACGTCCCGCGGCGGCAAACCCGGGGGGGGCGGCCGCCCTCACGCGCGTGACGCCGCGCGATCAGTTCGCGCCGCCTTCACGCGCGTGACGCGGCCGCCCCCGCCGCCGCTCGACCTACCCGGCCTGCTCCCAGGCCTCCCGCAACCACTCGCGCACCTCGTCGTCGAGGTCCGCTTCGCAATACAGCGGCAGGTCGTGTTCGAACCGACCCGCGGAGCCCTCGACGACCTGCGCCCAGCGCGGCGATCGATCGCGTCGCCGAAGGCCGACGGTCAGCGTCAGCGGCAGACCTCCCTTGCGGCGGTACATGTGCGGGACCCAGGCGAAGGCCTCACCCGACCGGCGACGGAACGCGACCTCGCTCGTCGTCGAGCGGATGTCCACCGGACCGATGGCGATGATCGCGTCACGCAGGGCGTCGAAGATGCGGCACGACACCTCATGCCCCTCCGAGAATGGGCTGAACGACGGACCACCCTGCGCGTGCTTGCCCTGCTCGCTCATGACCATGACAGCATACCCTCGTTCAACGCGCCGTCCAGGCGCGAGGACCTTCTCTCTGAGCGACACCTTCTTGGTCCCGCCGGCGACCCACTGCGTGCCGACCTCGACAAACCCCTGCCGCGCGTGGAACGCGTCGGACACCGGGTTGGGCGGCTCGATGTTGACTTCGCACACGAGCCGCCCGAATTCACGCTCCGCGGCCCAAGCCGCGACGTCGTCGTACAGCGCAGCGCCCAAGCCGGCGCGCTGCCGATCGCCGGCCACGACGACTCGGTCGATGTACAGGAAGTCGTCGTACCGGGCCGAGAACCACGTGTAGTTCGGGCTTTGGTACGGCTGGCCCGGCGCGAGCGCGAGCAAGAAGGCGACGACGTGCCCCTCGGCTTCGATGACGCGGTGGTAGACGGCCTGCGCATGCAGGTCGGCGAGCGCCGCCCCGTCGAGCGGGCTGGTGAAGCGCACGAAGTCTACGTTGAGCGCGAGGATGGCAGGGAAGTCGCGCCGCTCCGCCGGACGGATGCCGGCCATCACGCCGTGACCGAGAAGGCCGGGTCGCCGACGAGCACGCAGCCCGGGGCGCCATGCGCGCGAAGGTGAGAGAACGCGATGTGACCCACGACCCGCCAGTGGGGCCGTCCCCTACTTCGCCTTCTCGACCTCTTCTTCGACTTCCTCCGCCCCCTCGGCGTAGAACTTCTCCTCATCTGGAGCCAGCTCGCGCAGAAGCCGCAGGAACTCCCCGGCGTGCACGCGCTCCTCGTCGGCGATGTCCTTGAGGACGGCGACCGCAAGCTCGTTGTCCGTCGACTCGGCGAGCTGCATGTACAACTGGATCGCCTCGTACTCCGCCGCGACCATGAAGCGGATCGCGCGGACGAGTTCCTGCTCCGTGAGCTTCCTGTCGTTCGCCAGCCCCGAGAAGGACGATCCGAACTCCGGCATGACTTCCCTCCTGTCTCAGTGTGTGAGCCCACGCCGAGAATGACCGCGGCGCATGACCGCCTTGCGCGCTTCGATTCTACGCCGGAACGTCTGCAAGCCACATGCATTGCGTCGGCACGACAGACACGCACCGGGCTCGTGAGCGACGTGACCGGCGACGCTTCGGCGGCCATCGCCTCTGGTCTCGCGGCCGCTTCGACGAGATCGACACCGCTGGCGAAGCAAGCTGTGAAACGGAGCCTCTACCCGGCGCCGCAGTCCGGGCGGATCACCAAGCGCGTCGCCCCACGCCGGCCACAACGCTTCGGCGCTCAGCCGGCTCTGTCACTTCCGGCCTCCGTAAACCATCTCGCGATGCCTCCGTAGACCATCTCGCGGTACTCAAGCCAGAAGACGGACGGGCTACACAACCCCGCACGGCGAAGGATCGCGAGATCGTCGCGGAGCGTCAGCGGCTGGTCACCTTCACGGGCCTCCAACTCGTCGAGGAACCGCCGAGTAGAGGCCGTGTCGCGGAATCGTTCGTCCGCGCCAGCCGCGCGTTCGACGATCCCTGCGACGCGGATCTCCTGGATGCGCCTCTCGATCTCGGCCGAGTCGGCGATGATCACGTCAGCGTTCAGGAACCAGCCGCCTGGCCGCAGGAGCCC
>JAKPOQ010000109.1 GCA_029547745.1 Actinomycetes bacterium
ACAATGGTCGGGGGACCCGTTGCTCCTCACGTTCACGCGCGTGCCGTTCTGCGACGCCGCGGCGTCGTGTCCGGGCACGCGGCGCCGCGACGGACGCACGCTGGAGATCGGCGGGGACGACTTCGCCGCCCTCTACCACACCTTCCTTGCGTGCGTCGACCTGGCGCAACAGGTCGACGCGTGAGGGCGTCTTGAGGTCCGCTGAGAAAGGGCGGGGCGGCGGCGCCCACCCTTGATGGTGGGCGCCGCCGCCCCGTCTGTGGGCGTCGCCGCCCCGCCTTGAACCACTGCGCCGGGTCGTGGTCTAATGACCACGCGAGCGGATGTAGTGTAGCTGGTAACACGTCAGCTTCCCAAGCTGAAGATCGCGGGTTCGAGTCCCGTCATCCGCTCCAGCGTCGTCCCGGCAGGCGGGCCTTGAGTCCCGTTCGTGCTCTGCACCGCTGTCGTCCTCTGCATCGCTGTCGCTCAAAGGCCTTCGGTACGCTCGCCGCCCGTGCGCGTCTTGCCCGTCACCGGGCCGCGCGGGATCCGGACCGTCTCCTCGTCGGCGGGCCGTGTCCATCGGTACAAGCTCTCCTCTTCGTGAATGTAAGGTAGACCAATGGGACAGGCTTAGGGTATCCTATGTAACAGCGTGTGCCGCTCGCATATCACGACGGCGGCTCAGAGTCGGCGGATGTCCGCGGGAGGAGCGGTGTGGAGAAGCTGACACAAAGCGTCGAGGAGTACCTCGAAGCGGTCTTCAAGCTTACGGCCGGCGGCGCGCCTCTGACCGTCGGCCAGCTCGCCGAGGCCCTCGGCGTCTCGCCGCCGTCAGTCTCCGAGATGGTGCGTCGCCTGCGCGCCGCGGGGCTGGTCGAGGAGGACCGCGGCCGCGGCATCCGCCTGACTGCCCGTGGCCGTACCGAAGGCGGTCGTCTTGTCCGCCGCCATCGTCTGAGCGAACGCTTCCTCGTCGACCTTCTGGAGATGCCGTGGGACGCCGTCCACGACGAGGCCTGCAAGCTCGAGCATGCGCTGAGCCCCGAGGTCGAAGCGCGTCTCGCTGCCCAACTCGGGAATCCGCGCACGTGTCCCCACGGGCGGGCGATCCCCGACGAGCGCGGCCGGCTCGCGGAGGAGCCCGTCCGTCCTCTGTCCGACCTGGAGGCGGGCGACGTCGGCACCATCACCTGCGTGAGCGAGGAGCAGGCGGAGCTGCTCCGGTACCTGGCCTCCCTGGGCCTGCTGCCGGGTACCGAGGTGGCGGTCGAGAGCGTGGCGCCGTTCGGAGGGCCTGTCCTCGTGCGAGTCGGCGAGGCGCAGTACGCTCTCGGCCGCGAAGTCGCCGGCAAGATCCTTGTGCGTCGCTGAGCGATGGGCGGGCAGCAGCCGAACGAGGCGACGGACATCCCTACTTCGGACGTGAGGCGCGGGGCGGCGGTCGCGCCACCCGTGGTCTGTCTGGTCGGTAACCCGAACGTCGGGAAGTCGTCGCTGTTCAACTGCCTGACCGGCTCCGCGGTCGAGACGGCGCACTGCGCCGGCGTGACGACCGCGGCGACGGCCGTGTGCACGGAATGGGCGGGCACTGAAGTAGAGGTCGTGGACCTGCCCGGCGTGTACGGGGTCGACGTGAGCGGCGGCGACCAGGAGGCCGCCCGCAGAGCGCTGTTCGAGGCGTGTCCGGATGTGGTCGTAGCCGTGGTCGACGCCACCAATCTGGCCCGGAACCTGTACCTCGTGCTCCAGCTTCTCGATCTCGGATACCGGGTGGTCGTGGCGTTGAACCTCATCGACGAGGCGAAGCGCCGCGGTCTCGACATCGACGCTGCCGAACTGGCCAGGCGACTCGGTGTGCCGGTGGTCCCCACGGTCGCGCCGCGCGGCCAGGGAGTCGACGAGCTCACCGAGACCGTTCTCCGCGTGGCGGCATCGGCGAACGGCGCCGGCCGCGGGCCCGACCGCGACTACGGCGAGGCCGTGGGGGAACGGCTCGATGAGCTCACGGTCGCCGTCATGCAACGCCTTTCGGGGCGGCGTCCAGCCTTCGGTCTCGGGGCGCGAGCCATCGCCATGGCGCTGCTCGAGGCCGATACCGCCGTCGCCGCCGCCAGTGGCCTGGACGTGACCGAGCTCCTACGGCGCGAGGACGACAGCTTCGCTTTGGAGATCGCCCGCCGTCGGCACTTGCTCGCGCGGACCATCGCCGCGGCCTCCAGCACGGCCCGTCAGCGTCGCGGCGCGGACACCTGGTGGCGGATCACCACCTCCTCGCTCACGGGGATACCCATCCTCGTCGGCGTCATGGCAGCGATCTTCGTCACCTTGTTCTTCGTCGGCGATCTGCTCGCGCAGGCCCTCACGTCCGCGTGGGAGGCCGCCGTCTCGCCGCTGCTGACCGAGGCGGTCGGGGCGCTGTTCGGAGAGGGCGCCTTGGGGGCGACCATCCTCTGGGGTCTCGATGGCGGCGTGCTGGCGATCCTCGCCGTCGGCATCCCGTACATCCTCACGTTCTATTTCATCCTCGCTCTGCTCGAGGATTCGGGATACCTGAACGCTGCGGCTTTTCTCACGGACCGGTTGATGCACCACTTCGGCCTGCATGGTCGCGCCGTCATCCCGCTCATCGCCGCCGGCGGCTGTAACGTGCCGGCGGTCATCGCCACGCGCTCGCTGACGAGCATGCGCGAAAGGACGATCGCGGCCGCCCTCATCACGCTCACGCCGTGCAGCGCCCGTACCGCGGTGATCCTCGGCGCGGTAGCTCTGTTCGCGGGCTGGCAGTGGGCGCTCTTCGTCTACGGCGTGCTGATCGTCGTCGGCGTCGGCGCCGGTCTGGCGTTGAACCGCATCCTCCCTGGCCAGGGAGGGCCGCTCGTCATGGAGATGTTCCCCTTTCGGCGCCCGGTCCTTGGCCAGGTCGCGCGCAAGACGTGGCGCCGGTTTCGCGAGTTCGTTTGGGACGCCGCCCCGATCATCCTGGCCGGCAGCTTCATCCTCGGCGCTCTGTACGAGACCGGCGCGATCTGGCGGTTCACCGCCGTGCTGGCGCCGGTCGTCGAAGACTGGCTCATGCTTCCTGCCGTGGCCGGCCTGACACTGCTGTTCGCCGTCCTGCGCAAGGAGCTCGCGTTGCAGTTGCTCATCGCCTTCGCGGCCGTGACCGTGGGCACGCATGCCGACGACCTCACGACGTTCATGTCGACGAGCCAGATCGTGACGTACGCGGTCGTGAACTCGATCTACGTCCCCTGTGTGGCGACCATCGCCGTGATGGGCCGCGAGCTGGGCTGGCGACGTACCGCCGCTGTCTCGCTCGGGACGGTGATGCTCGCCCTCGTCGCGGGTGGAGTCCTTGCTCGCCTTCTGCCGCTCTTGGGAGCCTGACGGACGTCGTCATGACGCCGACGCGGCTCGTCCGAGCCTGAGGACGCTGCTCGTCGGGATACGTGGCGACCGTCCTCAGGCGTTCTCGAGCACCCAGTCGATGGTCGCTCGCGCGACTTCCGGCGAGCGCGCCGGGGCGCGGTGTCCGCCGGAAGCGACGGCGATGAACCGGGCCGGCGGCGCGAGCACGCCGGCGAGGCGCTCGCTGTGCGCGAAGGGGACGGAAGCGTCGTCGCGCGCGTGCGCGACGAGGACGCGCGGCATGCCGCGGGCGGCAGCCATGAGGTCGACCGTCTCGAGGAACGGACGCAGGGAGGCGGAGTCGAAGCGCCCGCCGGACGACGGGACCTCGGGATCGGGCTCGAGGCCCTGGTCGAGACGGTCGAGACCGGCGAGCAGCGAGCTTGGGTCGGCGGGACACAGCAGGACCAGCGAGCGGAAGAGCGCCGAGCGGGCGGCGGCCGCCAACAGGAGCAGAAAGCCGCCCATGCTCGAGCCGCGGCCGCCCAGCCACGGCGCTCCCGAGAGACGCAGCAACGTCTCGCCGGCGGCCACGACGTCGTGCCAGCCGCCGACGTCCATGACGCCTTCGCTCTCGCCGTGACCGCGGAAGTCGAAGACCAGGGAGGCGAGTCCCGCGGCGGCTGCCTGCTCGCCCATGACGGCGTGGTTCTCCTTGCGGCTGCCGGCGCCGTGGCAGACGAGCAGTGCCCCCCGTGCTTCGTCGGCGGGCAAGTACAGAAGACCGGCGAGACGGCGGCCGTCGCTCGCGAAGACGATGTGGCGCGCCTGGAACGGGCGGGGACAGGCGGGGTCGGGACTCACGAGCGGAGTCTATCGCGCCCGGCGTCCTCGTCGAATGGCCCGTCGGCCCGTGGTGTGATGGAATAGTCCCGCTCGCTCCGGCGACGCCGGCGGCGGGCGGGGATCGCATGCGCGAAGTCAACGTCGGACACAAGCGGATCGCGGACTACCGGTCCATCGTCTCACGCGAGCTCATGGCCGAGATCGAGGAGCTCGCCGCGAGGCTCCGCGGGCGGCGCATCCTGCATGTCAACGCGACGGCGTTCGGCGGCGGCGTCGCCGAGATCCTGTACACGCTCGTGCCCCTGCTCACCGACGTGGGTCTCGAGGCTGAATGGTTGGTGATGGCCCCGCCTCCCCGGTTCTTCACCATCACCAAGGCGTTCCACAACGCCCTGCAGGGACGCGAGTTCGAACTGACGGACGAGGTGAAGATGGCCTACGAGACCGTCTGCTGCGCCGATGCCGCCGACCTTCGGCGCGACTACGACGTGCTCGTCGTCCACGATCCCCAGCCACTTGCCATCCGCCACTTCGTCGACCTTGCGGAAGGGAGCGGCGCGCACTGGGTGTGGCGCTGCCACCTCGACACATCGACGCCCGACCGTGGTCTCTCCGAGTATCTGACGCCCTTCGTCAACGAGTACGAGACAGCCGTGTTCACCTTGCCGGAGTTCGCGCTCGACGGCCTCACCGTTCCCGTGTGCAGCATCGCCCCGGCGATCGATCCCCTGGCGCCGAAGAACATGGCCCTTTCACGGGAGGATGCGAGGTACATCGTCGACCAGTTCGGGATCGACGTCGACCGTCCCCTTCTGCTCCAGGTCTCGCGCTTCGACCCGTGGAAGGACCCGCTCGGCGTGGTCGACGTCTACAGGTCGGTCAAGAAGGAGCGCGATGACGTCCAGCTCGCCCTCGTCGGGTCGATGGCGAGCGACGACCCCGAGGGTTGGGACTACCTCGAGCAGATATCCGCCTATGTCGAGGGCGACCCGGACGTGTTCGTACTCTCGAACCTCGACAACGTCGGCTCGATCGAGATCGACGCCTTCCAGTCGCATGCCGACGTCGTCCTCCAGAAATCGGTCCGTGAGGGGTTCGGGCTCACGGTGACCGAAGCCTTATGGAAGGCGCGGCCGACGATCGCTGGGGCGGTCGGAGGGATCCCGTTGCAGATCGAGGACGGCAAGACCGGTTACCTCGTGGACGGCGTCGCCACATGCGCGGAGCGCTGCCTCCGAGTGCTGGCCGAACCGGAGCGGCACCGCGAGATGGCCCTGCGCGGCAAGGAGCATGTGCGCTCGCACTTCCTTATGCCGCGCCTGCTGCGGGACCACCTGCGTGTGTACGTCGATCTGATCGAGGGGAAGACCCTCGGCGGGGCGTGAGTGCGCCGGCGCCTGTCGCGGCCGTCTCCTCGACGGGGTCGCGTCGGGCCGGGGGAGGAAGGACGGCGGCATGACCGACACATCGCCTGACGACCGGTACCACCTCGTGGTGGCCGCCAACCGCGGCCCGGTGTCGTTCCACGACGATCCGTACGGCGAGCCGGTCGTCACCAGAGGGCCGGGCGGACTGGTGACGGTGCTCACCGAAGTCCTGCGCAGGTATCCGGGAACGTGGGTGGCGGCGGCGGTCGGCGGCGAGGAACTGCGGCTCGCCGCCGGGGAAAGCGCCGCCGAGGTGGAGCTCGACGGCGACGTCTACCGCCTGCGCTACGTCGCCATCGACCCGGACGTCTACCACAAGTACTACAGCGTCGTCGCCAACCCCATGCTCTGGTTCATCCAGCACTATCTGTGGGACCTCGGTCGCCATCCGGACGTCTCCGCCGCCGAACTCGATGCATGGCAGCACGGGTACCTGCCCGTGAACCGCCTGTTCGCCGACACCATCCTCAAGGAACTCGCCGCCGGCACGGGCGATGCCGACGGGCGTCCGCCCGTCGTCATGCTGCACGATTACCACCTGTACTGCGTCGCACCGTCGGTACGCCAGCACGCCGGGGACGTCTTTCTGCACCAGTTCGTCCACATCCCCTGGTCGCAGTCCGACTACTGGCGTGTGCTTCCCGATCACATCCGCGGGGCGATCTACGAAGGTCTCCTCGCCAACGACATCATCGCCTTCCACACCGAGCACTACGTGCAGAACTTCCTGCGCTGCTGTTCGGACCTGCTCGACCTCCCCGTCGATTACCGCGCCCGGACGGTCGCCGTCCAGGACCGGGAGGTCTGGGTGCGCGCCTACCCGGTGTCGATCGACCCGTCGGGACTGCGTTCGGCGGCGAGGGCGCGACGCGCCCTCGCCGCCGAACGCGAGATCCTGCGCAAGCGGCGCGAACACCTGATCCTTCGCGTCGACCGGCTGGACCCGTCGAAGAACGTGATCCGCGGCTTTGTCGCCTTCGGCCGCTTTCTTGAGCTGCATCCCGAGTTCCGCGAGCGCGTGACCTTCCTCGCCCTGCTCCAGCCGTCACGCACCGACGTCGAGGAATACGTCACCTACCGCGAGCACGTCGAGCGGGTGGCGGCCGACATCAACGCTCAGCACGGCGCCACGGACTGGATGCCGATCGACCTTCGTATCCAGGACGACTTCCCCGTCACCGTGGCCGCCTACAAGCATTATGACGTCCTGCTCGTCAACGCCATCAGTGACGGGATGAACCTCGTCGCCAAGGAAGGCCCGGTCCTCAACCGGCGCGACGGCGTGCTCGTGCTCTCGGAGCACGCCGGCGCGTATGAGGAACTCGGCGCGTTCGCCCTCGGCGTCAACCCGTTCAACATCGAGCAGCAGGCCGAGGCCATCTATAAGGCGCTGACCATGGATGCGGACGAACGCGCGGCGCGGAGCGAGCAGCTTCGCCGTGTGGTCGAGGGGAACAGTATCGAGAAGTGGATCGCCGCCCAGGTCGCGGACATCCGGCGCAAGCTCGCCGGTGAGGTCTGAGCCGACGCGGACGGGGCGCGTCGGCGGCGACCCTCAGGCCGTGAGCGCCCGGTAGACGCTCTCATAGCCGGCAGCCATCGCGTCGACGCTGAACCGTCTGGCGACGTGCGTCCGACAGGCCGCCGGGTCGATCTCGTCGAGGCGGCCGACGGCGGCGACCATCGCCTCGACATCGTCGCACACGAAGCCGCCGACGCCGTCGGGGACGACCTCGGGTACCGAGCCGTTGCGCAGCGCGATGACCGGCGTGCCGCTCGCCATCGCCTCGATCATGACGATGCCGAACGGCTCCGGCCAGAGGATCGGGAACACGAAGGCGCGCGCGCCTGCGAACAGCTCGCGCTTCTTCGCTTCATCGACCTCCCCAAGATAGACGATCTGCTTCCCATCGATCTCGGGGGCGATGCGCTGTTCGAAGTAGCCGCGATACCAGTCCTGCACGACCCCGGCCATGACAAGGCGACTGTCCGTGCGCCGTGCGATCTCGATGGCGAGGTGAAACCCCTTGTCCTCGCAGATGCGGCCGAAGGCGAGCAGGTAGTCGTCCTTGCGCTCGCGGAACGGCCATCCTTCAACCGGGAGGGCGTTGTACACGGTCGCTGCCCACCGCATCCCGGTCGGGCCGAGCGTGCGCTGGAAGTCGCTGATGCTGACGTAGTCGACGGCGTCGCGGAACTGCTCGTAGAAGCCGAAGGCGGCGGGGTCGAACGCACAGTGCACGGTGTGCACCATGCGTTCTCTCAAGCCGCCGCCGAAGGCGATGGCGAGGAAGCCCGAGTGGTCGTGGACGACGTCGAAGGCGCCGTCGGCGGCGATCTCCTCGAGGGCCCAGGCCACGTGCCGGGCGTCGTACGGCGTGCGTCCGATCTCGTCCGGCATCTGGGTGGGGAAAAGGCTGTGGAGCTGCGCCGCGGTCCGCGAATCACCGGTGGCGAAGAGATGCACGTCATGGCCGCGCGCGACGAGGCCGTCGCAGAGATGTTTGACGACCCACTCCGTACCGCCGTAGCCCTCCGGGGGCACGGCGATCCATGGCGGTGCGATCTGCGCGATCCTCATGGCGTGTCCTTCCGCGTCCTCTCGCCGGCTGCACGGCGGATTCTACCTGACCGCGTCACGCGGCCGGTGGCTGGGCCTGTGCGCCTCGTCTTCCTGGTCGCTCTCTGGCGGCGAAGACCGGATGCCACTGTGAGCGCCGGTCGATTTGCCGATAGAGTGGAGGCGATGATCCTGTACCTGGACTGTTCCAACGGCGTCAGCGGCGACATGCTTGCCGCGGCGTTACTCGACCTCGCGGGCGCACAGCCCGGCGAAGAAGGGCCGTTCGAACGGCTGGTCGTGCCGGCGCTGAAGGCCGCTGGCATCGACCCGCGATTGGTCCGCCTCGAGCAGGCGACACGGGGGGGCGTCGGCGCGCTTGCCTTCCGCGTCGCCGACGCCCCCGGTTTCGCGACCTTCGACGAGCTCATGTTAGCCACGTACGCCTCCGGCATCGACGTCGCCGACGTGGTCGCCGCCGTGGCGCAGCGCATGGCGGCAGCCGAGTCGGAGGTACACGGAGAGGAGACCGTCCATCTGCATGAGCTCAGCGGGGTCGACACCGCCGTCGACCTCATCACCGGGGCGGTGCTCATGCGACACCTCGCTCCGGAGCAGGTCATGGCGTCACCGCCGGCTCTCGGCGACGGCACCGTGCACACGGCTCATGGCGACCTCCCTGTACCGGCGCCGGCGGTGGCGGCGTTGCTGCGCGGACTCCCCGTCGCAGACGCTCGGGAGAGTCGACGCCCTGTCGGGGAGCTGACGACCCCGACGGGGGCGGCCCTGCTCGCGCACTTCGTGCGCGTCTTCGGGCCGCCGCCCGGCGGGGTCGTCATCGCCACGGGTCGCGGAGCGGGGGCGCGAGTGCTGCCGGGACGGCCGAACGTCCTGAAGGCGATGCTCATCGAGGCCGCCGAGATGTCGCACGACCAGACAGCGGGCGACCGTTCGCAGGACGCCGGTGAGCCGGCGAGGGAGCCTGGGGGCGGCCCGCGGCCCATGCCGACGGCTGGTCCAGAGGGAGACGAGATCGGGTCGGTGGAGCCGGCTACACGAACGCGAAGGGAGTCCGGGATGGTGCACGACGTCACTCAGGGCATCAGCGACAGCAGCCAGTCCGACGCGCGCGGCGGCAGTCCGGACGAGCACGTCGTGCTTGAGACGAACGTCGACGACATGAGCCCGGAACTCTTCGCGCACGCCGCCGACGTCCTGCGCGCCGCCGGCGCCGTCGACGTGTGGGCGACCCCGGCCTACATGAAGAAGGGCAGGCCGGGGATGATCCTGCACGTCCTGACGACGGCCCAGGCGCGCGACCGACTCGCGGCGACGATCTTCGCCGAGACCTCGACCTTCGGGCTGCGCGTGCTCCCCGTCGGCCGTATCTACGCGGAGGAGCGCTGGGCGACGGTCACCATCGCCGGCAGGGAGATCCACGTCCGGCTGGCGTTCGCCGACGGCCGCGTCGTCACCGTGTCGCCCGAGTTCGAGGACGTCCGCGCCGTCGCCGCCGCCGTCGGCCGCCCCGCGAGGATCGTCTACGAGGCGGCGCAGGCGGCGGCCCGCGACCGGTTCAGCGCCGGCGCCGGGTGAGTCCCTGGTCTGTCCCGGCGAGATCCGGGACGCCGCCCCCCGATTCATCCGACCGGATAGCAGAAAAACACCTGCTCAGCAGGGAATTCCCCTGCGCTGCCCATCATGTCGGTTTGACCGCCGCAAGAACGCGCCGATAGAATCCGGCCACCCGAACGCGCGCGCAGTGGACCGAAGGAGGCAGCGTTGACTCGGAGCGGCAAGATCGTGCGCAAGTCCCCCGTTCCCCCCGACATCGAGATCGCCCAGGCAGCGACGATGAGACCCATCCAGGCGATTGCCGAGAAGGCGGGCATCCTCGACGACGAGCTCGAGCTCTACGGGAGGTACAAGGCCAAGATCGACTACATGGCCGTCCTGGAACGCCTCAAGGACCGCCCTGACGGCAAGATCATCGACGTGACGGCGATCACGCCCACGCCGTTGGGCGAGGGCAAGACGGTCACTTCGATCGGTCTGACGGAGTCGATGAACGCCGTGGGCATCGACACGATGCTCGCCCTGCGCGAGCCTTCGCTGGGTCCGGTGTTCGGGATCAAGGGCGGGGCCGCCGGCGGAGGCTACTCCCAGGTCGTCCCGATGGAGGACCTGAACCTCCACTTCACGGGCGACATCCACGCCGTCGGCGCTGCGAACAACCTCCTCGCGGCGATGGTCGATTCGCACCTCATGCACGGCAACGAGCTCAGGATCGACCCGTTGACGATCTCCTGGCGGCGCTGTGTCGACCTCAACGACCGTGCCATGCGAGAAATCGTGAACGGCCTGGGTGGCAAGCTCAACGGGATCCCGCGCCAGACCGGTTACGACATCACGGTGGCCAGCGAAGTCATGGCGATCCTCGGCTTGGCCACATCGCTCAAGGACCTGCGCGAGCGTCTCGGGCGCATCACCTTCGGCTACAGCACCACGGGCGAGCCCTTGACCGCCGAGGACATCGGCGCCGCCGGAGCGATGGCTGTCCTCCTCAAGGACGCGCTCAAGCCCAACCTCATGCAGACCCTCGAAGGGAACCCGGCCCTCGTCCATGCCGGGCCGTTCGCGAACATCGCCCAGGGCAACAACTCGATCATCGCCGACAAGGTGGCGATGAAGCTCGCCGACTACGTGGTGACCGAGTCCGGCTTCGGCGCCGACATGGGCGCCGAGAAGTTCATGGACCTGATCTGTCGCTACGGCGGCTTTGCGCCGAGCGCCGTGGTGATCACCTGCACGATGCGCGCTCTTAAGATGCACGGCGGCCTGCCGGCCGAACCCGAGTTGCTGAAGGCCGAGAACGACGAGGCCCTGGCGAAGGGCTGCGAGAACCTCGCCAAGCAGATCGAGAACATGAAGTACTTCGGTGTGCCGGTCGTCGTCACGATCAACCGGTTCGCCTTCGACCGTGATACCGAGGTCGAGATCGTGCGCCGCGAGGCGCGCGCGGCCGGCGCCGAAGACGCCGTGCCGATCGCTGTGCACGCCCTCGGCGGGGACGGCGGCCACGAGGCGGCCGAGGTCGTGCGCGCGGCCGCCGACAAGGGCGGGGAGTTCCGCTTTCTGTATCCGCTGGAGGCGTCGATCAAGGAGAAGATCGAGACCATCGCGACGAAGATCTACGGCGCCGACGGGGTCGACTACCTGCCGGAGGCCGAGGCCAAGATCGAGCTGTTCACGAAGCAGGGTCTCGACAGGCTCCCGATCTGCATGGCGAAGACGCATCTGTCGTTGAGTCACGACCCGGCGCTCAAAGGCCGGCCGCGCGGCTTCCGCGTGCCGATCCGCGACATCCGCCCGGCTACCGGCGCCGGCTATCTCTACCCGTTGCTGGGCGAGATGCGGACGATGCCGGGCTTGCCGAAACGACCGGCTGCGGTCGACGTCGACGTCGATGTCGAGACCGGCCGGATCATCGGCCTGTTCTAAGAGGGAAGGGTCGCGGCGCGCCGTTCCGGCCTGCCCGGCGGCGCCGGCGGGCGCCGCGGCGACCCCGTGAGGCGGCGCCCCGGCGCCGCCGTGGAGGTGCGTGGTGAGTGAGCAAGGCCCGGTCGTGTACGCCGAGGAGCGGCTGCCCGTGTATCTCGACGACGCCGCGTCCGGCAAGCCCGCTCCCGGGGGCGGCAGCGTATCGGCGTGCGTCGGCGCCCTCGGCGCGGCGCTCACCTCCATGGTGTGCAACCTGACCGTCGGTCGGGAGCAGTTCGCCGCGGTCGAAGAGCGCATGAAGGAGGTGCTCGCGCGCTCCGAGGCCGCTCGAGCCCGCCTCCAGGAGCTGCTCCAGGAGGACACCACGGCGTACAGCGGCGTGCTCGAGGCATACCGTCTGCCGAAGGAAACGGACGAGCAGAAGGCGGCGAGGCATCAGGCCGTCCAGGACGGCCTGCTCGTCGCCGCCGAGGTGCCCCTCGAGATCTGCCGCGTGGCTCTCGAGGTCTGCCGCCTCGCCAAGGTCGCGGCCGAGCTCGGCAACGCCAACGCCGTGACCGACGCGGGCATCGGCGCGGTGCTCGGCGAGGCCGCCGCCGTCGGGGCGGCCCTGAACGTGCGTATCAACCTGGGGTCGATCGAGGACGCGGAGTACGTGCGTCGCACAGCGGAGGAACTCGACGCCATCCTCGCCGAGGCGGCCGCCCTGCGTGCCGACGTCCTCGCCACGACCCTGGCCAGGATCTGAGACGAAAGGCAGCCCATGGCAGCGAAGATCATCGATGGCAAAGCGATCGCCGAGACCATCCGCGGCGAGATCAGGGCGGAGGTCGAGAAGCTGGCCGCGAGCGGCGTGACCCCGGGGGTCGCGACGATCCTCGTGGGCGACGACGGTGGAGCACGGTTCTATCGCGGCCAGATCGAGAAGAACACCGGGACCGTGGGCTTCGCCTACTTCGATCACACGCTGCCCGCGGACGCCACCGAGGCCGAGGTGCTGGCCCTGGTCGAGAGCCTCGACGCCGACCCGGCCGTGCACGGCATCCTCGCCCTCATGCCGATGCCCGCCCACATCGACCAGACGAAGGTGTTCAACGCCATCGCGCCGGTCAAGGACCTCGACTGCGTCAACCCGGCCGACATCGGCCACGTGCTGCTCGGCGACCAGTTGTTCGCGCCGGCGACGCCTTCAGCCTGCATCGAGATCCTCGACCGTGAGGGTGTCGCGCTCCAGGGCCTCGACGTCACGATCGTCAATCACTCGAACATCGTGGGCAAGCCGGCCGCGCTCCTCTGCCTCAATCGCAACGCGTCGGTGCACGTCGTCCACGTGTACAGCAAGGACGTCCCGGCGGCCTGCCGCGAAGCCGACGTGCTGATTTCGGCGGCTCCCGTGAAGGGCCTGATCAAGGGCGACATGGTCAAGCCGGGCGCCGTCGTGATCGACGTGACGACGATCCGCGGCGAGGACGGCAAGCAGGTGGGCAGCCTTGAGTGGGAGGCCGTTTGCGCGGTCGCCGGGAGCGCCACCCCGGTGCCCGGGGGCGTCGGTCCGGTGACCAACGTCATCCTGCTCAAGAACGCCCTCGCCGCCTGCAAGGCGCAGGTGGGCGTGGCGTGAGGCGGGGACGTCGAACGACTGACGGACGCGAGAGACTGGAGCTGACACGATGCCAAGACGGGTGAGGCGCGCGCCGGTCGCCGCGGACCCTCCGGCGGCCGCCGCCGTTGACCTCGAGCGCGTCGCCGCGATCGTCGAAGAGCTCGACCCGCGGACCAACCTGATCGCCGCCATGCAGAGGCTGCAGCATGAGTACGGTTATCTTCCCGAGCCAGTGGTCGACGAGGTCGCGCGTCTGAGCGGGGTGCCCGCGGCGCGCATCTACGGTGTGGCCACCTTCTACGCGCAGTTCCGCCTCTCCCCCGTCGGCCGCCGGCTCATCGACGTCTGCCACGGCACCGCCTGCCACGTCGCCGGCGCCGAGCGCATCACCGAGGCCCTCGAGGAGGAGCTCGGCATCGCCGCCGGCAAGACGACCGCCGACGGCGAGTTCACCCTCGGCTCG
>JAKPOQ010000111.1 GCA_029547745.1 Actinomycetes bacterium
GGTGGTGTTCGGCATCCCCGGCATCGGCTGGCAGGCATGGAACGCGATCCAGACCCAGGACCTGCCCATGATCATGGGGACGGTGCTCTTCGCCGCCGTGCTCGTGACGCTGAGCAACCTGGTGGTCGACATCGCCTACACCTGGCTCGACCCGCGGGTGAAGTACAGCTGAGCAAGGCATAAGGCGCCGGAACAAGGCGCCGCGTAAGCGCTCACGACGGGAGCCCTTCCGACGTCAGGAAGCGGTCCCTTTGCCGATGCCCTTCTTCAGCAACTCGGGCAACGAGCGCTCGAGCATGAACTCGAGCACGGCGTAGGCGCGATGCGCATCGTACTCCTCGTCCAGCGCCTCCTGGATGGCGAGGCCGTCCACGATGGCGGTGGTGAGTTCGGCAAGACCGAGTTGCGCTTCGCGCTGGGGCGGCGACGCCTCCTCGTCGGCGCCCAGCCACTCCAGCTTGAGCTTCCGATACCACTCCATGGCACGCGCCATCCTGCTGCGAAAGACGTCGCTGCGCAGCGCATACGGAAGGACGTCGAAGAAGATGCGGTAGGAACGCGAGGAACTGATCGTGCGAAGACCGTCCACGAAGCGCGACAGACGGTCCTTCTGCTTGACAGAACGCATGACTGCGGCGATGTCCTGCTGCTCTTCACGGAAGACCGAGTCGATCATCGCGCGGACCAGACCTTGCTTGTTCCCGAAGTAGTACTGCACCAGCGCAGAGTTCTCGCCTGATTCGCGGGCGATCGCGCGCAGCGTCAGACCCGGGAAACCCTTCGCCACGAGCACGCGTTGGGCTGCGGTCAGGATCTTGCGCGCCGTCGGCGGCAGCTCGGCAGGCACTACCTCAGGCGCCGACAGCTCCTTGTCTGCGTACCGATCTTCCTTCTGGGAATTGAAGTCAATCACTCGATTGATTAGACTCCTTTTCACGTACATGGGCAACCCCTGCACCAAGCAAGTGAGAGGAGACCAGATGGCAGTGCTCGACGAGCCGATCAAGGAAGTCCGAACGCTCAAGAACTACATCGGCGGTGAGTGGGTCGAGTCGAAGGGCGAGATCGTCGACGTCGTCAATCCGGCGACGATGAAGACGATCGCCAAGGTCCCGATCTCCACGAAGGAGGAGATCGACGCCGCCGTCCAGGCCGGTCAGGCTGCGTTCCCTGACTGGCGCCGCACCACGCCGCTCGCCCGGTCGCGCCTCCTCTTCAACCTCAAGGAGCTCCTCGAAGAGAACTTCGAGAAGGCGAGTCGGATCCAGACCCAGGAGCACGGCAAGTGCATCGACGAGTCGCGCGGCGAGTCACGACGCGGCATCGAGAACGTCGAGGTCGCGTGCGGCGTCCCGACCCTCATGCAAGGCTACATCTCCGAGGACGTCGCCAGCGGGATCGACGAGTGGTGCATGCCCACGCCGCTCGGCGTGTTCGGCGTCATCGGTCCCTTCAACTTCCCCTGGATGATCCCGCTGTGGTCGGTACCTTACGCCATCGCCACCGGTAACACGGTCGTGGTCAAGCCCTCGAGCGAGGTCCCGAACAGCCAGTCGTTCCTCTGCGAGCTCGCCGAGGAGGCCGGCTTCCCGCCGGGCGTCTGGAACATGGTACACGGGGGCCGGACCGTGGTGAACGGCATGCTCGACCATCCGGACATCCAGGGCATCACCTTCGTCGGCTCGACCCCGGTGGGCCGCGATGTCATCTACAGGCGTTGCGGTGAGACCGGCAAACGCGTCATCGCTCAGTGTGGCGCCAAGAACTTCATGACGATCATGCCGGACTGTGCGATCGACAACACGATCGCAGCCATGATGACCTCGTTCTTCGGCAACACCGGCCAGCGCTGTCTCGCCGCGGCGAACGCGGTCATCGTCGGCGAAGACGACAAGTTCTACGAGGAGTTCGTCGCCAAGGTCGTCGAGAAGGCGTCGCAGATCAAGATCGGTTATGGGCTCGACGAGTCGGTCCAGATGGGTCCCCTGCGTGACAAGGCCAAGAAGCAGAACGTGCTCAACTACATCGACATCGGCCTGCAGGAAGGCGCCGAGCTTGTCCTTGATGGCCGTGACTTCACCCTTCAGGGAGACCTTCCGGACGACTGCTTCGTCGGTCCTTCCATCTTCACGAACGTGCGCCCGGGCTCCCGCCTCGGTTCCGAAGAGATCTTCGGGCCGGTCATGAGCATCATGCGCGCCAAGGACCTGGACGAGGCGATCAGGATCACCAACGAGAACCCGTTCGGCAACGGCCATTCCATCTTCACGCAGAGCGGCAAGGCCGCCCGTTACTTCCAGTACAATGTCGTGAGCGGGAACGTCGGGATCAATATCGGCATCACCGCACCCGTTGCCTTCTTCCCGTTCAGCGGCATGAAGGACTCGTTCTTCGGCGTGCTCCATACGCAGGGCAAAGAAGCCATCCGGTTCTTCACGGAGAGCAAGGTCGTCATCCAGAGGTGGTTCTGAACGAGGAGATGGCGCGTCCATGACACTCCACACAGCATCAGAGGGCATCTCTTTCGCGCGCGAGATGGAGATGGCCACAGCGAAGTTCTACGAGGAGCTGGCGCGCCGGTTCCCCGAGCATGCCGAGACGTTCGGAGCGTACGCGGCAGCTAACAAGAAGTACGTCTCCGATGTCGAGCGTGCGTACTACGGCGTCATCACGGACGCGATCGAAGGATGCTACGCGTTCAAGGGCCTGGAGCCCGACGACTACGTCATCGACGTGGAGCTCGGGGCAGAGGTCGACCTTGCCGCCGCTGTGGCACAGGCCGTCGCGAACGAAGAGGCGATGCTGCGTTACTACACCGACGCGGCTGAGCAGTCCTCCGGCACCATGCACGATGTGCCGCGCGCGTTCCGGGCCGTCGCCCGCAAGAGGGCCCAACGTATCTCGGACCTCAAGGCGATGGCCGCCAGGTAGTCTGACGTCGCCGGACGCGCCGGCCTCTCGCCGAAAGGGGTCAGCGACCGAGTCGCGCAGGGCCCTGCCCACTCAGTGGGCAGGGCCCTGCGCCGTTGAAGGCGTCGCAGGACGCACTGCCAGGACCCTCAGGACCGGGCGCCGGCCAGGACGACGAACGGGAAGGTCGAGAACGTCTGTCGGGCGCCGGCGGGCGAGCCGCCGCTCTGTGCCGGGAACGCGGACGTCATCGAGCGCTGCAGGGCGCGCCTCGCAAGCCTCGCTTGACTCGGTTCCGGTGACGCGGAGCGACACAGCGGGCCGATGAGCGCGCAGGTATACTCCGGGCCATGACGGTCGGGTCCAGCGCCCTCGACGACCTTCGCCACTCGGTCCTGTTCAGGGGCCTCGACGAGGAGGCCCTCGGCCAGCTTGTGACCATCGCCCGGCCGATCGCCCTGCCGGCGGAGACGACGGTCTTCGCCCAGGGAGACGCGGCGGCGGCCTTCTTCCTGCTCGCCGAGGGCAGGGTCAAGGTCTTCAAACTCCTGCGCGACGGACGGACGGCGACTCTGCGCCACGTCGTGGCGGGGGAGACGTTCGGGGAGTCCGTCCTCTTCCACGACACCTACCCCTCGAGCACCGAGACGATGGAGGACTGCCGCCTGTATCGGTTCGACACCGGCGAGTTCCGCGCCCTGCTGCTCGAGCGCCCGGCCCTGGCGCTGAGCCTCCTCGGCGCGATGGCGGAGCTCATGGTCCTCCTGAACCGACGCATAGAGGAGCTCCTCCTGCCCGTCCCCGCCCGTCTCGCCCGCTATCTGCTCGAGCTGGCCGACGAGCAGCTCGAGACGCCGCGCGACGCGCCGCTCTGGGTCCCGCGCGTGGTGAGACTTCCGACGAGCAAGCGCGAGCTGGCCGCCCGCCTCGGCACGGTCCCCGAGACCCTGAGCCGCACCTTCGACCGCTTCAAGCGCGCGACGGTGATCCGGATGAGCGGCGGCGGCGAGCTGATCGAGATCCTCGACTTCGCCGCCCTGCGCCGCCTGGCGCAAGAGTAGGCGCCCGCCCGCACCAAGTCATGGATGCTCGGCGCCGCGTGGCGGCAGCGTGGCGTCGGCGACCAGCAGACCGACCACGAGCCCCGCGGCGATCACGAGAACAGCGCCGAAGACCTCGAGTCCTCCCGTGGACTCGCGCAGGAAGGCCGAGATGCCGCGGTAGCCGAGCGAGCCCGGGACCAGCACCGCCAGTCCGGGGATGAGGGCGAGCGCCGCCGGCCGCCGGGCCAGACGGCCGTAGCCGTTGCTCCACAGGCCGACGATGAGGCTGGCGACGGCGACGCCCAGCGTCGCCCCCACCAGCCAGGCGCCGAACCGAGCGCCGACGAGGGCGATCCCGACCGACACCGCGATGAGCCAGACATCGGCGAGCCTCGAGTTGGTGGCGACGAGCAGCGCGACCGTCGACAGGGCGGCGGCAGCGACCAGCATCACGGTCGTGGTGGGCTCGTCCGGCACGTGCGTGTGCGGCATGAGCTCGAGCCGGCGCAGGATGCTCGTCCCGAGGAACGACCCGATGCTGAGGTTGAGCAGCGTGACGGCGGCGCCGGCGAGACGGGCGGTGCCGGCGGCCAACTGGCGCGAGGCGAGCTCCGCGACGCCGAGCGTGATCCCAAGGCCCGGCAAGAGCAGGATGAGACTGGCGAGCGCCACAGACGGGGGACTCATGTCGGGCACGAGATGTCCCCACGCCAACGCGAGCAGAGAAGCGAGCAGGCCGGCGAGCAACTCGGTCAGGTGGGCGAGCCGGCCGAACCGGCGCCCGAGGACGACGAGCACGCCGACGGCCAGACCCACACTGGCCGCTATCCCGGCCTCGGCCCAGGTCCCGCCGAGCAACAGGTCGAAGGAGGCGGCTCCTGCCGCGGATCCGAGGACGCCGGCGGGCCACGGAAACGTCGGCGGAGCCGTCATCGCCAGTCTCAGCTCGGCGAGGCCCTGCTCAGCGGTGGCTTCGCCGGTGCGCACGTGGCGCAGTACGTCGTGCACGGCGCTCAGCCCGCGCAGGTCGATGGCGGCCTCGCGCGTGCGCAGCAGCACGGTCTGCTGCAGCCCGCTCGGCCCAAACGAGGCGAACACGGCCGTCGGCGTAGCGAAGAACTCCGCGTCGACACCGAGGCGCCGGGCGCAGTCGCGCAGCCCGTCCTCGAGACCGTCCGCGGTCTCGCCGTAGCGCGAGAGCGCCGCGGCCATGGCGCTGAGAAACTCGATGCGCGGGTCTGCAGCCATGGGCGAGAGTGTACCCGCCCGCCCTGGGGCGGACGAGACCGCACCCGCCACCGAGCGGGCGAGACCGTACCCGCCACCGAGCGGGCGAGACCGCACCCACCCGCCGCTTGCGCGACGACCCGGCGCCTACGTTGACCGAGGTCAATGCACCCCGGAGGGCGACCGGATAGCTTAAGCACCACAGAGCCAGTGTTAAGCCAGCCGCGGCCGGCGAGGCCCGGGGCGTCCCGCGGCCTGCGAGTCGGGACGCCGCAGAGCCGACGACGGCCGCGACCGCAGAACGAGAAAGAGGTCGCTGAGCCATGACGGTCCGTACGGTCCGAAGCATCGCGAAGATCGACGACGAGCTCTGCAACGGATGCGGGCTCTGCGTGACGCCCTGCGCCGAGGGGGCGATCGAACTGGTCGACGGCAAGGCCAAGGTCATCAGCGAGGAGCTCTGCGACGGCGCCGGCTTCTGTCTCGCGCTCTGCCCGACCGGGGCCTTGAGCATCGAGAAGCGCGAGGCTGCGGCCTTCGACGACGAGGCGGCCGCCGGTCGTACCGCGGAGAAGCTCGCCGCTAAAGACAGGCCCGGCGGACCCGCCGCCATCGAGCAGCACTGCTTCGCGTGCGGGCGCGGCGAGATGGACGCTGTGCTCTTCCCCTGTCGCACCAAAGGCGCGAGCACGTGGGTCTGCGCCAAGTGCCTTCCCGCCCTTATCCACGGATGACGACCGTTCTCCCGGCGCCCTGCGCGTCTGACGTGCTCACCGACCTTTCAGGAGGAGTCCATGGCTGACAGTCACCACGCATCCGTCCACACGATGCTCGAGGCGACCCGAGCTGCGGGCGAGGACACGGTCTTCGCGCGCATGGAAGCGCAGGGCGACCTCGGGACCAAGCGCTGCTCGTTCTGCGAGCGCGGCATCCGCTGCTCGCTGTGCTCGCAGGGCCCGTGCCGCATCACCGAGCGGGCGCCGCGCGGGGTCTGCGGCATCGACGCCGACGGGATGGCGATGCGCAACTTCCTCCTCCAGAACACGATGGGCACCGCCACCTACACCTACCACGCCACCGAAGTCATGAAGACCCTGCGCGAGGCGCGGCCGGGCGGCACCCACGAGATCAAGGACTGGAACAAGCTCGAGACGCTCGCCGCCGTGGTCGGCGAGCCCGTCGAGCCCCGCGACACGCTGCCCAAGCGAGTCGCCGACGCCATCCTCGCGGAGCTCGCCCGCGACCACCAGAGTCCCTCGCCGTTCGTTGAGAAGATGGCCCCGGCGCCGCGCGTCGCCAAGTGGAGGGAGCTCGGGATCCTGCCCGGCGGCGTCCTCCACGAGAACACGTTCGCCACCTCGAGCTGTCTCACGAACGTCGATGGGAACTACGTGAGCCTGGCGCTCAAGAGCCTGCGCCTCGGGATCGCCACCGCCTACGGCGCCCAGATTCCGCTCGAACTGGCGCAGGACGCCCTCTGGGGCACCCCGACGCCGCACCCGATCAAGGTCGACCTCGGCATCATCGACCCTGACTACGTGAACATCGCCGTGAACGGGCACGAGCCGATGATCGGCGCCGCCCTGATCGCCGCCGCCCATGAGCCGGCGGCCCAGGCGAAGGCCAAGGCCGCCGGCGCCAAGGGGCTGCGCATCGTCGGCTCGATCGAGACGGGTCAGGAACTCGTCCAGCGCTTCGAGGTGGACGATGTCTTCGTCGGTCTCACCGGCAACTGGCTCTCGGAGGAACTCGCCGTGGCCACCGGTGGTCTCGACGTGTTCGCCGCCGACATGAACTGCACCGTGCCGACCCTCGGCGCTACGTGCGCCGCCCACGGCACGCTCCTCGTCCCGGTCAGCGACCTCGTCGGCGTCGAGGGCGCCGAGCAGCCTATCGTCTTCGAAGCCGGCAAGGCGGCCGCGCAGGCACAGCAGCTCATCGACATGGCCGTGGCCAACTTCCCCCGCAGGAAGAGCCTCGCTGAGCAGCGCCGGGAGCTGCGCACGGGCGACGCGGTCGCCGGCTTCAGCACCGATAGCATCCTCGGCGCCCTCGGCGGCAGCCTCGACCCGCTCCTCGACGTGATCAAGAACGGCACCCTCAAGGGCGTGTGCGGCCTCGTGAGCTGCACCACCCTGCGCGACTCCGACCAGGACGACCACACCGTCGCGATCGCCAGGGAGCTCATCAAGAACGACGTCCTCGTGCTGGCGATGGGCTGCGGCAACGCCGGCCTTCAGGTCGCCGGTCTCGAGGCTGCAGAGGCGAAGGAGCTCGCCGGTCCCGGCCTCAAGGCCGTGTGCGAGCTGCTCGACATCCCGCCGGTGCTGAGCTTCGGCACCTGCACCGACACCGGACGCATCCTGCTGCTCGTGGGCGCGATCGCCGATGCCCTCGGCGTCGACGTCCCGGCGCTGCCGGTCGTGGCCAGCGCCCCCGAGTACATGGAGCAGAAGGCGACCATCGACGCCATGGCGGCGCTCGCGTTCGGCTTGTACGTGCACGTCAACCCGGTGCCGTTCGTCACCGGAGCGCCGAACCTCGTCAAGCTCGTGACGCAGGACCTGCCCGGCGTCACCGGCGGCAAGCTCGACGTCGAGACCGACGCCGAGCAGGCGGTCGCCAACATGCTCGCCTGGATCGCCGACAAGCGCCAGGCACTCGGCATCTGACGGCCGGCCCGGAAGCAGGGGCCGTCGAGCAGCACGACGGGGAAGCACACGTGCGGGGAGAAGAACGCGCGCGGGGAGAAGGACGCGCGCGGGGATAACGTGAGCGGCGGGGGCGGGCCTTGCCCGCCCCCGCCGCTCACGGCCCGCGCCGGCCCTTGCACACGCTTGCCGGCGCGGGCCGCTCCTCTACCCGGCGACGACCGCGACGCTCACGGCACCCAGACGAAGCCGTGGTTCTGCCCGACTGTCCCTCCGATCAGATGGTCGAGCAGCACCGTATGGTCGTCGGCGACCGCCCTGCCCGGCGGTGTGAAGTCGGCACTGTACCGCTGGACGTCCGAGACGCGCACCTCCTTGAAGCAAGCGAGGGTCGTGTCGCCGCCAGGCCAGTACGTCTCGTTGTCGCCGAGGCTGAACCAGCCACCGCCCAGCGTGCCGTCGCTCCAGTCCGGCGCGGGAAACCCGGTGAAAAGCGGGTCGGCCTGCCTGAGCTTGCCGTTGACGAACACCTTCATCCCGCCGCTGCCGAACTGCGCCGCGATGTGGTACCACTTGCCCACTTGGGCCTCGATCTCGCCCTCGTCCCATTCCGGCGCCGTCATCCGCTGCCAGTCGCCCTCCATAGGACCAGAGCCGTCGTACCTGTTCACATAGAAGGCCAGCTTGCCCTGGTTGTTCACGACCAGTTCCATGGTCGGCGCGTTGCCCGTCGTGCGACCGGGCCAGTTGCTGTACGAGAAGGTCGTCTGGGCGATCACGCCAGACACCTCTGCCCGCAGCTTGAACCACAGTTCGTACGTGCCCTCAGTCAGGAGAGCATGGTCGGCGCCCTCCACCCTTACCCCAGCCGGGAAGCGGATGAAGTCCCCACCGTCGACCGAACGCGCGACGCCGTCGGGATCGTAGGGCGCGATCTCGACGTCCTGCCCCGGCGTGATCCGGGCCCGGGTCACCGTCGTGTTGCGCACGCCGTCGACGTACCCGTCCTTGGTCACGAGCAGCGTGTACCTGCCCTGGTCCAGCTCGGTGATCACATACGAGCCGTCGGCGGCCGTCGTCGCCCTCACTGCCATGTCGACGCCGGGCGCGTCCCATCCGTGGTAGGCGGTCACCAAAGCCCCTTGCACCGGACTGCCGTCGAGAGCCGAGGTGACCGTGCCGGAGACGCCCTGGGAGTCGTGCCGCACGAGCTCCAGGTCGGGCACCACGGTCTTCTGGCCGGCGACCACGGTCAAGGTGGCTGAGGCGGAGTAGTACTCGATGCCGCCGTCAGTGGCGCGGATGGAGTACGGCCCGGGCTCGAGACCGACGAACTCGAAGTACCCGCCGCCGGACGTGTACCTGTCCCAGTCGGCCCAGGACCAGCTGGTCGCGGAGCCTTCGTGGAGGCCGACGAAGATCCCGTCGAGTCCGGCGCCGCCGGGCACGCTCACGACGCGTCCTCTGACGCCCTGCTCCTCGACGGCGCTGAGCAGGATGTCCTGGTCCGTCGTCTCTTCGCCCGCGACGACCAAGGATGAGCGGGAGTTGTCGGCATACCCGCCGCGACTGGCGGCAACGGTGTACTGACCCGCGGGGAGGCCCCAGAGCACGTAGGTGCCGTCGGCCGCCGACGTCGCCGTCGCAGCCACGGCGGTGTCGGGAGGCGCGCCCACGCGCGCCTCGACGGCGGCGCCGCCTACCGGGCTGGTGGGATCCGCCGCGTCGAGCACACGCCCGCGGATGCTCGGAGCCTGATATGACTCGCTGCCGCCGGTCGCGCCCGACCCGGAGCCGGCCTGGTCGATGACGTACTCGAAGAGGTTGAAGGTGTACGTGACCTCCAGCATCGTGATGTCCAGCGCCTCGACCTCGAAGCCGATCTCGGCGTCCACGCCGGCGCTCAGCGTCCACCACGGGGTCTCGTTCGTCGCCGCCGCGAGGCTCAGGTACGGCTCGAGGTTCGCCTCCGGACCGGCGACCGCGTACACCTTGAAGGAGAGGCCGGCGCCGGCGAAGCCCCTGAGCTCGAGCGAGCCGAAGAGCTGGGGTGGCTGCGGCGCGATTTCTTTCGTGAACGACGTCGTCTTGCCCCAACTACCGTTGCGGTAGGCGATGCCCAGGGACGCCTCTGTCGTCAGCGACATGCCGGCCGTGACGCCCGCGCTCACCTCGCCGCTCGCGCCGACGTAGACCTCGAACTCGGGCGTCACCACGATCGGCACCGGACCCGCCATGATGGTGATCGCGGCCAGGGTCTGCTTGTAGATCGTCTGCTTGACCTCCTTGTCCAGCGTCTTCTTGAGACTGACGCTGAGGTCGGTCGTGGTCGTCAGGCGCTGCGTGTACGAGGCGCTCCTCACGCCGGTCGGGCCGATGTCCCAGTCGACGTAGGCATCGGGGTCTAGCCAGACTTCGCCCTCAACCTCGATGGTGTCGTTGGCGATACTCGTGCTCAGCGAGAAGCCGAAGCCGTCGCCGGCGCCGCCGTGCAGAAGGCCCGGGAGCATGCCAGGCGGCGCCGTCCCTGTAAGGAGGCGCACCCCCGGCTGGACGACGCCCTTCTGCGAGAGGTCGGCTGCCGTGATGCGCCGGCTGAGGGCGATCTCGCCCTCGTCGACGACGTCGGTCAGGGTGGCCTGGGCGGTCGTGACCTCCACTCTGCCGCCCTCCTCCGTGACGCCGGTCACCTTGCGGCAGATGCCGCCGGGGAAGGCGTCGCTCGGGGCCGCGAGCAGCACGTCGCCGGGCTCGACCCTGCCGAGCTGCGCGGTCTCGCCGGCGAACGCCATCGTGCTCATGTCCGCGGCGGCGCCGCGCAGGGCGCCCATCGTGCTCTGGTCGAGCACCTCGGTCCCGTCGGCGAGCACCAGCCCGGTCGAAGGACTGACGGCGAGCTGCAGCATGGAATGAGGCCAGTCCCCCTCCCACCAGACGGCCGGCGTGAACGCAGCGCCGGTGGACACACACGTGGTGAGGCTGGAGACGATGTCGCCCGTCGGCTGGGCGATGACGGCGTCGGCGCGGCCGTCGCCGGTCACGTCGCCGGCCGCGAAGCGGCACGTCGTGGCCGGCAGTGGGCCGCCGGCGCCGTCGTACCAGGTGGCGCGCTTGAAAGCCGAGCCGGTCGAGCAGAAGACGTCCAGCCGTCCCGTATCGTCCGCCTTGCGGTACAGGCACAGGACGTCGGTCTTGCCGTCGCTGTCCGCATCGCCGGCGGCCAGCTTGGCGCGACCGGCGCTGTACGTGCCGCGCCAGAACGTCTTCTTGACGAACCTGGAGCCGCTGGTCGCGAAGACGAAGAGGCGCGACGAGGTGGTGGTGCTCTTGTAGAGCACCACGGCCTCGTCGCGCCCGTCCCCCGTGAAGTCCCCGGCCGCGAGCTGCGCCTTGGCGCAGGAGAACGTCCCCTGCCCGGTCGTCCAGCCCGTCGACTTCGCGAACGTCGACCCTCCGGAGACGAAGCGGTACAGGGACGCGCTCGCCCGGCCGCGGTCGTAGAGGACGATCACGTCGTCGCGACCGTCACGGTTCACGTCGCCGACGGTGAGCTTCGCCTTCGACCACGCGAACGCGCCCGGCTTGGAGGTCCACACCGTCTTGCGCACCGCCCTGACGCCGTCGCTGAGGAACACATACAGGCACGAGCGCGCCTTGCCGAGGTCGTAGAGGACGATGCCGTCGGCGATGCCGTCGGCGTTGACGTCGCCGGCGGCGAACTTGGCCTTGCGCGTGTCGAACGCGCCGGCGGCGCTCTTCCAGAGCTCGGCCGGCGCGAAGGCCCCGTTCGCCGCCGCCATCGTCCAGAGCGCCGCCCGGCGCCCGCCGAGGTCGCGCAGGACGAGCGTGTCGTAGAGGCCGGCGGCATTCGGCGCGACCTCGGCGCGCGCGTCGGCGGCGCCGCCGAGACACGCCAACATCGACACGAGGAGAGCCGCGGCTGCGAAGAACCACCGGCCGCGGCACGAGAACGACGAGACGGACATCGCGACACCCCCCTGACCTCGGATCACCCCAGAAGACCCGGCACTCAGCCTACACCTTGAGGCCCCTTCAGTGACCGTGACGCCGCAGGATCCGTCGCCCGCACTGCGAAGACGGAGCCCTGCGCTCGAACGGCTCACACCTCGTCCGCGCGGGCTCTCACACCTCGTCGGCGCGAACGCTCACGCCTCCTCGGCGCGAACGCTCACGTCTCCCCGACGCGGGCTCTCACACCTCCTCGCCGCGCCGGCCCCGCAGGCGCGCGACCAGCCAAACGACGACCACGAGGACGAGGATCACGGCCCCGGCCACGGCGAGGACCGTCGTCGCGCTGCGGCCGTCCCGAGCCTCGCTACCGGGCCTGGGGTGGACCATGACGTAGTTGCGGACGTTGTCGGTGATGTAGGCGACCGCGCCCACCTTCCTGGGGATCCGCGTCCAACCCTCCCAGCGCGACACGTCCCATGCCTCGAGCAGCTTCGGATACGTCAGGACGATGTTCGGCGACTCCCTGTAGAAGATCTCCTGCATCTTCCAGACGATCGCCTTGCGCTTCTGCGGGTCGAGCTCCTGCGCCTGCTCTTCCCAGAGGCGGTCGTAGCGAGCGTTCGACCAGCAGGCCTCGTTCTGGTTCTCCATTTGGACCGTTCGGAAGTAGCCCAGACGCCGCCCTGGGTCGGAGCCGCTGGGCTGCCAGGACCAGATGTACATGTCGAAGTCGGGCGTGTACCTGCCGCCCTCGTAGTTGAAGCAGCGGTCGATGATGACCCCGTCGTCCTGCACCGAGTACCTGATGTCGAGGCCGAGCCGCCGCCACCACCCAGTGATGAGCTTGCCCATGATCTGGCTCTGCAGGGAGGCACGGCGGGCCCACAGGCGCAGCCTGACGTCGCCGCCGCCGTTCCTCGGATCGTTCAGGACGCCGTCGCCGTCGGTGTCCACGTAGCCGGCGTCGGCCAGGGCACGACGCGCCTTGTCGAGGTCGAACGTGAACGCCATGTCCGGGGGCGGCGTCCAGTGCCAATCAAGCGCCGGGTCGTAGAAATCGCGCTCGAACAGGCTGTCGGCGGGATCGGCGAGCCCCTGATACGCGAGCTCCACCAGCTTGTCCTTGTCGACGGCCCAGTTGAGCGCCGCCCGGAACGCCGCGTCGCGCAGCACGGGGTCGCCGTGCGAGGGGCCCTCGTAGCAGTTGAACGAGAGGTAGTCGAACGCCTTCTGGGCGCACGCGAAGGCGTCGAGATCGGAGTCCGCGGCCAAGGCTGAGACCTGCGCCGGCGGGATGTCGATCGCCAGGTCGATGGTCCCGAGCTTGAGGTCCTGGGCGAGGGTGTCCGGGTTCGTGTACCTCGTGAAGACCAGCTCGTCGACCTTGGGCGGTCCGCCCCAGTGGTGCTTGTTGGCGACGCAGCGGACGAAGACGCCCCTCTTCCACTCGACGACCTGGAAGGGCCCGGAGCCGACGACGGGCGGAGTGTTCGCGTACGCCGTGACTTCCTTTGCGCTCTTGAACCTGCCCCAGATGTGCTCGGGGACGATCGGCACCCACATCGCCGTGATGTCGGCCTTGGAGCGTGAGCAGCGGATCACCACGGTGGCGTCGTCGGGCGCCGTGACCTTCTCGATGCCGTCGAGAGCGGAGAGGTAGTTGCCGAGGCGGTATCTGATCTGGAAGTCGTAGCTGAAGGCGACGTCGCGCGCCGTGAGCGGCCGGCCGTCATGCCACGTCACGCCCTTGCGGATCTTGAAGGTCCACGTGAGGCCGTCGGCGCTGCGCTCCCAGCTCTCCGCGAGACCCGGTACCGTCTCGAGGTACCCGGTACCGAAGTCGGTGAGGAAGTCGTAGCTCAGGTGGTACAGCTCGTAGGACGACTGCTGCAGACCCGTGAAGGGGTTGAGGCTGTCGGGCTCGGTCGTCCACCCGACGCGCAGCACGGTCTTGGCGACGGGCGGCGAGGCCTCGTCGGCGGCCGCGGCGCCGGCGAGGCCGGCGACCAGGCTCACCGCCATGACCGTCAGCAGCACGGGCGCGACGAGTCTTGCGAGGCGGACGACGAGCGCCCGACCGACCCTCGCTTTGTCGTACTTCATGCTCCTCCCTCGGATCGCCGCATCCTACTGCACGCCGCCGTTCGGAGAGCCGCCTCCTGCTGGACAGCGACCCGGCGCTCGCCGCCGATCACTCTCGCCGGAAGGACAGGCGATGATAGCGTTGCCCCGTGGGCCTCTCTCTGTTCGCGACCGTGCCTGCCGGTATGGAATCGATGCTGGCGGGCGAGCTGCGCAGCCTCGGCGCCGACGACGTGCGTCAGGCGCACGCCGGCGTCACGTTCACGGGCACGCTCGAGACGGCCTACCGCGCCTGCCTGTGGTCGCGCCTGGCGACGCGTGTCCTGCTGGTCCTCGCCACGGGCCCGGCGGGCGATGCCGACGCCCTCTACGAGACCGTGCGGAGCGTCGCCTGGGGCGACCATCTCGACGCCGAAGGGACGCTCGCCGTCGACTTCACCGGCACCAGCCCGGCCATCCGTGACACGCGTTTCGGCGCCGCCCGGGTGAAGGACGCGATCGTCGACCAGTTCCGCGAACGGTGGGGCCGAAGGCCGACGGTCGACACGCGCGCGCCGGACGTGCGCGTGAACGCGCACCTGGCGCGCGCGCGTCTGACCGTCGCTCTCGACCTGAGCGGCGACAGCCTGCACCGGCGCGGCTACCGCCGCGACCGCGTCCAGGTCGCGGCGCCCCTCAAGGAGAACGTGGCGGCCGCGGTGCTGCTGTTCGCCGCGTGGCCGCAGGAGGCCGCCGCAGGGGGCAGCTTCGTCGACCCGCTCTGCGGGTCGGCGACGCTGCCCATCGAGGCGGCCTGGATCGCGGCCGACATCGCCCCCGGCCTCCTGCGCGCGGAACGCGGCGCCCCGGGGCGCGAAAGGGCAGGACGAGGCGCCGGGAAGCCCCACGGGAATGATCGGGGCGCCGCATTCCCCGGGAGAGGCGGCGGACAGCGTGACTTCGGCCTCACCCGCTGGCGGGGACACGACGCGGCCCTGTGGGACAGGCTCCTGGACGAAGCGCGCGAGCGGCGGGAGGCCGGGATCGGCCGCCTGCGGGCGGCGGCGCCCGGCGTCGTCCTCCGCGGCGCCGACCGCGACCCGAACGCCGTCGCCGTGGCTCGCGCCTGTATCGCGCGCGCCGGCTTGGCGGACGTCGTCACCGTCCACCGTCAGGAGCTCGCCGACACGCGAGCGCCGGCCGCCCGCGGCCTCCTGGCCACGAACGTCCCGTATGGCGCCCGCTTGGGCGACACCGACACCGCGGCCGCTGTGTGCCGCCTGCTCGGACGACGGCTGCGCACCGACTTCTCTGGGTGGCGCGCGACGGTGCTGACGGGCGACCGGTCCCACGCCGCGGCGATCGGCCTGCGCCCTATCCGCGAGACGACGCTGCGCAACGGCCAGCTCGAGTGCGTCCTGACGTACGCCGACGTCGACACCGGCGCCGCTCTCGACGCCGCGAGGACGCCGGCGCAGCGCTCCGCCGACCGCACAGCGACTCCCGGGGCCGTCGACCAGCTCGCCAACCGCCTGCGCCGCGACCTGCGCCATATCGGCAGGATGATGCGTCGTCAGGGCGTGACGTGCTATCGCCTCTATGACGCCGACCTCCCTGAGTACAACTTCGCCGTCGACGTCTACGAGGGGCGCCTGCGCGTGCAGGAGTACGCGCCGCCGTCCACCATCGCCCCCGACAAGGCGGCGGCGCGTCTTGCCGAGGCCGTCGACGTCCTCGCCGACCTGTTCGCCGTGCCTCGCGAGGACATCGTCGTGACGCAGCGCCGCCGCATGCGCGGCGCGGCGCAGTATGGGCGCCGCGCCGGCGGCGGCGCCCTCCTCCCGGTGACCGAGGACGGCCTCACCTACCTCATCGACCTCGAGACCTACGTCGACACCGGCCTGTTCCTCGACCAGCGCGAGACGCGCCGCCTCATCCGGCGCCTCGCCGGCGGACGGCGCTTCCTCGATCTCTTCGCCTACACCGGCACGGCGACCGTCTGCGCGATCGCCGGGGGATCGCCGGCGACCACGTCGGTGGACCTGTCGGCGACCTACCTCCGCTGGGCCCAGCGGAACCTGCTCGCGAACGGGATCGCCGACGTCGCGCTCGAGCTGGCCCGCGACGTGCCCGGGGGTGTCGTCGACGTACCCCGCTCTGCGAGGGACGGGCGTCGTCCCCCACGGAGAGCGAGAGAGGACGAGGCGGTGGGCGGCGCCGGCGGGCGTGCCACGCCCGCCGGCGCCGCCCACCGCCTCGTCCAGGCCGATTGCCTGCGCTGGGTCGCCGAAGCCCAAGGCGAGTACGACCTCATCTTCCTTGACCCGCCCAGCTTCTCGAACTCCAAGCGCATGGGGCGCGCCACCTTCGACGTGCAGCGCGACCATCCCGACCTCATCCGCATGACCGCGCGACGCCTGCTGGCGCCGGGCGGCATCCTGCTCTTCTCGAGCAACCGGCGCGGCTTCAAGCTCGACCCGGCGGCGCTCCCGGCGCTGACCGTCACGGACCTGTCGCGGGTGACACTCGCCTCCGACTTCGCGCGCCGCGCCAACGCGCACCACGTCTGGCGCATCGAGGCGCCATGACGTGAACGGAGTCGCAGCCGTACGCGACGCCGCCGGCGGCGCGGCCCGGGCACGGCAGCGTGAACGAACCTGCGTCCGGGCGCGTCTTACACGGAAGCGGGGTGCAGTGCGCCCGACGGGCGCGGAACCGACGGCGGTATCGCGCCGCCTGGGGAAAGGAGCCACATCGATGGACGCAACACGTCACCGCCGGCGGAGGGTCACGCGATCACTCATCGCCCTCGTGCTGGCGGTCCTCATGCCGTCGCTCATGGCGGCGTCCGCGGCCGCGGCGCCGACCGAGCCGACCCTGACGTTGGACGAGCTGAGCGCCAAGCTGGAGAGCGGGCCGCTGACCGGCTACATGAAGACGGTCGTCAGCGGTTACACCGTCGAGCAGATCCCCGTCAGCGTCGACGCCCTCGTCGAGGACCCGTCCGGTACGTTGATCCTCCTCGAGGCGAGCGGCCCCGTGATCGACGAGATCGGCGGCGTCGCCGCCGGCATGAGCGGCAGCCCGGTCTTCGTCGACGACGGCGGCGTCGACAAACTGATCGGCGCCGTCTCGTACGGCGACATGTTCACGTTGCACGGGATGGCGCTCGCCACCCCCATCGAGTACATGGCCTCGCTCGAGGACGACTACCTCGGACCGCCCGCGCCGGGCGCCTACAGCCTCGAGCAGCCCGTCAAGACGAGCGCCGGGACCGTGGACAAGGTCTTCATCGCACGCAGCCAGCGCGCTGCCAAGCAGGCCGACGTCAAGGCGGGGACGACCGTCATGGCGCCCCTCGCCGTCCTCTACATCGGCGGCGTACCCGCGCAGAGCAGGGCCTACCAGGAGCTCGCCGCGAAGCTCGAGAAGCAGACGGGCCTGACGCCCCGGCCGGCGGTCGGGCCCAGCCTCTGGACCGGCCCGCCGGCGCCGGACATCGAGGGCGGCTCGTCCGTCTGCGAGATCTTCACCCTGGGCTCGATCTGGTACGGCGCCGCGGGGACCGCGACCTACGTCAACGGCGACCACGTCGTCGCCTTCGGCCATCCCTCGTGGTGGACGGGGCCCTGCGGCGCGGCGATGACGGCCGGCTGGGTCAGCGCCGTCTGGCCGAGCGCCTACGAGCCCTACAAGTTCATCGCTCCGCGCGACACGAAGGGCGTCATCACCCAGGACCGCGACTGGGGCATCGCCGGGGTGCTCGACGCCGATCCGGACTGGATCCCTGTGAACGCGCACGTCAGCTTCCCCGAGGAGGGCCGCGAGGCCACGTCGGAGTCGTCCTGCGTGGAATGGGCCTTCCAGACCGACGGATACCAGGACATGCCCGCGTACCTGCTCGAGGAAGCCCTGTGGGACGCCTGTGACGCGTCGCCACTTCCCGGCAGCGCCGAGACCGTGCTCGACGTCGTCGTCTCGGACGAGACGGGGACCTATACCGTCCACCGCGAGAACCTCGTCGACTCCTCGGACATCACGTGGGCGCCCGTGTGGGACGCCCACGACATCATCTCGGAGCTCGGCTCCGACCCCTACGGCGTGCTGGACACACGCCTCGAGTCCGTCGATTTCGACGCCACGGTCTCGTCGCAACGGATCAAGGCGCGCTTCGTCGACATCGAGCTGCCCGACGGTCTGCACACGGGTGACAACCTGGTGAGGCTGCACTTCTACGGGTACGGCTCACGTGAGCTCAAGGTGCTCGAGACCACGCTCACCCTCCCCGAGGGCAAGCCGCTGTGCGGCTCGTTCGAGGCAATCCCCGCGCAGTGGGGTTCCTGGTGGTACGAGGAATACGACAGGGACGATGATCCCGCGCCCGACACGCTGGCCGAGATCGTCGACGACATGAACGCACGGCCCAAGGACAGCGACGTCCTGCTCAGCTTCTACCCTGGTGAGGAAGGTTCGTGGGGACCGAGTGACTCGAGCGCCCCGGAGATGAAGGGTCAGCCCTACGAGGAAGACACGGCCTACGATCCGGTCGATGTCACGGTCCCCACCGGCTGGGTGTTCAACAACTACTGCGCCAAGTCGACCGTGCCCATGGTCCTCGAGACGCCGCAGGCAAAGGCCGACTACGGTCGTCGCGTGCGCCTGCTCGGCTACGTCATGGGCGTCGAAGATAACGTCCCGGTCGACATCTACCGCGTCGACGCGAAGGCGGGCACGGAGACGTTCCTCAAAACCGTGACCGCCGAGTACGAGGGTCGCAAACGCCCCGCCTTCTTCTCGACCCTGGCCAAGGTGGCGCCGCACAACACCACCTTCGTGGCTCGCGTCGCGGCCTTCGACAAGTGGTTGCCGGGCTACGCCGACGAGGCCGTCAAGGTGCGCGCGGCGATCTCGCTGAGCTCAACGGTCAGCGGCCGTACGATGACGATCACGGCCAGGGTCAAGCCGGCCGATACCGGCGGCAAGATCACCATCCAGCGCTACGCCGGCGGCCCCTGGCGCACGGTCAAGACCGTGACCGTGCCGGGCAGCGGCGTCGTCAAGGCGAGCTGGAAGGCGCCGGGCGCCGGCGCCTACCGCTGGCGGGCCAGGACGTCCGGCAGCACGCTGAACGCATCGGCGACGTCGGCGGTCAAGCGGGTGGTGGTCCGCTGAGCGGCTCGGGATCGACCGAGCGGGTCGTGATCGACTGAGTGGGTCGTGATCGACTGACGCGCCGGCGAGCGGGATGAGGGCCGGGGCGCGAGCACCGGACCGAGGAAGGGCGGCGGCGGGCCTTGCGGCCCGCCGCCGCCCCCCTTTCCACGTCCGCGCAACGCTGCGTCCTCTGCCAAGAGTCAAGGCACGACCATCATTGATGCGATGGAATGAACAAGCACCGCCCTCGGCATGGGGGGTCCTGCGATGAAGCGACCCGTCCTTGCCGCAAGTCTCACGCTCGCCTTCGTCCTGGCCTGCTCACCGGACGCCACAGCTCAGGCGATACCACAGGAGTCCTGCGTCGAGTGCCATTCCTCGGTCACCCCGGCATCGTCACACAGTACCGGTCCGACGCGATGGGCGCTCCTGGAGCCGTCGGCTGCGTCGACTGCCACGGCGACGACCACGAGGCTATCTTCGCCTCCGGGGAAGCGTGTCCGCTGGACCTGCCATAGTGCCGGACCGAGATGGAGCAGCCGGGCGGCGACCCAGGCTGAGCGCCGACTCGCATCACCTGCCATCGGCCCTAGCAGGAGAACGGCCCGGGCATGCCGCTGACACACAAGGTCTCCACGAACATCACGTACGGCACCGTCGCCCAGGACACCCGTCTCGCCGGCACCCCGCTATCCATACCGATGCGCACCATGACCGAGAGCGCCCGCGTCGCGGAGCGCAGCAAGATGCTGGACATCTGCGAGGACTGCCATGCGCCGAGCCGGGCCGCCGCCAACCTCGACCAAACGGACAAGATCAAGAAGGACGTGACGACCTGCTGTGGGACCCGGTCATGCGCGTCCGCGGCCTCTGGTACGACGGCCTTCTTGACCCGATGCCCGAGAACCGACCGCCGAACCACCCGAGAACCGACCGCCGAACCACCCGAGAACCGGCCGCCGAACCCGGTCTACGCGACCCTGGGACCGAGCTTTGTCGGCGACGGCTACGTCCTCGTCCTCGGCGGCCAGCAGCTCCAGGGCGGCACGTCGCAGATCGAGCAGTCCCTCTTCACCACGTACAAGTACGACCATGTGAGCACGTTCAAGGGCGCCTGCCACATGAACCCCCGAGTACAGCCACTGGTACGGCTGGTCGCACCTCAGCAGGACGTCGACATCATCGCCGGGCAGGAGGCCTCGCTGCGGCGCGGCGAGGATCCGGGCTTCACCGTGACGCCGGCGCGCGTGATGATCGCCCGGCGGGCGACCTTCGACGCGCGCGCTCGCGACGTGGGGGAACGCCTCGACCAACACGTTCACCCGGGCCTTCGCGGAACGGCGGCGGCGAGCGTCGCCCACACGTACATTGCGCCGGGACGCTACACCGTCCGGCTCACCTGTTCGGACACCGACCTCGTGAACGATGCGCTGCGCCCGCTGAGCCGCTCTGGGCCCCGCGCACGATGGGCCTGCGCGTGTCGGTGAAGCACGGCGCGACGCTCGGCCACGCGCCGATCGCCTGGGCCAAGAAGGGCGCGACCGTCACGATCAAGGGGACGTTGGCGACCGGCGACGACTCGGCGCGACCACCACGCTCCGGAAGAAGACGGGCGACGCTTGGACGCGCCGCCGTGCGCGAGGTCGCAACGCAAGCCGGGGCGACGCGGACCATCACCTCTTGGCGCACGCTCGCCACCAGGACGACTCACCGGCTGACGCATGTCAGCGACAGCGACACGTGGGACACCACGAGCCGGGCAGGCACCGTGCGGCCGCGCTGACGGCGCGCGCCTGCTCTGACCGGGCTCACTCGCAAAAGCAGGCGAGCGCCAAGCCGACGATCATCAAGGCGATCGAGAGCGCGGAGAACAGCGCGATGCAGCAAGCGGAGTTCAGGCGAAGTTGCGCGTGCTTCATGACGCCCCCCAACAAGATGCGCGGCACCCTTGCATGGTAGCACCAGGGCGACGCATGTCGAGACCCCTGCGAACGGCCGGCGGGAGACGCAGCGAATCACAGAGCTCGGGCGCCTCAGGCGTCTCTGGGAATCCGGGGGCTCGGGGGCTCAAAGGTCTCTGGGGATCGGGGGCTCAGGGACCACGGCCGTCTCAGTCGAGTGCGCCCGGGCGCGGCGCCGAGAGGTCGCCAGTGCGACCAGGTCGGCAGCGTGACGGAGGGCCGGATCCTG
>JAKPOQ010000114.1 GCA_029547745.1 Actinomycetes bacterium
GACCTCACCGTGGATTTCGCCTCGATGGAGGGGACGGTGCACGCCGTCGACCAGGTGAGCTTCGCGATCGCCCCGGGCGAGCTCGTCGGCCTGGTCGGCGAGTCCGGCTGCGGGAAGAGCGTCACGGCGACCGCCGTCCTCGGCCTCACCCGCATGCTCGCCAACGCCACGGTGAGCGGCCGCATCGAGTTCGAGGGCCGCGACCTGCTCTCCCTCGACGAGAGCGAGGTGCGCAAGGTCCGCGGCAAGGAGATCGCGATGATCTTCCAGGACCCGGTGACGAGCCTCAACCCGGTCCTCTCGATCGAGCGCCTCGTGACCGAGGGCATCGAGCTCCACATGGGCCTCTCGCACGAGGACGCGGTGGCGCGCGCCGTCGACATGCTGCAGAAGGTGGGGATCCCGAAGGCGGCGGAACGCATCAAGGACTACCCGCACCAGTTCTCGGGCGGCATGCGCCAGCGCGTGATGATCGCCATCGCCCTCTCGTGCAACCCCAAGTTGCTGCTCGCCGACGAGCCGACGACGGCGCTGGACGTGACGATCCAGGCCCAGATCCTGCGCCTCATGAAGGAGCTCAGCCGCGAGTACGGCGCCGCCGTGATCGTCATCACCCACGACCTCGGCGTCGTCGCCGGCATGTGCCGGCGCATCCTCGTCATGTATGCGGGACGCATCGTCGAGGAAGGACCGGCGAAGCCGCTCTTCCACCATCCGCGCCACCCCTACACGGTCGGGCTCCTGCGCAGCGTGCCCCGCCTCGACCGCCCGCGCCGCGCCCGCCTGCCCTCCATCGAGGGCCTGCCGCCCGACCTCAGCCACTTGCCCCCGGGCTGCGCCTTCGCGCCCCGCTGCTGGCTGGCGACGGACGCCTGTTGGCAGTCCGCGCCCCCCCTCTTCGACAGCGGCGAGGGACGGCGCAGCGCCTGTTTCCATCACCACAGACTCGTCGAGCGCCTCGCCGCGGAGGTGAGCGCGTGACCCCGGAGCGCGCGGCAGAGCAGGGCGACACCGCGGCGCCGGCGCCCGCCAGTGCGACCACGGCCGCGAACGGCGAGGCGCTCGTGACCGTCGACGAGCTCGCGGTGCACTTCCCCATCACCAGTGGCATCGTCGTGCGCCGCAAGGTGGGCGCCGTGCGCGCCGTGGACGGGATCTCGTTCACGATCAGGCGGGGGGAGACGCTCGGCCTCGTCGGTGAGTCCGGGTGCGGCAAGTCGACGACCGGACGGGCGATCCTGCAGCTCGTCCGCCCGACCGCCGGCCGCGTGCTCTACGAGGGCGCCGACCTCGCGCCCCTCAAGGGCGGCGCCCTGCGGCGCCAGCGCCGGCGCATGCAGATGATCTTCCAGGACCCCTACGCCTCGCTGAACAGCCGCATGACGGTGGCCGACATCGTCGGCGAGCCCCTGCTCGTGCACAAGCTCCGCGACCGCGCCGGACGCAAGGCGCGCGTGCGCGAGCTCCTGCAGACGGTGGGCATCAACCCGAACACCCTCAACCGCTACCCCCACGAGTTCTCGGGCGGCCAGCGCCAGCGCATCGGCATCGCCCGCGCCCTCGCCGTGGAGCCCAACTTCATCGTCTGCGACGAGCCCATCAGCGCCCTCGACGTCAGCATCCGCGCCCAGATCGTCAACCTCCTGCAGGAGCTGCAGCGCGAGTTCGGCCTCACCTACCTGTTCATCGCCCACGACCTCTCGGTGGTGCGCCACATCTCCGACCGGGTCGCGGTGATGTACCTGGGGAGGATGGTCGAGCTGGCCGAGAACGCGGTGCTCTACGGCGAGCCCATGCACCCCTACACGCAGGCCCTGCTCAGCGCCGTCCCCATCCCCGACCCCGAGGCCGAGGAGCACCGTCGCGCCGTCGTGCTGCAGGGCGACGTGCCCTCGCCGGCCGACCCCCCGCCGGGCTGCCACTTCCACACCCGCTGCCCCGCCATGCAGCAGGGCCTCTGCGACGTCGAGACCCCCGTGCTGAAGGAGGTCCGCCCGGGCCACCTTGCCGCGTGCCACCTGATCACGACGAGCGACTTCCCGCACATCAGGGCCGGAGAGGACGACCTCGCGGTCGTCGCCGCCGGCCCTGCCGACGTGCCGCCGGGAGGTGACGACTGATGGCCATGGTCCCCCCGCACGACCCGTTCGCCGACGGCGAGTACGCCGACAAGGCGCGCTCCGTCGAATACGCCGCCGACGTCGCCCTCGACGAGGCGACGCCCGCGCAGGCCGGCGTCGCCTGGTCCCCCGACGCCCTCCTCGTCGAGCACCGCGCGACCTGGAAGGAAGTGTGGGTCCGCTTCCGGCGCGACAGGTTCGCCCTCGCCGGACTGGTGGTCGTCGTCCTTCTCGTCCTCATGGCGCTCTGCGCCCCCTGGCTCGCCCCGCACGACCCGACGGTGCAGTACGACGAGGGCCTGACCATGCAGGGCATGCCCGTGGGCTCC
>JAKPOQ010000144.1 GCA_029547745.1 Actinomycetes bacterium
GCAAGATCCACGCCACCGACGACGAGCGCGTCGATCGAGCCGTCGCGCGCACCTCGGATGATGGCGGCCGCGTCGCGGCCCGCCGTCTCCGGGATGGCCTCCACGCCGACACCCCAAGCCGCAGCGACCTGTTGGCGAGCGGCGAGGTCGGTCACCGGGCGACCACCGGGCAGCAAGCCCGGCAGGGCGCCAGCCTCGAGAGCGCCCCGCTCCCCCGCACGACGCGGGATCCACGCCAGGCGAGCACCGGTGTCCGAGGACAGGCGAGCCGCTGCGGAAAGGGCTCCCGGCACGGTGGCCAGGCGCTCACCGACGAGGATGATCGCCCCCTCACCACGCAGGGCATCGGCGGCCGCCTGAACGACCTCGATCTCCTCCGAGCCTGAGCCGAGCGCCTCGAGGACCTCAGGTTCGGTGCCGGGGGCCGCCGCGATGAGGCGACCACCCACCTTGGCGAGGCCGCGCGTCGCGAGCGGCGACACGGCATACACAGCCGTCTTGGCCTTGCGGAAGGCCTTGCGAAGCCGAAGGAAGACCATCGGCGACTCGTCCTCGGGCTCGAAGCCGACGAGCAGCACGGTCTTGGCCCGCTCGAGGTCGGCGTAGGAGACCGCGGTGCCGCCCTGATCGGACGGACCGGTCGCGACGACGAGGCTGGCGAGGAAGTCGGCTTCTTCGGCCGAGTGCGGACGCGCGCGGAAGTCGATGTCGTTGGTGCCCAACATCATTCGCGCAAACTTCGAGTAGGCGTAGGCGTCCTCGGAGGTCACGCGACCACCGGTCAGCACGGCCGCGGACGTGGCGCCACGGAGTCCGGCCGCCGCGGCGTCGAGCGCCTCGGGCCAGGACGCGACGACGAGTTCGCCGTCCTTGCGGACCATCGGGAAGCCGATCCGGTCGCCGAGGTCGGCGGAGGCGAAGGCCCAGCGACCCTTGTCGCAGTTCCACTCCTCGTTGACCGCCGGGTCGTTGATCGCCATGCGGCGCAGGACGTTGCCGCGGCGGTGGTCGGCGCGGAGGGCACATCCACTCGCGCAGTGCTCGCACGTCGTCGGCGTCGACACGAGGTCGAAGGGCCGGCTGCGGAAGCGGTAGCGAGCGCCGGTGAGCGCACCGACCGGGCAGATCTGGACGGTGTTGCCCGAGAAGTAGGACTCGAACGGCTGCTCTTCGTAGATGCCGACCTGCTGGAGGGCGCCGCGCTCGACGAGGGCGATGAAGGGGTCGCCGGCGATCTGGTCGGAGAAGCGGGTGCATCGCGCGCAGAGGACGCAGCGGTCACGGTCGAGGAGGACCTGCGAGGAGATATTGATCGGCTTGGGGTAGGTCCGCTTGATGTCCTCGAAGCGCGAGGTGGCGCGACCGTTGCTCATCGCCTGGTTCTGGAGGGGGCACTCGCCACCCTTGTCGCAGACCGGGCAGTCGAGCGGGTGGTTGATGAGCAGGAACTCCATGTTCCCGTGCTGCGCCTTGTCGATCTCCGGCGAGGTGTATTGCGTCTTGACGACCATGCCGGGAGCGACGGTC
>JAKPOQ010000034.1 GCA_029547745.1 Actinomycetes bacterium
GCCAACCTGCGCCTCGTGGTCTCGATCGCGAAGCGCTACGTCGGGCGTGGCATGCTGTTCCTCGACCTCATCCAGGAGGGTAACCTCGGCCTCATCCGCGCGGTCGAGAAGTTCGACTACCGCAGGGGCTTCAAGTTCAGCACCTACGCGACCTGGTGGATCCGCCAGGCGATCACGCGTGCCATCGCCGACCAGGCGCGCACCATCCGCATCCCCGTGCACATGGTCGAGACGATCAACAAGCTCATCCGCGTCCAGCGCCAGTTGCTGCAGGACCTGGGCCGCGACCCGACGCCGGAGGAGGTCGCGGCCGAGATGGGCATCACCGCCGACCGCGTGCGCGAGATCCTCAAGATCAGCCAGGACCCGGTCAGCCTCGAGACGCCCATCGGCGAGGAAGAGGACTCGCAGCTCGCCGACTTCATCGAGGACGAGGACGCGGTCATGCCGGTCGAGGCGGTCAGCGCGATACTGCAGAAGGAAGAGCTCACGCACGTGCTCGGCACTCTGCCGCACCGGGAGCGCAAAGTGATCGAGTTGCGTTTCGGCCTGAAGGGGGGACACCCCAAGACGTTGGAAGAAGTCGGACAGGCGTTCGGCGTCACGCGCGAACGCATCCGCCAGATCGAGGCCAAGACGCTCGCCAAGCTCAAGGCGTATCGGGAGTCGCAGCGTCTGCGCGAGTTCCTCGAGTAGCGGGCGAAGACGAACGGACCTGCGGTGTGCCACGGACGCACCGCTCGAGCAGCGCGGGAGACGCATGGCCGACGAGGAGAACCACATGCAGGAGCAAAGCGAACCCATCGACGAGCGTCCGGGAGAAGACCTCCTGGAGTCGTTGGGCGAAGAGGTGCGTGAGCTCGTGGCCGAAGGCCGCGAGCAGGGCTACCTCAACGCCGACCACGTGCACGAGAAGCTGCGCGACGTCGACCTGACGGTCGAGCAGCTCGACGACATCTTCATCCTCTTCCACGACCTCGGCATCGACATCCTCGAGGGCGACGAGACCACGCGGGCCGAGGCTGAGAGCAAGGGTGACGAAGAAGAGACGGGCGAGACGAAGCTCGATCTCTCGGTCAAATCGTCGACGAGCGATCCGGTGCGTCTCTATCTGCGGCAGATCGGCAAGGTGAAGCTGCTCACCGCCGAGCAGGAGGTCTCGCTGGCGAAGCGCATCGAGCGCGGCGACATGGAGGCGAAGCGCAAGCTCACCGAGGCCAACTTGCGCCTCGTGGTCTCGATCGCGCGCCGGTATCCCGGGCGCGGTCTCAGCCTGCTCGACCTCATCCAGGAGGGCAACCTCGGCCTCATCCGCGCGGTCGAGAAGTTCGACTACCGCCGTGGGTACAAGTTCAGCACCTACGCGACCTGGTGGATCCGCCAGGCGATCACGCGCGCCATCGCCGACCAGGCGCGCACCATCCGCATCCCCGTGCACATGGTCGAGACGATCAACAAGCTCATCCGCGTCCAGCGCCAGTTGCTGCAGGACCTGGGCCGCGACCCGACCCCCGAGGAGGTCGCGGCCGAGATGGGCATCACCGCCGACCGCGTGCGCGAGATCCTCAAGATCAGCCAGGACCCGGTCAGCCTAGAGCGACCGGTGGGCGAGGAGGGCGACTCGCAGCTCGCCGACTTCATCGAGGACGAGGGCGCCGTGGCCCCGCTCGAAGCCGTCGACGGCATCATGCAGAACGAAGAGCTCGAGCGCGTCCTCACCCTGCTCACGCAGCGCGAGCGCCGGGTGCTCGAGTATCGCTACGGCCTCAAGGGCGAGCATCCGCGCACGCTCGAAGAGGTCGGCCAGAAGTTCGACGTCACGCGCGAACGCATCCGCCAGATCGAGGCCAAGACGCTCGCCAAGCTGCGCGCCTACCGCGACGCGCAGAACCTGCGTGACTTCCTGGAGTGACCGACGTAGCGAAGTCAATGTGGGGGCGCCGCAGGCGCACCCCACAGTGACTGACGTAGGCGAGTCGACGTGCGGCGCCGCGTGAGCGGCACCGCACGTGCGTTTTCGGCGGCGACTCCTCGAACATAATGGCAGCGGGAGTGCGCCCGGCAACGGAGGTGCGCTTGAGCGGGGTGTCCCCCACCCGGTCACGCGCAGCGGCGCGGCCCGGCGGCCGGCTCTCACCGGTGCTCGCTGGGCGGCGTTGACTGGCGGCAGGCTGACGAGGAGAGAGACGATGGACGACGCGCGCGTGCTGCTCGTGTTCCCCGCATCCCGGTACGGAGGGTGTTGGGCGGACGGCCCGCGCGTCAAGCCCGAGCTCGTGACCCTCTTGACGGAGCTCAGACGCGCGGGCCGTCAGGTCGACGTCCTCGACCTCGAGGTCGAGCTTGGGAATCCTGTGGACGACGAGGCGCGCGCCGGCTTCCTCGGTGCAGCCGAGGAACGCCTGCGCGCGTATCCCGCCGACCTCGTCGTCGTCTCGTGCTGGTCGGCCCTGCAGTACACGGCGGCCGTCGCGGTCGCCGAATGCGTCCGTCGCCTGCGTCCCGGCGCGGTTGTCGCGGTCGAGGGCTACCACGTCTCCGTGCGCCCCGACGATTTCGCCTACGAGGGCTCCCCCTTCGACTGGCTCATCGTCGGCGAGGCTGAGAACGCCGTCCTCGAGCTGGCGCAGGCGATCAGCGGCGGCGAACGTGGCGCGGCCGGCTGCCGCGTGCTGGAGGGAACGCCGTTCTCGCTCGATGCAGCTCACGCGCCCGACTTCGCCGCGTACCCGTACGTGACCGCGAAGCTACCGGAGCTCGACGTCTTCCTGAGCCGTGGATGTCCGTACAACGCGCCCGCCTGTCTGCTGCGTCCCGGGGGCGCGGGCTGGCACGCCTATCCGTCGGAAGTCGCGCTCGCGATCATCGACGGGCTGGCGGCGCTCGAGCCCGGCCGCATCGCCGTGCTCGACCCGGCCTTCGGCTACGACTCCACGTGGCGTCGCGCCGTCCTGGACGGCGTCGCGGCGAGCGACCGTCGCGACCTCGCGATATCGCTGAACGGACGCCCCGATGCGCTCGTCCGCCTGGACCTCGACAAGATGTACGCCGCACGCGTGCGGTTGCGACTGGACGTCGGCACCCTGTCGCCTGCCCTGCTGTCGCGCACCGGGCAGGCGCTCCATCCCCGGAAGGCAGTGGAGCACGCGCTCGACCTGCTCACGTACGCGAACGCCAAGGGCGTCGTCACCGCGGCGTCGTTCACCTTCAACCAGCCGGGGGAGACTGAGGCGACGGCGACCGAGACCCTGGACGCGATCGAACGCTTCGTCGGCGAGGCCCCGAACGCATCGGTCACTCTGCATGCCGAGTCCTGGGCCTACCTGCCGGCAGGCGAGCCGGCGGCCGATCTCGAAGCGCCGGCGCGTCGCTTCGGGACGCGCGTCGTGCGGCCGGAGTGGTGGAAGGAACCCGTGCCGTCCGAGGCGGCCGCCAAGGCCGTGGTCGCGAGCCGCGAACTCGGCGATCGCGCGCCCGGCGACGAGAGCTACTGGCGACCGCGCTTCAAGCAACTGCGGCAGCAGATGGCGGCCAAGCTCACCGCTGAGGCGAGACACGGGTCGAGGAGCCACGAATCGGTCGGCGCTGAGGCTTACGGGGTCCCCAACGGCTGGTGGATCGAACCTCGCTGGCATTAGGTCTTCGGCCTCGGCGGCCGCGGGCCGCCTATCGTCTGATCCCACCGTGCGGCTCGGCCCGCCCCCAACGGTCCAACCGCCTCGTCCGCTTCGTCTGCTCCTGACGATCCGGCCGCTTCGCCAGCCTCGGCCCGCTCGTCCGCTCCTCGCAGCTCGTCCGGCTCGTTTGTCGGCCCTCGGCGGCTCGCCTATACTGTCTCGGCCAGGGCGGTCCTCGGTAGCTCAATGGTAGAGCATCCGGCTGTTAACCGGAGGGTTGCAGGTTCGAGTCCTGCCCGAGGAGCCAGTTGATTGGCGGGGCGCCGCGGCCGAGGGCCGCGGCGCCCCGCCTCCATCTGCACCGTCGCCCCTCGTCTGCACCGTCGCCCCTCGCCTTCACGCTGAGTCTCGGCCCTTACCTCTCTCTGAACGTCGGGCTTCCTCCGTGCTGTTGGCGGTCGTCCCGGCTGATGCGGGGTGACCGACGGTCTTGTAGAGCGCTCCGTGCCGACCCCACGCCCTCGTGAGGAAGAGCCGGTTGACGTTCGGTCATTGCAAACCCTCGGGACTGGTCGGCACCCTTCCACCTTTGGGGCGGTCCATGAACAATCGAACATGTTCATGTTCAATTGGTGTTGCCCCGTTTCCGTTGCCACCTACGGCTTGACCGGTGCAAGAGCGTGTCGGTTCTCGGCGAGCATCTTCTCGTACTCAGCCGGAGAACGGTAGCCGAGCGCGGTGTCAATGGCCAAGTGAAAGTCCCCACTGGTGGCCAGATGAAAGTCTCCACCCTCACGCCTTCTTCATCGCTGCTCCGTGTCGCGACCTCGCCTCCTTCATGCGGTAGGACTCACCCTCGGTGACCACCACGGTGGCGTGGTGGAGCAAGCGGTCGAGCAGCGAGACGGCCGTCGTCTGCTCGGGCAGGAAGCGCCCCCACTGCTCGAACGGCCAGTGGCTCGCGATCCCCAGGCTGCGGTGCTCGTAGGCCGCGGCCACGAAGCGGAAGAGGAGCTGCGTCGCGGTGTCGTCCAGGGGCGCGAAGCCGATCTCGTCGACGAGCACGAGGTCGTTGCGCAAGAGGGCGGCGATCTGCTTGCCCACCGAGTTGTCCGCGAACCCCCGGTAGAGCGCCTCGACGAGCTCGGCGGCGGTCAGGTAGCGCACCCGGTAGCCGGCCTCCACGGCCGCCAGGCCGCAACCGAGCAGGATGTGCGTCTTGCCGGTGCCGGCGGGTCCCACGAGGCAGAGGTTCTCGGCGGCGCCGATCCACTCCAGCGAGCAGAGGTAGTCGTAGGTGGCCCGCGGCACCGAGCTCGCACCGAGGGCGAACTCCTCGAGGCTCTTGCGGACCGGGAAGCCGGCGGCCCGCAGGCGCCGTTCCTCGTTGGCGGCGTCGCGGGCAGCGATCTCCGCCTCGACCAGCGTCCGCAAGAGCTCCTCCGGCGCCCAGCGCTGCACCTTGGCCGCCTGCAGCACCTCGGGGGCGATCTCGCGCAGGCGCCTGAGCTTGAGACGCTTCAGGGCCGCCTCGAGGTCGGGCGCCAGGGGCGTCGCCGGGGCGCTCATCGCTCGCCCGCCAGGGCGTAGTCGGTGAGGGGCCGGACCGGTACCGCCGGGAGCCCGACGGCGAGCGGCGCCCCGGGACCGACCGCCGCCGGCACACCCTCCCCGGCGGCGAGGATGGAGGCGAGGTCGGCGGCCCGGAAGCAGCGGAAGGTGAGGGCCCGGGTGAGGGCCCGCCGCAGGGCCTCAGGACCCCAGGCGCAGGCGAGCTCGTCGATCTCCGCGATCTCGGCGGCCAGGCGCGGCGTACCGGCGGCCGCGGCGGCCACGAGGAAGGCCTCGGCCTCGGGTCCCAGGGCGAGGAACGCCTTCTCGGCGGCGGAGCGGGCGCGTGGGGAACGCACCGGGGCGCGGCGCGGGCCGCCGTAGTGCTCGTCGCGGAGCGCGACGGCGCCGGGGGCGACCAGTCGGTGACGGGCGACCTCGGCGCCGCCGGCGAAGACGACGAGGTCGCCCTCTTCGACCAGCACACGCACGGCATGACCGACCAGCTCGGCCGGCACCGAGTAGCGGGCGGAGCCGAAGCGCACGCAGGCGAGGCGGTCGACCTTGCGCGAGACCCCGGCGGCGAGCGCCGGGCGCAGGCTCGGCAGGGGGCGCAGCAGCTCCTGCTCGACGGTGAGGCGCTCAGCGGGCACGGCACAGGTCTCGGCGTGCGGGCGGCCGTTGACCTCCGCGCACCAGCGCGCCGCGGCGGCGTTGGCCTCCCCGAGGTCGGCGAACGGCCCCAGGCCGCCGAGGAGGTCGCTCTCGGCGTAGCCGACGAGGTTCTCGACGATGCCCTTCGACTCGGGGTCGTCGGGGGCGCAGAAGTCGCAGCGGAAGCCGTAGTGGGCGGCGAAGCGCAGGTACTCGGGGTGGGGCACGACGAGCCCCGCCACGGTGGTCGCCCGCAGGCAGGCCATGCGGTCGGCGAGCACGACCGCGGGCACACCGCCGAGGGTCTCGAAGCACTCCGCCAGAAGGCGTAGCGTGGTGGTGCGCCGCTGGTCGCGCGCGAAGCGCACGAAGCGTGTGCGGCTCCAGGCGAGCACGCAGCAGAAGACCTCGAGGCCGTCCCTGCTCCCCCAGTCGATGACGAGGTGCTCGCCGGGCTCGTGGACCCAGGGACGGTAGACGCGCCGTCGACGCCGCCAGGCGGCCTTGGCCTCAGCTACGGCGCGGCGCAGGTTGCGCGCCGAGCCGGCGTAGCCCGCGGCCCGGGCGGCGGGCAGCAGGCGCTTGGCGCTGATGCGGCCGTCGGTCTGGCGCACGCGCTCCTCGATCAGGGGGGCGACCATGTCGGTGTTGTGCGTACGCCGCGACGCCGGCCGGCGCTCGAAGCGTCCCTGCCCGGCACGCTCGACGACGCGGCGCACGGTCTTATGGTTCACCCCGCAGACGGCGGCCGCGCCGCGGTAGCTCCCGGTTCGCTGATAGGCATCGACGATGTTCATGCACTCCTCCGCTCTCTTCACTCCTCGTCTCCCTCGGCTGACGGCTGTCGGCTGCTGCCCACAGGTTCGCCACCGGGGAGACCCGGAGACTCTCAGATCACGTGAGGGTGGAGACTTTCATCTGGCCACCAGTGGAGACTTTCGCATGGCCATGGACACGCGGAGTGCCGCCGGTGCGGGTTGTAGAAGCCCTCGATGTAGCTGAACACGGCGAGGCGCGCGTCGTCGCGCCGCTTGAAGCGTTCGCGCTGCACGAGCTCGGTCTTGAAGGAGGCCATGAAGCTCTCGGCGGCGGCGTTGTCGAACGCGTCGCCAGGACTCCCCATGGAGGCGAGGATCCCCGACTCGCGCAGGGTCCGTCCGAAGGCCAGGGAGCGATACTGCCCGCCCCTGTCCGAATGATGGACGAGTCCGGCCCTCGGCCGCCGGCGGGTGGTCGCCATGCCGAGGGCGTCGATCACGATGTCGGCCCGAAGGTCGTCGCGCATCGGCCAGCCGACGCAGTAGCGGCTGCAGGCGTCGATGACCGCAGCGAGGAAGAGCCACCCCTCCCAGGTCGGGATGTAGGTGATGTCGGCGACCCAGAGCTCGTCGGGCGCTGTCGCGGTGAAGTTGCGGCGCACGAGATCGGGCGCCGCCGGAGTCTCCGCTTCCGAGTGCCGCACCCGGCGCTTGCCGCGCCGCGAGACCTCCTCGAGCCCCAGCTCGCGCATCAAGCGGGCGACGCGCTTGCGGGCAATGGGAAGACCGTCCACGGCGCGCAGCTCCGCATGGATGCGCGGCGCGCCGTAGGTGCCGAACGAAGCCTTGTGGATCTCGCGGATCCGCGCCTTGAGGCACTCGTCCTGGCGCGCTCTTGGGGACGGCGGTCGCCGCTTCCAAGCGTGGTAGCCCGCGGTGGTCACACCGAGCACGCGGGCGAGACGGGAGACGCTGTGGTGCGACCTCTCTTCCTCGATCAGGCGGAACTTCATTTGCGCCGATCGGTCTCCCGAGCGAAGAAAAGCGCGGCCTTGCGCAGGATCTCCTTCTCCTCCTCGAGGATGCGCACCTCGCGGCGCAGGCGCAGCAGTTCGGCGCGTTCCTCGCTGGTGAGACCCTCCGTGAGGCCCTCGTCGACCTCCGCCTGGCGGACCCAGGCGCGCAGCGTGCCAGGGGCGATGCCGAGCTGACGCGCCGTCGGCCGGATGCCTCGCTGGCCGACGCGGTACAGGCGGACGGCCTCGCGTCTGAACTCGGGCGTGTGCGCCACGTCGACTCCCTTCTCGGACACTCAAGGTGCCCACTTTCAGGGTGTCAACGAGAACGGGTCAACTCCAAATTGTTCATGGAGGCCCACATGGACCCCCTGACCCACGCCCACATCCTGCTGGGCACCGAGCAGAAACGGCAGCTTCGCTTCTGGGCCGCGGACCGCAACACGTCCATGGCGCTGCTGATCCGCGAAGCCATCGACTACTACCTGCGCGTCGCCGTCGGCCCTTCGCCGCAGAAGATCCGGCGAGCGGCGCGTGACGCGGCAGGCTGCCTTCCGCAAGGACCTTCCGCCGGGCCGCAGTCCGGGGCTTCACGGGCGGAGCCGTGGCGGCCGAGCGAGGACTGAGCCGCATGGACCCGTCACAACTGACGTTCGTCGATGCAGCCGCTCTCACTGCTGTCCTGGACCGCTCGTCCCCCGACCACTTCTTCCTCGGCGAGTTGTGGCGCTTCGAGCTGGACTGCGGCACCACACTGGTCACGACCGACGCCAGCGTTCTCAAGGTCTCGCTCGATCTCCAGGCGAGACACGGTCTCGGTGGGGTCGAGAAGTTGTTCCACCTTGTGGTGCCTGCGCTCCGCGTGCAGCCGAGCACCAGGGCCGACGTCGAGGTGGCGGTGGCCTCGCTGCTCTCGGCGCGAGACGCGCAGCGCGACCTGGTGCAGCAGTTGGAGGACGTCGTCAGGAGCCGTCTTCGTGTGACGCAGACGCTCGCCGCCCGTTGATCCGAGCAGAACGGCGCACCGGATGGTGCATGTCACGCCGGAAGAGCATGGCATATCGGGACCGCCGCCGCGGGCGAGGCCCGACGCCATCACCGGGTGGCCTCGGCTTTTCGGGGAGTACGTACAGGTGAAGTGCTCAGGGAACGTGCACGGTCCGGTGTTCAGGGACTGCGCGCCGCCCGCCGCAGGCCGGCGGCGCGGGCCGCATCGAGTGCGGCTCCGAACTCAGCGCGCGTGATCCGGCGAGCGATGGAGCGCAGGTCCGCGACACGGTCCCGGCCGTCGCTGACGACGTCGGTCTGGTCGTTCCGCGCCGCCGTGTTCCCGGCGTCGCGAGCAGGCGCGGCGTCTTCCCGATGTACACGTCCCCCGTCGCGTCTGGGCGCCGCCTCTGCCAGGCGCTGCCGTCCGTCTCTCTGCCCACGATCGACATCGGCGGTCGCAAGGCTGGCCTCGGCGCACGGGCGGTACTGGTCCATCACGTTGACGAACGTGTCCGGACTGAGCCCGGCGAGGAACGCGAACACCTGCTCGCTCTCCGCGACCAGTCCCGGCATGACCAGGTGGCGGACGAGCAAACCGCGCACCGCGAGTCCGTCCGCGCCCACCACGAGGTCGCCGACCTGGCGCTGCATCTCGGTCATCGCGCGGCGCACGACCTCGGGGTAGTCGCGCGCCGTAAGGTACCGCTCGGCGGGCTCGGCGTCGAGCAGCTTGACGTCGGGCATGTAGATGTCGACGACGCCGTCGAGGAGCGCCAGCGTCTCGACGGCGTCGTACCCGCCGGTGTTGTAGACGATCGGGATGCGCAAGCCCTGAGGGACAGCAATGGCCAGTGCGGCGAGGATCTGTGCGACGACGTGCGACGGTGTGACGAGGTTCAGGTTGTGGCAACCCATGTCCTGCACGTCGAGGAAGACGGCGGCGAGCTGCGCCGGAGCGAGCTCCTCCCCGGCCGGCCGGTGCGAGATCTCGCTGTTCTGACAGAACCGGCAACGCAGGTTACAGCCGCCGAAGAACACCGTCCCCGAGCCGGCTCGCCCGCGGAGGACCGACTCCTCGCCGTGGTGTGGGCCATAGCTCGCGACTCTGGCACGGGCGCCGATGCCGCAGACACCGCCGGCGCCGGTCGTACGGTCGACACCGCAGCGGCGCGGACAGAGCTCGCAAGCGGCGAGCAGTCGGGCGGCGCGCTGCGCGCGCCGCCCGAGCTCGCCGCTCTCGCTCAGGGCGACGTAGGAGGGTCGGCCTGTCCGGCTGGGCGGTCTCATCGCATCCGGTATGGCACACCCGTGACCAGCGCGCAAGGTGCGGCTTGAGGGGCGCAGCAGCCTGCTGCCGACAAGGTGCGGCTCACGGCTTCGGTACATCGCCGCCCAGAAGGCACAGCTTCACCTGCTGCACGCGACGGCGAGGACACCGCCTCACGTCGTCACTCGGCGCCGACAGAGGCCATGGCGCTGACGGACGCGGCGCGGCCCGGGCGGGGAGTGCCTGGGCCGCGCCGCACCGTGTGGGCCGGCTGTCGCCGGCCCAATCCTCACCCGGCGCTCGGCTGCGCCGCCCTCATCCCAGGATCAGCCGCTGGGGGTCGACTTCGTCGCGCAAGATGCGGAGCTCCTCGGCGTCCGGAGGCGTCGCCTCAGCCGCGCGGGTGACGTCCATGGTGAAGCCGGTGTTCTCGGTCACCTCTCCGGTCGTCACGCCGGGGTAGTACTCGGCGAGGTACATCTCCTTCGTCGCCTCGTCGAACTTCATGACGCCGAGGTCGCTGACCACGGCGAGCGGCCCGCCACGCCGGTACCCGGCGTGGCGCCGCGACTCGCCGCCCGTCAGCCAGCCCGGCGTCGTCAGGTAATCGAGCTTCTCGACGAACTTGCGTCTTCCGTGGTGCATGAACACGAGGAAGCCGCTGGCCAGCGAGCCGGCGTCGCAGGCCCCGCCGCTCCCCGAGAAGCGGACCTTCGGATGGCGGTAGTCGCCGATGACGGTGGAGTTCAGGTTGCCGTAACGGTCGATCTGCGCGGCGCCGAGGAAGGCGATCGTGTGCAGGCGTCGGTTGGCGACGTAGCTGAACGCCTCGACGAGGCCGGCGTTGAGGTTGGAGTAGGCCATGACGCGGGAATCGGCCACAGCCATCGGCAGTTCTTCGAGCTGTGGCCCGATTCCCCCGGTCTCGAAGAAGATGTGCGCCCGCGGGGCGTGGATGCGCTTGGCGACGGTCGCCGCCAGCATCGCCACGCCCGTCCCAGCGAAGAGCACATCGCCGTCCTTGATGAGGCGGCCGGCGGCGATGGCCATCATCTCGCGCGCGGTGTATGCGGGCGGCGGAGTGGGCGTAGCGCCGGGCGAAGGGGCGGAGGGCGTGTGTGTAGGGTCGGCCATCTTCCTCACCTCCTGTCCAGGCCCGGCGCGTAGCCGGCGACCGTGTTGGCGCGGATGTGCGCGAGCTGCGCTCCTCCGACCTTGTCGAGGTACGCGTCCCAGCTCCCGATGCCGTACACCCACTCGTCCAGATATGTGGCCCACTGCTCGTCGTCCTTGGCCATCGCCTTGTACAGGTTCAGGTGCTTGGGGTCGTAGTCGTAGAAGGACCGGCAAGCGGTCGGGTGGGCGCCGTACGGCACGGGCACGACGGCGTCGACCAGGAACGGCGGCAGCGCGTTCTGGTCGGGGTCGATGCGGAGGTAGCTCTCGGGGACGATCTCTTCACAGGTCACGACCACCACCGAGGCCGCCTTGCACTGCTCGAGGTCGGCGAACGTGAGGCCCTTGATGCGGACGGTCCCGTCGGTGCTCACCTGCTGGGCATGGATGAGCGAGACGTCCGGCGTCAGCGCGGGGAGGAGGGCGACGTCGTCGTCGGGGTGGCCGAAGGGGTCGGCCATGACGTGGACCTTCTTCCTTGCCACCTTGACGCCGTCGCGGATCTTGGGCGGGAAGCCTTCTTGCCGAAGGACGTCCGTCCCCAGGCCTGACTTGCTGGGGATGAACGGGACGCTCAGGGCGCCGGCCAGGAAGCGCAGGCTCATTTGGTTGTTCGTGTAGTCCTCGACGAGCACCTCGCCGCGCTCGACCGCCTTGCGGAAGCGGATGCAGGTCGGGGCGAAGCGTCCGTTGCCGCCGTAGGCGACCTCGATGCGCGAGACGCAGCCCGCGCCCACCAGGACGTCGAGCGCCTGTCCGTTGGAATGGGCGACGAGGTGCAGGTCGCGGATCCGGCGACGGGCGATCTCGTAGACGAGCGCCATCGGGTTGCGGTTGATGGTGAAGCCGCCCACGGCGATCTGCTGGCCGTCGCGGACGAAGCGCTCGACGGCTTCACCGACGGTCATCAGCTTGCTGTCGAGCCCGTTCGGTTCGCCCATGCGCCGCCTCCTTGAGTCTCATGGGGCCCAGAAACGCGAAAGCCCCCAGGGCAGACACGATCGTCTCCGCTGGGGGACATGGCCGGGACAGGCGGGAGGACGGCTCCCTGCCGTGGCCATGCGGCAGCGCGTCCATGATACAGGCGCCGACGACCGGCGCAAGCGACGTCGCGCTGATAGAATGATGCGGCGATGGTCTCCGCTGACGGACAGGGGGACAAGTTGCCCGCCCACGACACGACCTTCCTGTTCTCGGGCTACGCCCGCCTGCCGCAAGACGTCTCGCACCAGGCGATCTACAAGCGCGTCGGCGTCGTCCTCGAGGTCGACGAGATGGGCGTCATCGTCGGCTGCACCGCCTCACTGATCATGGACACGGCGCGCGACTTCTTCGCGCGCCTCCTGCTCGGCCGTAACGTCCTCAACGAGCGGCGCGAGATCGAGGCGCTCATCCGCTACCGCTACCGCGGCCACTCCCAGGGCGCCCTCATCTCGGCCCTGCACAAGGTCTTCGAGGCCGTCGACCAGTCACCCCTCGTGCTCGGCGACGCCGCCTTCCCGCTGCCCAGCGCGAAGAACCCGGACGTGGGCACCGAGACGTACGGCTGAGCCGTCCCTCGCGTCGTACACCCGGTCGGATCTTGCTCCACAATGGCGAAACGGCGCCTGCTTGCGCCTGCGGCAGCGGCGTGTATGATGTCCGCGCTGCACACAGAGCCGCAGACGGGCGCCGTCTCCGCCCGCCGGCCGCAGGCTTTGGACCCCCAGCGACCGCGCAAGCGTTCCCTGGGGGTCTCGTCGTTTCCGGGGACAGGTCCAAAGGAGGAGCCGCATGGACTTCCGTTACACCACCGAGCAGGACATGTACCGCCAGGCGATCCGCGAATGGCTGACCAAGAACCTCGAGCCGCGGGCGCGCGCGATCGACGAGGCCGAGGACGGGATCCCCGACGACATCACCGCCGGCATGGCGGAACTAGGGATGTTCGGCGTCACCATCCCCGAGCAGTACGGCGGCATGCCGCTCCCCGATGACGAGCGCCTCATCTACGCGATGATCACCGTCCACGAGATCGCGCGCGCCGACCTCAGCATGAGCACGCCCGTGTATACCCTGCTCACCATCGGCTGGTCGTACATCGTCAACCGCTACGGCACGGAGGAGCTCAAGCAGGAACTGCTGCCGGCGGTGGCCGCCGGCAAGGCGTTCGCCGGCATCAACACGACCGAGCCCGGCGGCGGCTCCGACCTCGCCGCCATCAAGACGGTCGCCCTGTGGAACGAAGAGAAGCAGGTCTACGTCATGAACGGCGAGAAGGCCTACGTCTCCGGGCCCAAGGAGTGCGCCAAGTGGGGCCCGCCCAGCGGCCACTGCACCCTCGTCAAGACCGACCCGAACCAGGGACACAAGGGCATGACCTTCATCTGGGTCCCCGCCCACCTGCCCGGCATCACCTACACGACCTACAAGGACATGGGTCGCATGGGCCTGAGCACCGGCGGCTGGATCTACAAGGATGTCGAGCTGCCCAAGAAGTACGTGCTCGGCGAAGAGGGCAAGGGGTTCTACGTCAACATGGACGGCTTCAACGCCGCCCGCGTCCTAGTCGCGGCCGCCTGCCTCGGCGGGGCCGAGAAGGCGCTCGAGATCAGCGGCGAGTACACGGCGCAGCGCAAGACCTTCGGCAAGCCGCTCGGCAAGTGGGAGGGCATCTCGTTCGAGATGGCCGACGACTGGATGCAGCTCGACATGCTCAAGCTCAACCTGCTGCGTGGCGCGTGGATGATCGGCCAGGAGCACACCAACCCCGGCCAGTTCAGCCGCAAGGACATCAACAAGGTCATCTCGACGTGCAAGTGCCTCAGCCCGACCTTGTGCCACGACATCGCCCGCCACGGGATGATGTACCACGGCGCCTTCGGCTACACGAAGGAGACCCCGCTCGAGATGCTGCTTCGCGGCGTCATGAGCTACGAGGTCGGCGCCGAGGGTGGTTTGATGATCATGCGCGGCATCATCGCCCGCGACGAGTGGGGCGACACGCACAACCCGTTCAAGGATTAGGCACCGGAGTCGGCGCAAGCTGACGCAGGCAACTAACGTGCGGTGTGGCGTAGCGGCACCGCACACTGACCGACGATGGGGCGGGCGGCGATGCCGCCGCCCGCCCCTCTCTCATCAGGGGAAGCGGCATGGAAAAGGTCGAGTGCATCGTCGTCGGTGGTGGTCTCGCAGGCCTGTCGGCCGCGTACGGACTCGCCGGCGCCGGCGCCGAGGTCATGGTGCTCGAGCGCGGCGACTACTCCGGCGCCAAGAACGTCACCGGCGGCCGTCTGTACGTGAGTCCGATCCGCGGCTTCTACCCCGAGCTCTGGGAGGAGGCGCCTTTCGAGCGCCCCGTCGCCCGCGAGCTCATCACCATGATGGGCGACGGCGCCCATACCACGTTCGAGCTCGCCTCGGACCGTCTGGCCCACCCGCCCCAGTCATACACGGTGGTGCGCGCCCGGCTCGACCAGTGGCTGGCCGAGAAGGTCGGCGAGAAGGGCGGCATGGTCGTCCCCGGCATGAAGGTGGACGAGCTGCTGCGCAAGGAAGGCCGCATCGTCGGTATCCGCGCCGGCGCCGACGAGATCGGCGCCGACGTGGTCGTCGTCGCCGAGGGCGTGTTGCGGCTGTTGGCGGAACCGGCCGGGCTCGCCGCCCGGCCGGTCGACCGCGACCACGCCCTCGGCTACAAGGAAGTCATCGAGTTGCCGGCCGGCGTGATCGAAGACCGCTGGAACCTCAATCCCGGCGAGGGCGCCGCCCAGTTGTTCCTTGGGTCCGTGACCCAAGGCATGCTGGGCGGCGGCTTCCTCTACACGAACAAGGAGAGCATCTCGCTCGGCGTCGTCGTCGGCATGCAGGCGATGAAGGCCGACGGCCGTGAGATCAAGTCGCACGAGCTCCTCGACCGCTGGAAGGAGCTGCCGCAGATCAAGCCGCTCGTGGCCGGCGGTACGGTGGCGGAGTACTCCGCGCACGCCATCCCCGAGGGCGGCATCGCCAAGGTGCCGCGGCTCTACGGCGACGGCTACGTCCTCGCCGGTGACGCCGCGGGCCTCAGCCTTAACGCCCTCGTCACCGTGCGCGGCATGGACTTCGCCATCGCCTCGGGCTACTACGCCGCGCAGGCGATCCTCAGGGCGAGGCAGGCGGGCGACTTCTCGGCCGCCGGCCTGGCGTCGTACGAGGTGGCCCTGCGCGACAGCTTCGTCCTCAAGGACCTCGAGACGGCGCGGATCTACCCGCAGTTCATGGAACTGCCGCGCCTCTTCACGCACTACCCGACGGCGGTGTCGCGTCTCTTCGAGGATGTCTTCACCATCGGGCCCGGCCCCACCCCGTCGCTGATGAAGAAGGCCTGGAAGGGCATCAGGCGTGACTTCCTGAACCTCGGCACGCTGCAGGATGCGTGGCTGGCGCGCAAGCTGTGACGGGAACGTGGCGACCGTGACGAAGGAGGGGCGACCGTGAACATCGACGCCAAGCTCGGGCTCGACGTCTTCAAGCTCGACAAGGAACCGCACATCGTCATCGAGCAGGAGGTCTGCGCGACCGTGTGCACGAACCGGGCCTGCCTCTACGTCTGCCCGGCCGACCTCTACGAGCTCGACGACGAGCAGCGCATGACGGTGAACTGGGAGGGCTGCCTGGAGTGCGGCACGTGCATGATCTGCTGCGAGCCGCGGGCCCTTACGTGGAACTACCCGCGCTCGCCGTTCGGCGTGCAGTACCGGATGAGCTGAACGAGATGAGGTGCGACAGCGAGCCGGACGAGATGAGAGGCGGCAGTGAGCTGAGCGAGACGAGATGCGGCAGTGAGCCGGACGAGATGAGAGGCGGCGTGAGAGACGAACGACGGGGGGACGGCGCATGGACGAACTGAGCGCCCTGCTCGGGGCGAACACCTATCCGGGGCGCGGCCTGGTGCTCGCCGGCACGGCGCACGGCGCCCTGGTGGCCTACTTCGTGACGGGGCGCAGCCCCGCATCGCAGCAGAGGGAGATCCGCCGCGGCGCGGCCGGCGAGCTGCTCGTCAGCCCCCTCGGCGAGGGGGCTGACGACCCGCTCCGCCACTACGCCGCGGCGCGTACGTCGGACGACTGGCTGGTCGTCGGCAACGGTCGTCAGGTCGACACGGTGCTCGAGAAGCTCGAGGCTGGGCATGCGCCCCAGATCGCGCTGGACGGCCTCGAGCACGAGCCCGACGCGCCGATCTTCACTGACCGGATCACCCTCGTCGTGTCGCGGGCGACGCCCGTCGAAGCTGTCTTCGGCGTCGCCCGGCGGAGCGCCGGGGGACGGACGACGAGCGACATCCATATGCTCGTCGTCCGCGAGCCGGCGCCGGGCGACGCCGTCCTGCTCACGACCTACAAGTCGGACGGCGAGACGATCGAAGGTGGCCGTCCGTTCCTCGAGGCGTCCTGGGCGGCTGGCGGCGCGGCCGCCGAGGCCGTGAACGCCGCCCCCAAGGCCGTGAACGCCGCCGGACTGCTCGACACGGTCTGGGCGGCGCTCGAGCCCCGGTATCGCGTCGCTGCCATGGCCCTCGATCCCGCCCATGGGCTCGGGGGTGCGCTCATCAGGAACGAGAGGAGGTGACCCCTTGGACATCGTCGTGTGCGTGAAGACCAACCCGGACCCGCAGATGGTCCGCATCAGGAACCGGGAGCCGGTGCTCGAGGCGGTGCCGTACAAGCTCGGCGACCTTGACAAGAACGCCCTCGAGGCGGCGATCCAGGTGCGCGACGCGGTCGGCGGCAAGGTCGTCGCGGTGACCGTGGCCGAGACGAACCGCAAGATCAAGGAGACGGTCAAGGAGGCGCTCGCCATGGGCGCCGACGAAGCGGTGATCGTCGACGATCCGGCGGCGATGACGCTCGACCAGGCGGCGGTCGCGACCGTGATCGCCGCCGCCGTCAAGAAGCTGCCCGCCTGCGACCTGCTCCTCTTCGGCGAGGGCTCGAGCGACAACTACACCGGTCAGGTGCCGTCGCGCGTTGCCGAGAAGCTCGGCGTGCCGCAGGTCGGGTACGCGCGCAAGGTCGAGGCGGCCGAAGGCGCTGTGCGCTGCGAGCGCAGCATGGACGAGATGATCGAGACGCTCGAGCTTCCCCTGCCGGCCGCCGTCACCGTCGTCAGCGAGATCAACGAACCCCGTATCCCCTCGCTCATGCACATCATGAAGGCGGGCTCCAAGCCGACGCAGGTCTGGACGCTGGCCGACATCGGCGTCGACGCGGCCGCGCTGGCGCCGAAGCAGGAGGTCGTGTCGAACCTCGCCGAGGAGCAGGACCGCAAGCACGTCCTGTTCGAGGGCGCCGCCGCGGAGCAGGCCGCGGCCTTCGTCGACGCGCTCGTCAAAGAAGGCGTGGTGGGGAGGTAGACCATGGCCGATCTGCTTGTCTACAGCGAGAAGACCCAGACGGCCTGCGAGCTGGCCGCGAAAGGGCGCGAGTTCGCCCAGGCGCTCGGGCTCGGCGTGAGCGCCGCCGCCCTGGGCGAAGGAGCTGCGGCGGCCGCCCCCGAGCTCGGCGCCGCCGGCGCCGACCGGGTGTTCGTGAGCGAGGACCCGGCCCTCGCCGGCTGGCCGGCCGACGCGGTGGCCGCCGCCCTGGCGCAGATCGCCGCCGAGGCCGGCGCCACGGTCGTCCTGCTCGGCTCGACGCGGCGCGGCAAGGAGCTCGCCGGCCGCCTGGCCGAGAAGCTCGGCGCCGGCGCCGTCACCGACGTCAATGCCCTGGAGCTCGAGGGCGGCGAGTTCGTCGCCGCGCGCTACGCCTTCGGCGGCGCCACGATCGCGCGCGAGAAGGTGGCGAGCGACGTCAGGGTGTTCGCCATCATGCCCAAGACCTTCTCCAATGAGGGCGCGAGCCCCGGCGCCGGCACGGTGATCACGCCGGCGCTGCAGCTCGCGACGGGCATGAAGGTGGTCGAGCGCCGCGCCAAGGAGGGCGGCGCCGTCAGCCTCGACGCGGCGCCGCGCATCGTCGGCGTCGGCCGCGGCTTCGGCAAGAAGGAGGACCTCGCCCTCGGCGAGGAGCTCGCCGCCGCCCTCGAGGCCGTCGTCGGCTGCACCAAGAGTCTCGCCGACTTCCAGTGGTTGGGCGAGGACCGCATCATCGGCCTGTCGGGCGCCAAGACGTCCCCGGACCTCTACGTCGGCGTCGGCATCTCGGGGCAGGTCCAGCACACCGTGGGAGTCGCGAGCGCCAAGCTGATCGCGGCGATCAACAAGGATAAGGAAGCGCCCATCTTCCAGATGGCCGACTACGGCATCGTCGGTGACCTCTACGAGGTCGTGCCGGCCGTGATCGAGCGGCTCAAGGCGGTGTGACGCTCAAGGATTGACGGCGCGGTGTGGGCGCGAGGCGAGCACACGCGCCCAGGGACGGTCGGGACTCCGTCGCGACCGTCCGGACCGTGTCAAGGCCAGCCCGGCGGCGCGTACCCCCCGCGCGCCGCAAGGCTCGCTCCCTGCGGACGAGAGACGGCGTCCCCGGGAGCGCACCGGGGCGGGGCCGGCTTCGCCGGCCCCGCCCCTCCCCTTCCGATGCTGCGTCTTCAGGGCGTCTCGTCTGCCGTCGCGCCCTTGGGCGCCGCTCAGAAGTACGACTTCAGCTCCCCGCGCCGGCGGATGTCGAGGCTCGCGCAGTGGAACCCGCCGCCGATCGTCTCGAAGTCGTAGAACGGGCACTCGATGGGCTTGAGGCCCCACTTCTTGAACGCCCGGACCAGGTCGTCCTCGCCCTTGCTGACGATCACGCGTTCCTCGTCCAGCATCAGGACGTTCATGCAGATCCAGCGCGAGCAGTTGTAGAGGGGGTGGTCCGCCGGCATCAGCGGTTCAGGGCAGGTGAGGACGTCCCACCCCGCCGTGGTGAACATCTCGGGGACCTTGACGCAGCGCGTGGGGTGCACGAGCAGCTTGCCGGGGGCGAGCGGGTAGAAGGTCGCGTCGATGTGCATCGGGTGCGTGTCGTGGATCTCGACCTCGTGGACACTGAACTCGGGGGCGAGGTGGCGACGCAGCCATTCGATGCCGGACCCGTTGCAACAGCTCGAGCGGGCGATGAAGACGTCACGCCCACACTTGATGGCGTCGGCGGCGTCGAAGAGCGGCTCGTGCTCGGTGAGGCAGAAGCGCTGCGGCTCGTCCTCTTCCGGGGCGACGTACCCCTCGACGTAGTCGGCGTCGGTGAGCTCCGGGCGGGGCGCCGCGACCCAGCGCGCCCCGCCCTGGAAGTACTCCTTGCAGAGGCTCTTGTAGGCATGGTGCTCGAAGTAGCGGCTGCGCCAGCCCATCGGCGTCTCGATGATCTCGTCGCCGATCACGAACAGGACGTCGCGCGGCATGAGCGCGTAGCACGAGCTGGGGAGGGACCAGCCGGGGGCGGCGATGGGCCTGTCCCAGGCGAAGCGTTCGGGGCGGCGCACGGTGACGCCTTCGGCCTCAAGGATGTGCACGAAGCCCTCGACGTCGGCCTCAGCCTTCTTGAGCATCTCGAGCGGCCAGCGCTTGCCGCCGTTGGCCTTGAAGAACTCCCATAGCGTCTTGTCGTGGACGACCGCCGGCATGATCACGTCCCAGGGCGGGACCATCGCGTCCTCGACGATGCCGACGACGACCTCCTCGAGCGGGTCCCACTCGTTGTAGACGTGGACGGGGGAGGAGGGGGAAGCGGCGCGACCGGTGGAAGGCGACGCGGGGGAGGATGCAGCGGATGACGGCGCACCGGAGGTCGGGACGGGTGAGGCCGGAGGCGGGACGGGTGAGGATGCTGCCTGGTTCACGGGGACTCCTTTCGTCGTGGCGCGCCCGGATTCTACGCCGGCGCGCCACAGGGCGGGCCTCATGTGGCGCGCCATCCCGCTTCTGACGGGGCGCGCGCTCTTCGAGGCGGCGTGCGCAGCGGCCCACAGTCAGGCCCACGCGGCGGTATGATGACGCCGCGTGGGCCTATAGCTCAGTTGGTCAGAGCAGCCGACTCATAATCGGCCGGTCGCAGGTTCGAGTCCTGCTGGGCCCACCACCGTTGCATCCCACGCGTGGTGTCGCAGACTGGATGTGCTCCGCGCCAAGCGCGGAGAGGTTGTCTGGCATGACGTTCTTCACGCCAGACGCCATTCTCACCGTCGCGGCGAAAACGGCCGTAACAGTGAAACGGTGCAGCATCCCGAGAGTCGGGGTGCTCGAAGAGCCTCACTTCGCCTGCCATTCGTTCGCAAAGCGGAGACCGCGCAGCTTGCCGAAGTCGAACCGCGAGAGAGGATTGAGGCTCGTGCGCAACGGTCCAAGGAGAGGCGCCGGCATCCCCAGCTCTTGGCCGATTGCGCCGAGCATGGCGCGGACGCGGGGAGGTTCATCGAGAGCCACTCGAGCAAGGTGTGCGAACGCATCGTCATCGGCCAGCAGGCGCTTGATCCGCTCGGCGGTCTCTTCGGGCGAGAGATCACTGGTCATCGCGTGGTCGCGCAGGAGCTCGAGAACGGCCGCCTCGTCGGCGCTCAGGCATCGCCGGCTCGGCGGCCGGCCCACGGTCATGGTCCATTCCCGCGGTCGAGATCCCGGCCGGGTGGTGGGCGTGGCGAACTGGGGCCGCGCGGGGTTCTGCGTGGAAAGTCCGAGCGCATTCGCAGCCGTGAGGCCGGCAGGATGAACCGGCGCCTTGAGCAGACGGGAAAGCACGTCGGCCTGCGTCGCGCGGCTTTCGCCAAGCGTGGACGGACGCGGCCTGTAGTACGTGCCCTTGTGCACCCGCCGGAGCTCGCCTTGGCGGGCAAGACGTGAGAGGGCCTGGCTGACTGCCTGAGGCGAAAGGTCGGGGAAATCGTCGCGGCGCCAAAGGCGCTCGCCGCCGCGCATCACGCGGTCGCGCACCGCTGCCGCGGTGCGGCCGGCCCGCCCGCGGGCAGGGGCTGTCAATCTGCTTGGCATGCGGGAAATATCGACGGCAGCGGAGCCAATGTCAAGTTTTTCTCGTCAAACACTTGACATTATCACCTTTTCACCGAGGCGAGTCGGTGGTCTACGACCGTTTGCCGTCCTTGCGCCATTCGCTCGCGTCGGCTCCTTGCTGGTGGCCGTGTTTCGCTCCCTGTACCTGAGCGCCGACTCTTGCTTAGTTCGTCCGCCCGCCGCGCTAGAGTAGACAATCACCAGACAGAGACTGCCGCGACAAGGCCCAGCCCCGACGCGCCGGCGTGCGAGGGGGAGCACGAGGATGGACGGAGCCCAGCCGACGAAGCTCGTCAACTTCATCTGGGGGATCGCCGACGACGTGCTGCGCGACCTCTACGTGCGCGGCAAGTACCGCGACCTGATCCTGCCGAGCATGATGAAGCGGAGATCGAGCTGGCAGGCGGCTTCCTTCAGGAACCTCATGATCGGGCGACGCGAGGTGCAGTTGTTGGAGGGGGATCCGAGCGGGCCGGAACCTTGGCCGGTCGCCATTATCGCCGTACTTCGCTCGAACAACCTTGCGATTGTCAGGATTTGAAACGCCTTGGGTTCACTACGTGCATCATCGGAAGCGATTCCATAATATCTGACCATGGCTGCGCATCACTCATTCGACGTCGGTCATCGTGTGGCCTGGCAGGCTGACAGCTCGTCAGAACAAGTCCAGGTGGCGACATCTTCTGCTTCGGCGAGGTCCGATAGTCCATTGGCTCGCAAGGCGCGGGGCGCCTTCTTTACGCCTGCCGGACTGTGTGACTATGTCGTCACATGGGCGGTCAGGGATCCCAATGATCTTGTCCTAGAGCCCTCGTGCGGCGAAGCGGCGTTTCTGGCAGCGGCGGGCAGGCGCCTCCGTGCTTTGGACGGCGGGCAGCAGAGATCGCGCAGCCAGCTCATCGGCTACGAGCTGCACGAGGACAGCGCGGAACTTGCCCGCGCACGCTTGGCCTCCGTGGGCGTCGAGGCCGACGTCGAAGTGGCCGACTTCTTCGGGGTGGAGCCCGTCGCCTGCTACGACGCAGTGGTCGGGAACCCCCCCTACATCCGCTATCAGGACTTCTCTGGCGAGGCACGTACGCGGAGCAGGGCAGCCGCTCTTCGCGCGGGTGTCTCGCTCAGTGGCTTGGCCTCCTCGTGGGCGGCGTTCACGGTCCATGCTGCACTGTTTCTGAAGCCTGAAGGACGACTCGGTCTGGTGCTCCCCGCTGAACTCCTGTCGGTGAACTATGCGGCAGGCGTGCGTCGCTACCTGATGGAGCGTTTCTCCCGTGTCCGTCTCGTGTTGTTCGACAAGCGTGTCTTCCCCGGCGTCCAGGAGGAGGTCGTGCTCCTTCTCGCCGAGGGGACCGGGCCGACCGATTGCTGCGAACTGCGACAAGTCGCAAATCTCGCTGAGCTTGACGCGAGGGAGGACAGAAGTCGGAGGTGGAGACCGGTCCGGCCCGAAGGCAAGTGGACGCCGAGCCTCATGTCCGCAGAAGCGCAGCAGGCGTACACCGATGTCACGTGCGGCAGCGGGTTTGCCACCTTGCAGGATTGGGGTGAGACGACGCTCGGGATGGTGACCGGCAACAACCGCTACTTCGCTCTCAGCCCGAGTCGGGCGGACGAGCTGGGTCTCGACGTGGCCGACGTCATAGCGGTGTCTCCGCCGGGGTCCCGCCATCTTCGCGCCCTTGCTCTGACTGAGGTTGCGTGGCGAGAGCTGGGCAAGATGGGCAAGTCGACGCTCCTGTTTCGGCCGAGCTCCAGTCCCTCACCTGCGGCGCAGGCGTACATCAGAGCCGGCGAAGAGACGAACGTCCACGAGGCGTACAAGTGCCGGGTGCGGTCTCCCTGGTGGCGAGTGCCGCTGGTTCCACCTCCCGACTTGTTTCTCACCTACATGAACGCCGACGCCCCGCGGCTGTGTTCGAACAGGATCCGAGCTCACCATTTGAACTCGGTCCACGGGCTGTATCTCCGCCCCGGTCTACGTCGCATCGGCATCGACCTGCTGCCGCTGGGTGCGCTGAATTCACTGACCCTTCTCGGGGCTGAGGCGGTGGGCCGTTCATATGGCGGGGGGATGCTGAAGCTCGAGCCACGCGAGGCGGATCGCCTCCCGGTACCGTCGCCCGCTTCACTCATCTCCGCATGGAAGTCGTTGTCGGCAATCAGGCCTTGTGTCGCGCAAGCGCTGCGCGGCGGCTCCCTTCGCGATGCTGTGAGGCTAGTTGACGACTGTCTCCTGGTCGAGCATCTGGACCTGGCGAGGAGCCAAGTCAAGGTGTTGCGCGAAGCCTATGAGGAAATGAGCGCGCGTCGCAGAGCTCGCGGAACTGAGCCTCATGTCCCGGGTTGACGACTACCTCATCGCCGCCTTGAAAGCCCTGCCGTCAAAGCCCGACGACAGAGCGAAGCAGTCGGAGAAGAAGGCCTATTCTGAAGCGATGAGCGCCGGAGTCGCCCTGGCTCTCGCGACTGAACTGCGCGCGAGAGGCATGACAGAGGCCCGGCCGGCCAGGCCTGGGGAACCTGGTCTTTCGGGGGCAGAGAGGCGGCTTGCCGGCGGCATCGGCGCGAAGAAGGTCGACGTCACCTGGGCCACGGAAGAGTCAGGCCTTCTTCTCGGGATCAGCGTCAAGACCATAAACTTCTGTGACGGCAGGACGGGGAACTATCAGAAGAACCTGACCAACAGGCGTGGTGACATGCTCGCCGAAGCGCTGACTCTTCATCGGCGATTCCCCTACGCGGTCGTGGCTGGCTTCTTGTTCCTGGACATGGGCGCCAGATTCGATCAGACGGCGAAGCGAAAGTCCACGTTCGATAATGCCTTTCCCCGCCTCCGCTTGTTCACTGGCCGGCATGACCCTGCCGGCCGTGACGAGCAATACGAACGGCTCTATCTCGTGCTGGTGGACGCCGGCCAGGCTCGCCCCGTCTTCGAGTGCTACCACGTGTGTGAACCAGAGACGGCAGTCCTGCTGTCCGATGTGATGGATGACCTTGTAGGACTGGTGGCAGAGCGGAACTTCGACTTCTACGAGGCCGCCGACGGCCGGGTGGCTCGGGTCTAGGGTCTAGTTCTTTCGAGGGCGGTGGGCGTCGTGCTAGCGTATCGCAAGCAGCGGACGGGCCGGTCTCATGCCGGTCGTCCTGCCTGACCGGTCGACACTGTGAGGCCGTTTCGGCAAGATGATTCGGGCGAGATGCGAGTCTTCGGCCGTGTCTGGGTCGCGCTCGCCATCGCCCTCGGCGCTGCCGCCGGCGTCGTAGCGCAGTACTTGCGGCAGATGGTCGGACCCGTCGGAGTCCTCGGGGGCAGCACTGCCCTGTGGATTACGCTTGGCTATGTCCTGGCCTGGCGAGCCGTGCATGGCCGGGCTTGGCTGCAGGGATGGCTGCGGGCGACGGCGGTCATGGCCGCGTATCTGATGGCGTGGGTAATCACGTATCACACAGTATTCGCGGTAAGGGAGCAGGTGGGGTTCGCCTCGGCTTGGTACGAGGCTCGTCCCTGGCTCGTCGTTCTCGCACCGGCTGCTGCGCTCCTCGGTCTGATCGCTACCGGATCATCCAAGAGAGGCCCGTTGGGCGAAGTCTGTCTGGCGTTGCCGGTCGCGTGGTCGTTGCCCGAGGCCGCGGCTGCGCTCGATCTCGGACTGCTGTGTTTTGCCATCGTCTGCGTACCGACGATCGCCGTCGCCCTGGTGCCCCTCTGCGCCGAGCGGCCACGAGGCCTGAGTCGCGTCACCGTTCTGGCCACCGTCGTGCTCGGCGCTGTCGCCGTCTACTACGGGCTGCGGTACACAGCGGGGTGGTAAACACCGCTCGGGCTGGGCCGGTACGCGCCCTAGCCGACCGGGCGCGTTTCGCTGCAAGGCTGCGGTGGATTACCCTCTGGGAGCGACCCGGGCCTGGCAGCCTCGGCTGCGCCACGTGACTCTTGTGGCGCTTCCCGGCTGTCCGGGTGGGCCACAGGTATCGCGAGTGCAGCTTCCAGGGAGGGAGTCCTATGCGCTACCGCTACTACACCTGCGACGTCTTCACCGACACGCGCTTCGGCGGCAACCCGCTCGCCGTGTTGCCCGAGGCGGAGGGGCTCAGCGCCGCCCAGATGCAGCTGATCGCCCGCGAGTTCAACTACTCCGAGTCGACGTTCGTGCTGCCGGCGGAGAAGGGGCACGACCGCCGCGTGCGCATCTTCACGCCGCCGGCGGAAGTGCCCTTCGCCGGCCACCCCAACATCGGCACCGCGTTCGTGCTCGCGAGCACGGGCGCGTTCGGGCCGCTGGACGAGCCGCGGACGCTGGTGTTCGAGGAGGACGCAGGGCTCGTTCCCATCACCATCGCGCGCGGCGAGGACGGACGCATCCGCTGCGAGCTCGAGGCCCCGCAGCCGCTGGCGAAGCGCGGGGCCGTGGACGTGGCGACCCTTGCCTCCGCCGCCGGCCTCGAGGTGGACGACATCGTGACGACGACGCACGCGCCGCTCGTCGCCTCGGTGGGCCTGCCGTTCGTCATCGCCGAGCTGCGCGACCGGGACGCCCTCGCGCGCTGCCGGCTGGACGTCGCCGGCGCCGAGAAGCTCCTCGCCGCCGGCGCCGAGGTGCCCGACTTGCTTCTCTACGTCCGCTCGGCCGACGACTTCGACCTCCGGGCGCGCATGTTCTCGCCCCTCGACGGCATCCCTGAGGACCCGGCGACGGGCAGCGCCAACTGCGTGCTCGCCGCCCTGCTCAGCGACCTCGACCCGGCGTCGGACGGCGCCTTCTCCTTCCGCATCGCCCAGGGGGTGGAGATGGGACGGCCGAGCGTCCTCGAGGCGCGAACCGAGAAGAGGGACGGGACGGTCGTGAACGTCTGGATCGGCGGCGAGAGCGTGATGGTCGCCGAGGGGTGGATCGAGGTCTGAGCGCCGGCGCGGCTGACGCGTCGTTGGGCTGATCCGCGACGGCGCTCAGACCTCCCGGTCCGCCGGCGCGGCGCGAGGTCAGCCGCTGCCGTCGTGCGGCGGCAGGCGCCGCGGCAGCAGCGCGCTCGGGACGAGCGCGAGCAGCGCGGCGATGGCCGCCGTCAGCAGCGGCCAGCGGAAGGCACGCGCCGCCTCGTCCATGAACAACGTCTCGAGGTCGTCCTTGAGGCCCAGCAGGGCGAGGCCCTGGAGCGCGCCGACGCGCGGCTCGATGATCTCGGCGATAGGGTTGGCGATCTTCATGATCTCGCTCATCCCGCGCGACACGTCGATGCTGCGGGCGCTGTCGATGGCCGCCGCGACTTTGGGCTTGAGGTCGGCTGGGATGGCCGGGCTCGCGTCGGTCATCACCTTGGCCTGGTCGGCGGCACGGTCCACGGCCGTGTGCATGGTGTGCGAGAAGACGGCCACGAGGACGGCGACGCCGAGCAGGAAGCCGAGCTGCCGGGCGGTGTTGAGGACGCCCGATCCGAGGCCGCGAACGTCGGCCGCCAAGGCGCCCATGCCGGCCGCGGTCAGGGCGGGCAGCGAGAGGCCGAGGCCGGCGCCGACGAGCGCCGTGCGCCAGGCGATGGCGCCGGCCGAGGCCGAGCGGTCGACGAAGGCGAGCAGGACGAGGCCGGCCGCGGTGAGGAGGGCGCCGGCGAGCGCCGCCAGGCGCGGACCGGCGCGGTCGACGAGCCGGCCGGCGAAGGGGGCGAGGACGAGGCCGGCAAGGGGCAGGGTCGTGACGACGACGCCGGCCTTGAGCTCGCTGTAGTCGAGCATCGCGACCATGTAGATGACGAGCATGAACGTGGTCCCCATCATCGCCGTGTCGACGGTCATGATCGCGGCGCTGGCGGCCGTGAACGAGCGTCGTCGGAAGAACGCCAGGTCGAGGAAGGGCTCGGCCGTGCGCGCTTCATGGAGGAAGAAGCCGGCGAGCAACGCTGCCGCCGCGATGAACAGGAGGACGATACGGGCCGACGTCCAATGCCACGTGTTGCCCTGGATGAGGCCCAGCGTGAGGCACAGGAGGCCGGCGGCGGCGAGGGCGGCGCCGGTGAGGTCGAGACCCGCCGGCGCCGCCCTTTCCTGCCGCCGTGGGACGAGCGCCAGGGCCACAACGACGCCGAGGGCTCCGACCGGCAGGTTGAACCAGAACACCGCCGGCCACGACCAGGTGTCGACGAGCACGCCACCGAGCGTGGGTCCGAGCGCCGCGGCGGCCGAGCTGAGGGCGCCGAACATGGCGGCCGCGAACCCGCGCCGGGCCGCCGGGTAGGCGGCGAGCACCAGCGTCAGCGCGGTCGGGATGACGGCCGCCGCGCCCACGGCCTGCAGCGCCCGCCAGGCGATGAGGACGGCGATCGTCCCGCTGCGCGCGCAGCCCAGGGAGGCCGCGGTGAACACGACGAGCCCGAGGACGAACGTCCGCTTGTGTCCCCAGCGGTCGCCCAGGCGGCCCATCGGCAGGAAGAGTACGGTGAGGACGAGGTTGTAGCCGTTCATGACCCAGGACACGGCCGTGACCGAGGCGTCCAGGCGCTGGATCATGAGCGGCACGGCGACGCTCATGATCGTCGCGTCGGCGAGGGTGAGGACAAGGCCGGGGGTGAGGGCGAGGAGGACGAGCCACGGCCGGCGGGCGGCGGCCGGGGCGGCCGGCGGTGACGCTGCGGGGCCGCCGGCACCGCCGGCCGCCCCGCCGGCCGTGCCAGTTCCCGCGTCAACGCTCATGCGGCGCAGTGTACACGCTACAATCGCGGCCATGGACGGCAGCGCAGGCGGAGGACGTGGGCCTGGTAGGGGCGGCCGGTCGGGTCGCACCGACCTGCCGAGCGTGCGCGACGTCGGCCGCGTCGTCGACACGCTCGCGCCCTTCGACCTCGCCGAGCCCTGGGACCACGTTGGGCTGCAGGTCGGATCGCCCAACGCACCCGTCACTGGGGTGCTCGTGGCTCTCGAGGCCGATGCGGCGGCGCTCTCAGCGGCGCGCCATCTGGGGTGCTCGCTCGTCCTCGCGCATCACCCGCTGCTGTTCGCGCCGCTCGAGCGCCTGACCGACGGCTCCGTCGCCGGCGCGCTGGCCCTGCGTGCGGCGCGCGACGACACCGCCGTGCTTGTGGCGCACACCAATCTCGACAAGGCCCGCGGAGGGTTCGGCGACGTGTTCGCCGCCATGCTGGGGCTCGAGGACGTCCGTCCGCTCGCCCCTGCCGCCATCGACTGGTGCAAGCTGGTCGGCTTCGTCCCGGAGGACGACGTGGCGGCCGTGCGCGCCGCCGTGTTCGCCGTCGGCGGCGGGCGCATCGGCGCCTACGAGCACTGCTCGTTCGCCACGGCCGGTGTGGGGACGTTCTACGGCGGCGAAGGGACGCGCCCGGTCGCCGGCGAGGCCGGCCGGGACGAGGCGGTGAGAGAGCTTCGCGTCGAGATCGCCTTCCCGCGGCGGCTGCGGCGGGCCGTGATCGACGCTTACGTCGCCGCGCACCCGTACGAGGAACCCGCCTTCGACGTCTACCCGGTCGAGGACGAGGTCGCGAGCCTCGGGCTCGGACGGGTGGGCGACCTCGACCGTCCCCAGGTGTTGTCGCAGTTCGCCGCCGATCTCGCCGCCGGACTGCATCTGCCTGCAGTGCGTGTCAGCGCGGGGCCCGAGCGGGAGCTGCGCAGGGTCGCCTGCGTGCCCGGGTCGGGAGCCTCGCTGATCGAGGCGGCCGCGGCGTCGGCGGACGTGCTCGTGACCGGCGACGTCAAGTATCACGAGGCGCGGCATGCCTGCGAGCTCGGCCTGGGGCTGATCGACGCGCCGCACGAGGTGGTCGAGGACGCCGTGCTGGCGCGGTGGGCCGAGACGCTCGCCGACGCGCTGGCGCGTGACGGCGTGCGCGTCGAGGTGCACCGCGCTGAGCGCGGCGTCTGGGCGATGGTCGCCGGCGGAGAGCCGGCGCCGGCGCCGCGGCCCGCCCTGCGTCTCGTCCGTGCTGACGAAGTGCAGGGCGGGCCGGTGCTCCCGGCGAACCGTGACGACATGCGTTACCACCTCTACGTCGACGGCGGGGCGCGAGGCAATCCCGGCCCGGCCGGGATCGCCGCGCGCCTGCTCACCGCCGAGGGGGAGCTCGTCGAGGAGTTGAGCGACGTCATCGGCGAGGCGACCAACAACGTCGCCGAGTACGAGGCGCTTCTGGCCGGGCTCGAGCTGGCGCTCGACCGCGGCGTCGAGCGCCTCACCGTCTTCATGGACAGCGAGCTCGTCGTGCGCCAGCTCACGGGGAGGTACAGGGTGAAGAACGCCGACCTCAAGGCGCTGCACGACGAGGCGCAGCGCCGCCTGCACGGCTTTCGCGAGGTCGACGTCAGGCACGTGCCTCGTGAGCAGAACGCCGAGGCCGACCGCCTCGTCAACGAGGCACTGGACCGCGCCGGGCACTGACCTTCCCCCTGCCCTCGTCCCTCCGGCGCTCCGACCTCGATTGCGCCCCCTCGAGGCCGTGGGGTATCATTCGCCTCTGCTGCGGGTGTAGCTCAGTCGGCTAGAGCGTCTGCTTGCCATGCAGAAGGTCGAGGGTTCGAGCCCCTTCACCCGCTCCAGGCCCTCTTCCCGAGGCGGCGTAGCCAAGTGGTAAGGCAAGGGTCTGCAAAACCCTCATTCACCGGTTCGACTCCGGTCGCCGCCTCCAGCGCGTTCGACCATGAGCTCGGTCGGCGGTCGTCGACGGCTTGCGCCCCAGCATCAGCGTCCGTCCGCTGTCACCGGACCGCCTTGTACCGGATCTTCACCTTCCCGCCGTCCTTCGCTCTGGTGTGCACCGCGCGGTGTGCACGGCTCGCATGATCCACAGAAGGGGAGCACGATGACACCGTCGAGGCATCCTGACATGTTGTATCGCGACCTCGGCTCCACGGGCGAGAAGGTGTCGGCCATCGGCCTGGGTGGCTTCCACCTCGGCAAGCCCGAGGTGGACGAGGCGCTCGCCATCCGCATCGTGCGCACGGCGGTCGACGAGGGCGTCACCTTCCTCGACAACTGCTGGGACTACAACGACGGTCTCAGCGAGATCCGCATGGGGAAGGCGCTGCGCGACGGCTACCGCGAGCGCGTCTTCCTGATGACGAAGGTCGACGGGCGGACGAAGAGGGAGGCGGCGAAGCAACTCGACGAGTCGCTTCGCCGCCTCCAGGTCGACTGCATCGACCTCGTGCAGCACCATGAGGTCCTGCGCTTCGAGGACCCGCACCGTATCTTCCGCGAGGGCGGGGCGAACGAGGCCCTCATCGAGGCCCGTGAAGCCGGCAAGCTCCGCTTCATCGGCTTCACGGGCCACAAGGACCCCGCCATCCACCTGCACACGCTGGAGGTCGCGGAACAGTACGGGTCCAGGTTCGACGCCGTGCAGATGCCCCTCAGCTTGCTCGACGCCCACTACCGCAGCTTCGCCGAGCATGTGGTGCCGTACCTCGTCGAACGCGGCATCGCCGTCCTCGGCATGAAGAGCATGGCCGCCGGCTACCTGCTCAAAGCGGGAGTGGTGACGCCCGTCGAGTGTCTCCACTACGCCCTCGACCTGCCGACCTCGGTCGTGATCACCGGCATCGACAGTCTGGAGTTGCTCGAACAGGCGCTCACCGCCGTGCGGACGTTCGCGCCCCTCAGCGCCGAGCGCCGTGCCGAGCTGCTCGCGAGGACGGCAGCGGCCGGCGGCGACGGCGCCCTCGAGCCCTTCAAGACCACTTCGCTCTTCGACGCGACGGCCGCCGACCCGTCGCTGCTCGGCGAGGAAGAGAGGCGAAAGCCGACAACGTGACGATCCTGCCCGGCAAGGCCGCCCTCACAGTCTGGTCGGACGACCTTTGCCGTCTCGCAATGGCCGGCGTGCGGCCGTCGCCCTGTCTCCGGAACCCCCGCGCGGTCCGACACGATACACTCAGGCGAGGATGTCGTCTTCGTAGTGATGGCGCCCGACGTGCTCGTCATCACCCCGTCGGGTGCAGCGCTGAGGGGGCTGTGATGTCTTGTATCAGACCCATGGGCAAGACCGTGCCCGGCGACGGCTGGTCGCTCGTCTACGACGGCCTCGACCCGCAGCGCGAGGGCCTGCGCGAGGCGCTGTGCACCCTCGGTAACGGCTACGTGGCGACGAGAGGAGCGGCGCCCGAGTCACGGGCCGACGGTGTCCACTACCCGGGGACCTACTTCGCCGGCGTGTACGACCGCCTGATATCCGAGGTCGAGGGTCGGCAGGTCGAGAACGAGGACCTCGTCAATGCGCCCAACTGGCTGCCGTTGACCTTCCGTGTCGAGGGCGGGCCGTGGCTCGAGCTGGGTGCGATGGAGGTGCTCGGGTACCGTCAGGAGCTGGACCTTCGGCAGGGCCTGCTCATCCGTACGTTCCGTGTCCGCGACGACCGGGGACGCACGACGGCGGTCAAGCAGCGGCGTGTCGTCAGCATGCACGACGAGCATCTCGCCGGCTTGGAGACCACGCTGACGGCGGAGGACTGGAGCGGCGCCCTCGAGATCGTGTCGGGGCTTGACGCGGCGGTCGAGAACGCCGGCGTCGAGCGCTACCGCGTCCTGCGCGGCGACCACATCCAGAAGCCCGTGCTGATGACGCCGCGCGACGACGTCGTCGCACTCGTCGCGCCGACGACTGACTCGCGTGTGCGGATCGCCGAGGCGTGTCGTACTCGCGTGTACGTGGCCGGCAGAGAAGAGGCGGTCGCGCGCGAGACGCGGCGGCGCGCCCGCGCCGTCGAGCAGCGTCTGACCGTGCCGGTCGAGCCCGGCAGCGTCGTCACCGTCGACAAGGCGGTAGCTCTGTTCACCTCACGGGACAGGGCGACGTACCGGCCGCTTCTCCAGGCTTGCGAACGTGTTGCCGAGGCCCCGGGCTTCGACGAGCTGCTTCGGGATCATCGCATGGTCTGGAAGCACCAGTGGGAGCGTTTCGACACGCGCCTCGAACTCACCCGCGAGTCCGACGCCCAGCTTGTGCTTCGTCTCCATATCTTCCACCTGCTGCAGACGACGTCCGAGAGGTCCGTCGACGTCGATGCGGGGATCCCGGCGCGGGGACTGCACGGCGAGGCGTACCGCGGTCATGTCTTCTGGGACGAACTCTTCATCCTCCCCCTGCTCGACCTGCACCTTCCGGTCCTCAGCCGCGCTCACATCGGCTACCGTTTCCATCGCCTTCCGGCTGCCCGCCGGCGAGCGCGTGAACAAGGCTGTCGCGGGGCTCTCTTCCCGTGGCAGAGCGGCAGCGACGGGCGCGAGGAGAGCCAGTCGTGGCACCTGAACCCGCGATCTGGCCGCTGGATCCGCGACAACTCGCATCTCCAGCGGCACATCAATGTCGCCGTCGCCTGGGACGCCTGGCACCACTACCAGGTGACGGGCGACCTGACCTTTTTGCGCTTCCGCTCGGGTCCGATCATCCTCGAGGCCGCCCGCGCCATGGCGTCTCTCGCCACCTACAACGGTGACAGGAAGCGCTACGAGATCCGTCGCGTCATGGGTCCGGACGAGTACCACGACGCATACCCGGACGCGGATGAGCCCGGCCTGAACAACAACGCGTACACGAACGTGATGACCGTCTGGTGCCTGTGCAAGGCGCTGGAGATCCTCGACCTGCTGGCCGAGTACCAGCGTCGGGAGCTCTGGGACGAGCTGCACCTGACGGCGGCCGAGGTGGAGCGTTGGGAGGACGTCTCGAGGAAGATGTTCGTGCCGTTCCACCGTGACGGGGTCATCAGCCAGTTCGAGGGATACGAGGACCTGGAGGAGCTCGACTGGGAGAAGTACAGGGGGCGCTACGGCGACATCATGAGGCTGGACCGTATCCTCGAGGCCGAAGGCGACACGCCGAACCGCTACAAGGCCTGCAAGCAGGCCGACGTTCTCATGCTCTTCTACCTCCTGTCCGCGGAGGAGCTCGCCGAGCTCTTCGCGAGGATCGGCTACGAGTTCGACGCGCCCCGTGACATCCCGAAGAACGTCGATTACTACCTGGAGCGGACCTCACATGGGTCGACGCTCTCGGCACTCGTCCATTCGTGGGTGCTCTCGCGCCGCGACCGTGAACGCTCGTGGCGTCTCTTCCTGGCCGCCCTGCACAGCGACGTGGACGATGTGCAGGGCGGGACGACGGCCGAAGGCATCCACCTGGGCGCCATGGCGGGGACCGTCGACCTTCTGCAGCGCTGCTACTGCGGCATCGAGGTGCGCGAGGACGTGCTCTGGCTGAACCCTCGCCTCCCCGAGGAGATGACGCGCCTGCGCATGCCGCTGCACTACCGCGGCCACAGGATCGACCTGACGGTGACGGCCAACGAGCTGCAGGTCAGGGTGTTGCCGGGAGTCCCGGGGCGAGTCCGGGTCGGAGTGCGTGGCGAGGTGCTCGAGATGGAGGCCGGCGAGACACGGCGCGTCGGTTTGGGGCAAGCCGGCCATTGGTGAGCGCGGGGCCTTGCCGGTCGGCCAGTCGTCAGGCCGGGCGAGGCCGGCGTCACGCCGCCGTGGATGACAGAGTCAGTCTGGCTCGGAGCCCGACCAGTATCCAGATGGCCGAGCTGTTCACCAGGGTCGACATCCTCGCGCAGATCCGGGGGCTGAAGAGACACGACACGAAGGACAGCATGTTCCTCATCTTCGTCGCCACTCACGGCTGGACGATCGCCGACCGCGGCAGTCTGCTCGAGGGCGACGAGGACGCCTACGACTCCGGCAGGCGCCGGGGTCGCGACCCGTGGGACGAGCTCCTCTTCACCTTCTACAGCAACGGCAAGACGCTCGCGAACGTCATCGTCGACACCGATGGTGATGGCCGGGTCTCGGTGGAGGAGTCGTTCGCCTGGGCCGTGGGCGCACAAAAAGCAGCGCTGCCGAAGGTCGTCGCCTGGGGCGGCGGCCCGTGCGCTCAGTACATGTACGACGGCATCGAGGGAGAGACGTTCCTGCCCCAGCAGTGACGCGTATGGCCAGGAGACCCGTGCTGTGCGGGCGCGGAGGCGAGGATCCTGGTAGACGAGGCTTGGGCGCAGCGGGGCTTGCCCCGCTGCGCCCAAGCCTACTCGACGCCGTTCTCGCCCAGCCGGCCTTCGGTCCTGATGCGGCCGTCGAGCACGGCCGAGACGAAGAGGTCGAGCAGGGCGAAGACGCGGTCGCTGTCGACGGATGCGGGGTCGAGGCTGCATTGAATCGAGATGCCGTCGATGACCGCCATGACCAGTGCCGGCAGTGCTGCGACATCCTGGCGGTCCTGATAGGCGGGTATGGAGCCGAGGTCCTCGTCCATGCCTGTCTGCGTGAGCATGAGCTTGCGGTAATGCGCATACAGTGTGGCAAAGCGCTCCCGTAGCACGGGGTCTTTGAGGACGTGCGGCATGAGCTCGTACATGCCGAGCGTTAGCTCCCGGTCAGTGGCGAGATTGTCCAGAGTCCGGATGAGGACGTGTCGGCGCTGCTCACCGGCCGGCGCAGCGGCCGCGTGCGCGGTGAGCTTCTCGAAGATGTCCTCGCCGAGATCGTCGAAGAGAGCATTGACGAGGCCGGCCTTGCTTCCGAAGTGCCGCGTGATCGTCGCCCGGTCCTCGCCGGCCTCGAGTGCGACCGCCTCGAGGGTGACAGCGGCGTAACCTCTAGCGAGGAGCAGGGCGCGGGCGGCGCGGAGGATGTTGTGGGCCGTCGGCGAGAGCTCGTCGAGCCAGGCGCCCATCGGGCTCGCCGGGTAGGGGGCAGGAGCTGCGGGCGGCCTGCCCCTGCGCCCGCCGGCCTTCTCGTCGGCCATTTTTCCTCCTTGACAAGGTCGAATCCGTTTCTATCTTAGGCCACGAACGGCTCCGGCCGGCAGTCGCATGCAGTTCCTCGCCGGGCCTGACTGCGGCCCCCACACGCATCTCCTCCGGTCGGCGCGATGACCACCGCTCTGTCGGATCTCCTCGCCTTCGACGTCGGGCATGGGTCTGCTCGCAGGACGCTGGGGCGGCGAGATGAGGGCGGAGCGCCTTCGATGGGGCGCCGGGCACGGCGTCCGGAAAGGTGGGCTGTATGCCGTACCAGATGAACTACCTGGAACCTGCGCCACTCGATCCGCGAGCCGAACAGTCCATGGCGCCCATGCGTGACGGAGTCCGTCTGGCGACGGACGTCTACCTCCCTGACCGACCGGGTCGGGCACCGGCGGTGCTCGTACGGCTGCCCTACGACAAGTGTGGCCGCTACACGTTCATGCCGCAGCTCGCGCCCTGGTTCAACGACCGCGGGTACGTGTTCGTCGCCCAGGACGTGCGCGGCAAGTTCCGCTCCGAGGGCGAGACGCTGCCCTTCGTGCACGAGATCGAGGACGGCTTCGACACCCTCGAATGGATCACATCCCAGCCCTGGTCGAACGGTGTCGTCGGGATGTGGGGCGACTCTTACTTCGGGTTCACGCAGTGGGCCGCGGTGGCGAGTGGGCATCCGGCCCTCAAGGCGATCGTTCCGCGGGTCACCGGCACGGACCTCTTCGCGTCCATGCACTCGGGGAGCGGCCGCGTGCCGGAGCTGTACATGGCCGACTACCTGGCGCACTTTTGGCTCGACAAGCTCGTCTATGACTTTCCGGTCGACTGGAGCCGTCGCCCGCTGGCTCGTGTCTTTGATGAAGCCTACGAACATCTCGGTCGCCGGTGCGCCGCCGTCGACCGCTGGATCCTGGACCCTGCGGGGCGGGATTCGTCGATCTATCCGCCCGGGTCTCATCCGTTCGAATGCTTGCGTGTCCCTGTGTTGCACTCGGTAGGGTGGTTCGACAATGTCCTTCCGCTGTCGATGAGCGATTACTCGGTGCTGTGCCTGCGACCGGACAAGGCCCCGCTCCAGTACCTGATCGCGGACGCGACGGACCATGAGAACTACCATCTTCGCCAGTTCCCGGTGGTGCCTGAGGAAGATCACGACGTGGACGACGATGCGCTGCAGCGCATGCTGCCGTCTCTCACGGCGCCGGCGCTTGACTTCTTCGACGTCTTCCTCAAGAGGAACCGCAGGGCGCAGGATGTTCCACGCGTGCGCTGGTTCCTCGGTCACGGCGAGTGGCGCGAGGCGCCGTGGTGGCCGCCTCCCGGCGCCCGCGAGATGCGTCTGTACCTGGCGTCGGCGGGCCGGGCGACGGCAGGCGTCGAGGGCGGCGCGTTGGCTGCTACGTCGTCGGCGCGACGGGAGTCTGTACGGTGGGTCCACGACCCCGAGCGTCTCGTTCCTTCGGCGCTTCTCGATGCGTTCTCCCAGATCAAGGAGTGGCCCGACGAATGCGAGATCGAGGGGCGGGACGACGTTCTGACGTTCACCGGCGAGCCGCAGCGCGCAGCGCTCGACCTCGCCGGTCCGCTCTCGGCCACCCTGGCTGTCGGCTCCTCGGCGTCCTCGATGCACCTCTTCGTCAAGCTGCTCGACGTCGCGCCGGACGGCAGCGCGCGGGCGATCGCCCGGGGCCAGGCCCACGTTGTGGGCCCGGACCCGGAGCGGCCCGCGCGCGTCGACCTTGCCCACACCGGCTATCGCGTGCAGGCGGGACACCGCCTGCGCCTGCACGTCGCCTCGAGTGACTTCCCGCTGTATCTGCCACATCCCGGCACCGACGAAGATCCGTGGTTCGCGACCTCGACGGTGCAGAACGACCAACTGCTCGTGACGGGCGGCAGCGTCGGGTCGTTCGTCAGCCTGACCGTCATGGAAGGGGGAGAAAGGAGTTCGCGATGAGGGACAACGCAGCGTCGCCCATCCACCTCAGGATCGCCGTCACGGCGGCCGTCGTCCTGGTCTTGGCCTTGGGCGCCGGGCTCGCGGACTCCGCGGTCGCGGAGTCCGCGAGCCCGGCGCCGTCCGGCGGCAAGGTGACGCTGCACATCGGCGTCACCGGCGACGCCGACACGCTCAACCCTAACCTCATGCTCGAGACGCTGTCGTTCGAGACCGTCACGATGACCTACAACCTGCTCTTCGACCTCGACCTCAAGGGCAAGCCGCGGGCACAGCTTGCGGCCGAGATACCGACGAAGGAGAACGGCGGCATCTCGGCCGACGGGAAGACGTGGACGATCAAGCTACGTCCGGACGTGAAATGGAGCGACGGACAGCCCCTGACGGCCGAAGACGTCGCCTGGACGTTCGAGTTCTACCGCACCAACGTCGACGTGCTGCCAAACATGAGCCTGGGGATCGCTGGCGTGAAGAAGACCAGCGCCCTCGATGGGACCACCGTGCGAATGCGGCTCTCGGCGCCTCGGGCGGACCTCCTGTATGGCTATCTGCCTGTCCTGCCCAAACACGTCTGGGAGGATGTGCCCCCAGATTTGGCCGGCAGCACATACGAGAACAAGCCGCCGCTGGCCGGCAGCGGCCCGTTCACGGTCACGGAGTGGAAGTCCGGCTCGTACTTGCGCATGGAGCGCAATCCCTACTATTGGGGGAAGCAGCCGGCGATCGACGAGATCGTGTACCGCATCTACACGAACCCGGAGACGATGAGCGCCGACCTCGAGGCGGGGACGATCGACGCGGCCCAAGGCTTCTTGCCGGCGCAGTTCGACGTCGTCGGCGCCCTGCCCGGCATCGAGGCGATCGCCTACAACTACCGGAACTGGGACTACCTTTGCTTCAACTGCTACGAAGGATCGCCGACGGCCGGCCATCCCGTGCTGCGGGACCCGGCCTTTCGCCATGCGCTCAACTACGCGGTCGACCGCGAGAAGCTCGCCAAGGTCGCCTACTACGGCTTCGCCGATCCGGCGACCTCGATCATGACACCGGACACGTGGACCGACCCGGACTACCATTGGGAGCCCGGCGCCGACGTCGCGTACACCTTCGACATCGCCAAAGCGAACCGGCTTCTCGACGAGGCAGGCTACACGAAGGGGGCCGACGGCCTCCGGCAGTACGAGGGCAAGCCGATCACCCTTCGCTTCTGGGTACTCTCCGACAGCATCCAGGAACAGACCACCGGCAAGCTCATCACCGGGTGGCTCCGCGAGCTCGGGCTCAAGATCAAGCTCGAGGTCATCGACACCGGCGCGCTGGTCTCGCGCGTCTACAATTACAAGGGAAACACGTACGCGCCCGACTTCGACATGTTCATCTGGTATTGGGACGGCTTCTCCGACCCGAGCTATACGCTCAGTACGTTCCAGACATCGGCGATCGGTGGCAACAACGAGCCCGGCTGGTCGAACGAGGAGTTCGACGCCTTGTGGGTCAAGCAGGCGCGGACCCTCGACCTCCAGCAGCGAGCCGAGGTGATCTGGCGGATGCAGGAGATCTTTTACGATGAGACGCCGCACATGGCGCTCGTGTACCCGCGTTACCTGCAGGCGTACAACACTGAGGACTGGGAAGGCTGGACGCGTGTCCAGAACGGGAACGGCCCGGTCTTCTGGGCCGTCGACAACCAGGACACGTACGTCAACCTGAGGCCGGCGACGGCCTCTGAGGAGGCCGGGGGTGGAACGTCTGCCGTCATGTGGATCGCCGTCATCGCCGTCGCCGCGGCGGTCATCGCGTTCGTGGTCGTGATGCTCCTGCGCCACGGGGGAAAGACGGAGGAGGAGTGATCGCCTCCAAGCGTTGGCGATGGCCAGAGGTACGTGAGGGCGACTGCGAGGAGGCTGTGACCGATGGAGGGGGAGGGCCCGCGCCTGAGGTTCGCCTTCGAGGCCCGTGTCGACGTCGGGTCCAGCGAGCACGTGGGCCATGGCGCCGGCGATGTCCTCGACTTCACGCCGATCACCGGCGGCACGGTCGAGGGCCCGCGGCTGCGCGGCACGGTCGTCGCCGGAGGCGGCGACTGGTCGGTCAGCCGCGGGCCCACCGTCTGCGAGCTCGATGCACGCTACCTCATCCGGGCCACGGACGGCGCCCTGATCGACGTCGTGAACAGAGGCTACTACCGCACGGCGACGCCCGAGGCGATGGCACGCATGGAAGCCGGGGAGGAGCTCGACCCGGCGGAGGTCTACTTTCGCACCTCTCCCGTCTTCCGCACTGACGCTCCGCAGCATCGTTGGCTCGCTGAGACGGTGTTCGTCGGACTCGCTCGCGACGAGGCCGGGCAGGTCTGCATCCGTTTCTACGAGGTGCTGTGAGCGCGGACGTCCGGTCGTGCCGTCCGTTCGCCCGCGGCCTCGTCTTCCTGATGTACGATCGCGGCGCCGCGGCCGCCGGCCGCGGCGCCGCTCAGGCGACAAGGGAGGGCCGGCATGGCGGGCATGATCCCCGAGGACGTCTATCAGTTGACGGGGGCCGCCGACCCGCGCCTTTCGCCCGACGGCGTGACCGTCGCCTACCTGGTCTGGGGCGTCGACGAGAAGGAGAACCGCTACCGCAGCGCCATCTGGCTCGCGGCGGTCGACGGCGCGACCCCGCCGCGCCGGTTCACCATGGGGGCGAAGCGCGACGCCGAGCCGCGCTGGTCTCCGGACGGCTCTTGCCTCGCCTTCACGTCCGACAGGGACGGCGACACCATGCAGCTCTACGTGGTGCCGGCTGCCGGCGGCGAGGCGCGCAAGCTCACCAGTCTCGACGAGGACGTGACGCAGGTCGTCTGGTCGCCCGACGGCACGCGCCTCGCCTTCGTCGCCCGCGTGCCCGACCCCGCGTACGCTGAGAAGGACGACAAACGTCGGCAGCCGCGGCGCTTCACGCGTCTGCAGTACAAGTTGGACGACGTCGGCTGGACCGGCGACCGCCCGCGGCACCTCTTCACGGTGCCGGCGGACGGGTCGGCCGCGCCGGTCCAGCTCACTGAGGGCGACTTCGAAGACCACTCGCCCGCATGGTCGCCAGACGGCGAGACGATCGCCTTCGTCTCGGCCCGCCACCCCGACTGGGACCTCCACATGGTCAGCGACGTCTATCTGGTCGCCGCCTCATCCGGGGAGCCGCGCAGAGTGACGCAGGGCGGCGGCAGCTTCTCGCGCCTCAGTTGGGCGCCGGATGGCGCGAGGCTCGCCGCGACGCGCTACCCGGCAGTCTGGGACGAGCCGAGGCACATGCAGGTGGCGACCGTCGATGCGGCGAGCGGCGACGTCCGCCTGCTGACCGAGGCGCTCGACCGTAACTGCGAGCCGTACCCGGCGTCGCGCGAGCCGGTGTGGGACGGCGGCGACATCCTCTTCACGGTCGAGGATCGCGGCATGACGCACGTGTACCGTGTCGCCGCCGACGGCTCCGCGCCGCCGGCGCTCGTCGTCGGCGGCGAGCGCTGCGTGTCGGGCTTCGACGTCGCCGGCGGCCGGCTCGTGTTCACGGCGAACACGGCGACGGCGCTCGACGAGCTGTTCGCCGCCGCGCGCCGTCCGGCGCGCGGCGGCGAGGGTCTCGCCGACGAGCGTCGCCTCACCTCTGTCGGCGGCGCCTTCTGCGCCGGCCGCGAGCTTCCGGCGCTCGAGCGCTTCACGGCGGTCTCGGCCGACGGCAGTGAGGTCGAGGCGTGGGTCATGAGGCCCGCCGGCTTTGAGCAGGGCAGGAAGTACCCTGCCCTGCTCAACATCCACGGCGGGCCTTACGGCCAGTACGGCGTCGGCTTCTTCGACGAGTTCCAGGTCTATGCCGGCGGCGGCTACGCCGTCGTCTTCTGCAACCCGCGCGGCTCGTCCGGATACAGTGAGGAGTGGGCCCGGGCCATCCGCGGGACGGGAAGCGGCCGCGAAGGCGACCCCGGTCCGGGCTGGGGTTCGGTCGACTACGAGGATTGCATGGCGGCGATCGAGGAAGCCGTGCGCCGCTTCGACTTCATCGATAGCGAGCGGCTGGGCGTGATCGGCGGGTCGTACGGCGGATACATGACGTCCTGGATCGTCGGCCACAGCGACCGCTTCAAGGCGGCCGTCTCCGAACGCTCCGTCAACCAGTTCGTCTCGGAATGGGGGTCGAGCGACACCGGCTGGGACTTCAAGGGCTACATGGGCGTGTTCCTCTACGAGGACGTCGACGCTTACCTGCGGCTCTCGCCGGCGACCTACGCCCGGGACATCCACACGCCCCTGCTCATCCTGCACTCCGAAGACGACCTGCGCTGCCCGATCGAGCAGGGCGAGCACCTCTTCGTGACGTTGCGGCTCCTCAAGCGGCCGGTCGAGATGGTCCGCTTCCCGGCCGAGTCGCACGAGTTGACGAGGTCCGGCAGCCCCGTCCACCGCGCGACACGCTTCCACGTCGTGCTGGACTGGTTCGACCGCTACTTGAAGGATTAGCGCTCGGAGGCCGCGTCGCGCTCAGGGGGCCGCGTCGCGCTCAGGGGCCGCGTCGCGCTCGGGCGCGGTTCCCTCACGTCCCGGCGCCGCCGACGGCGCCGTGCCGAGCGCCGACCCGAGCAGGATCAGCGGCAGTCCGACGCCGATGCCGAGCGTGAACGGCTCGTCGAGGAGCGCCACGCCCAGCAACACCGCGACCAAGGGGTTCACGTAGGTGATCACCGTCGAGCGCGCCGGTCCCACCTCGCGGATGAGGGCGAAGTGCAGCACGAAGGCCAGGACGGTGCAGACGAGTGACAGAGTGGCCACGGCGCCGACGGTATCGGCCGAGACGGTGGCGGGGAAGGCCAGCATGGTCGGGACGAAGTAGATGGCCGCGGTCAGGGCGAGCGCGACGGCGACGACGGACGGGCTCGAGAGCCCGTCGAGCCGCCGGCTCACGATCAACGGGCCCATCGCGTAGCAGACGGCGACCCCGAACATCTCGAGGATGGCGAGCGGGTCGGTGCCCGAGGCGTCGATGCCCACCAGGGTGGCGACGCCCACGAGGCCGATGACCAAGCCGGCGCGCCGGCGCCGGTCGAGATCCTCGTCGTGGCCGAAGAAGCGGTAGCCGACGGCGGCGATCAGCGGCGTGGCGGCGACGAGCAGACCGGCGAGCGAGCTCGAGATGCGCTCCTCGGCGTGGAAGAGCAGGACCCAGGGCACGGCGATCTCGACGAGCGCGTACGCGAGCACCCACCGCCACTGCGCAAGGATCCCGTCCAGGTCGCCGTGGCGGAAGGCGAAGGGCGCCATCAGAAGGGCGGCCGGCGCCGTGCGAAAGAAGACCAGCGCCGGCGCCGAAAGCTCCTCGACGGCGATACGGATGAACAGGTACGGGATGCCCCAGATGATGCACAGGGCGATGAAGAGCACCCAGCCTCTGCGGGTCACGGGGCGGCCTCCTTGACGATCGACGCGGCTCGTCGAGCAGAAGTCTATGCACAGGGGAGGGCGGTGTCGCCCGGAGCCGCCCGGGAGGGTTAGCTCGGCGATGCAGTGCGACAATTCGTCGCTGCGCGCCGACGCGGTGCTAGGCTTGCACGGACCCGTGACGCATGCCCAAGGAGGGGCCGTGGACTTCTTCGAGACGATCGCCGCCCGCTACAGCGTGCGCGGCTACAAGCCCGATTCGGTGCCCGACGAGCTGCTGGACAAGGTCCTTGAGGCTGCCCGCCGGGCGCCGACGGCGGCGAACCGGCAACCGTTCCGGCTCGTCGTCGTCCAGACCCGAGGTCGCGAGGAGGAGCTGGCGCGCGTGTACGGGCGCCCGTGGTTCACCCAGGCGCCGCTCGTGGTCGCCGTCATCGCCGTCCCCGGTGAGGCGTGGCGGCGCATGGACGACAAGCCGTACCACGAGGTCGACGCGGCGATCGCCATGGACCATCTGATCCTTGCGGCGACGGCACTCGGACTGGGGACCTGTTGGATCGCCGCCTTCGATCCGGCGGCGGCCCGCGAGGTGCTCGGGCTGCCCGACGACGTCGAACCGATCGCCTTCACGCCTCTGGGTTGGCCCGACAAGGAGCCGAGGGGCACCGGCCGGCGACCCCTGGCCGAGCTGGTCAAGCGCGAGCGCTGGTAGGGGCGGCCCGTGGCGCTGTCGCCTGGGCCGCCGGATTCCCTCGCGCCGGACCGCGGCTTCTGCAGCGGGCTGATGTTCAGCCAGTACGCGACCGACATGCTCATCGTGGGACGGCGCATCCTCTCGGCGCCGGCGCCAGGGGGAGGAACACGGCGCACGTCGACGAACCACACCCTGGGGTTGCCGGTCGCCAGTGCTCCTCCAGCCCGCTCAAACTGGTCCTTCTCGGCGTACGGCGACCCCGTTTCGCCCTGTCCTTCACGGACGGCGCCGGGTTGCATCGCCCGGTGGGCCGTCCATAATCAGCTCTTGGTCTGCGGCAGGCGGAAGTGAGGAGCGGCCCAGACAGATGATCGTCTTCGAGAACGTCAGCAAGACTTACGACCTCGGCGTGGTCGGCCTCCAGGATTTCACCTGCCATGTCGGCAAGGGCGAATTCGTCTTTCTGGTGGGGCCTTCGGGCTCCGGCAAGTCCACCCTCATCAAGCTCATCCTCAAGGAACTGGAACCCACGGAAGGGCGGATCCTGGTGGCCGGGCGCAACCTGGGCACCTTGACGCAGCGCAAGGTGCCCCTGTTGCGCCGCAACATCGGCTGCGTCTTCCAGGACTTCAAGCTGCTGCCCAACAAGACCGTCTACGAGAACGTCGCCTACGCCCTCGAGGTGGTGGGCGAGCCGCGGCGCATGATCCGTCGCAAGGTGCCCGAGATCCTCAGCTTGGTCGGCCTCAGCGAGAAGACGAACAGCCTGCCGCACGAGATCTCCGGCGGCGAGCAGCAGCGCGTCTCGGTCGCCCGCGCCTTCGTCAACCATCCGCCGCTGCTGCTCGCGGACGAGCCGACCGGCAACATCGACCCCGAGACCGCGGTCGGCATCATGCAACTGCTGGTGCGCATCAACCGCACGGGCACGACGGTCGTCGTCGCCACTCACGACCGGGAGATGGTGAACCGCATGCGGCGGCGTGTGCTGCAACTCGATGCTGGGCGCCTCGTGCGCGACGAGCGGCGCGGTTCGTACGACCAGCCCACCGACGAGCTCGGGGAAGAGGCCTGAGGTGCGCGTCGGCTTCTTCCTCAGCGAGGCCCTCGGTTCCCTGCGCCGCAACTGGGTGATGACGATGGCGGCCGTCATCACCGTCTTCATCTCCACGGTCATCCTGGGCGGCGTCCTGGTCCTCGGCGAGAACCTGAACCGGGGGGCGACGAGTCTCGAGAACAGGGTCATGATCGAGGTCTTCATCAAGGACGAGACGACGCCGCAACAGCAGCAGGAGTTCCAGCAGCGCGTCCTCGCGATGCCCGAGGTCAAAGAGGTCAAGTTCGTCAGCAAGGACGAGGCCTTGCGGCGCTTCCAGGAGACGGTCGGGTCCTACGTCACGAAGAACCTGCCGACGAACCCTCTACCGGCGTCGTTCGAGGTCTTCGTCAACGACGCCGACCAGGTCGACACGGTCGCGGCGCGGTTCTACGACGACCCGATCGTCGACAACACGCCGGGGACCCAGGACGGTGTGCAGTATGCGGCCAAGACCGTGCGCCGCATGCTCGACACCATCGACCTGGTCCGCTGGGGCATGTGGGCGGCGACGATCGTCTTCGCCGTCGCCGCCGTGCTCCTCATCTCGACCACGGTGCGGCTCTCCATCTTCGCCCGTCGCCGCGAGGTCGAGATCATGCGCCTGGTCGGAGCGACGAACTGGTTCATCCGCTGGCCGTTCGTGATCGAGGGCTTCATCACGGGGCTGATCGGGGCGATCCTCGGCGCGCTGTCGGTGTACGTCGTCAACTGGGCGGTCGCGGACTGGCTCAGGAACTCCGTCGACTATCTCGAGGCCTATGTCTACCCGTTGTGGTGGCAGGGCGAAGGATGGCCGCTCGGGTTGCTGCCGACCCTCGCCGTCCTGGGCGGGGTGCTCGGCGCCGTCGGCGGCATGGTCGCCCTGCGCCGCTACCTCCGTACCTGACGCAGATGCGGTCGCTACAGGAATCGGCCGTCTTGCCGAAGAAGGGTCATAGACAGCGATGGCCAGGCCCCGTTCCCTCATCGTCGCGGCGGTCTTCGCCGCCCTCGTCGTCGGCCTCCTCCCGGCGGTCGCCCACGGACTGACCGTGGGCGAGGCGCAGGGCGAGCTCGCGCGGACGCGCGAGCAGCTCGAGCTGATGCGCGCCCGCATCGCCGCCGCCGAGGAGCGCGAGTCCGATGCCGCCGCGCAGGCGCAGGCGATCGACGCCCGCCTGGGCACCCTCGAGGGCCAGCTCGCCGCGACGGGCCGGCAGATCGCCGCCGTCGAAGACGAGCTCGCGACGACCCGTGCGCGACTCGACCGCCTGCGCGCCGAGCTGCGCACGACGCGTATCGAGCTCAAGACGGCCGAGGAGCGGCTGTCGCGTGAGCAGGCGGCCTTCGAACGGGGCCTCGTCTCTTTGTACAAGACCCGCGAGCTGACCTGTCTCGACGTGCTGGTGCGCGCTTCCAGCTTCGACGACCTGGTCGGGACGTATCGCGTGATGCACGACGTGGTCGGCGCCGGGAACGACCTGCTGGCCAAGCTCGACGCCGCGCGGGCGGCGGTCGCCGCAGAGCAGACCGCGCTGACGCGCAAGCAGGAAGAGGCGGCGCGGGCGGCGGCCGAGCTCGAGGAGCAGCGCTCCTCGCTCGCCGCCCTGCGCGCCGCCCAGCAGGAGCAACACGACGCGGCCTACGCGGCGCGGGAAGAGAAGGGCGCCGCCCTGGCCGCCGTCAGCGCCGACCTCGCCGAGCTCGAGCGTCAGGAAGACGCCCTCCTCGCCCAGAGCCAGTCGCTGGCCGCGATCATCAACAGCGACTCCGGTTCGGGCCACGGCACCGGGGCGATGATCTGGCCGGTCAACGGCACCGTGACCTCGGGCTTCGGCTACCGCATCCACCCGATCCTCGGCAAGAGGATCCTCCACACCGGCATCGACATCGCCGCCGCCAGCGGGACGTCCATCTGGGCCGCCGACGGCGGCAAGGTGATCTACGCCACCTGGGTCAGCGGCTACGGCAACACCGTCGCCATCGACCACGGGGGCGGCATCTCGACGCTGTACGCGCATCAGTCGTCGATGGCGGTGCGTTACGGCCAGACGGTGAAGAAGGGCCAGGTCGTCGGCTACGTCGGGTCGACCGGGTACTCCACCGGCCCCCACCTTCACTTCGAAGTGCGGGTGAACGGGACGCCCGTCGACCCGATGGGTTACCTGCCCTGAACCGGCCTCCGTCGGGGCCGGCTTCTCGCCGGCGACGCTCAGGGCGGGTTTGCGGGCGTCACCCCCCGGGTCTACGATGCGCGAGCAGTGCGCGCCCTTCGGACAGCCCTCCTCGTCATCCTCGTCTCCCTCGGGTTCCTGGCCGGCTACTTCGCCGGCTGGAGGGTGAGCGGCAGCGACGTCGTCAGACTGACTCCCGGCGAGCGTGACGCCGCGTCCAAGGCCGGCCAGCTTACGCAGCGCATCATCGAGGAGCTGCAGGGGCGCTACTACCGCGAGGTCGACCCTGAGAGCCTGTCCAGGAAGGGCGTCGACGGGATGCTCAAGTCGTTGGGCGATCCCTACACGGTGTACCTGTCGCCGGAAGAGAACCGCCTCCTGGAGGAGCAGACCAAGGGCGAGTACTCGGGCATCGGCGCTGCGCTGCAGAAGAAGGACGGCGGGCTCATGATCACCTCGGTGTTCGCCGGCTCGCCGGCCGCCGAGGCAGGGCTCGGGCCGGGAGACCTCATCGTCGCCGTCGACGGCAAGCCCACCAGGGACGAGGCGCTGGACGCAAGCGTTGCGCGTATCAAGGGCGAGGCGGGCACGAAGGTCAGGCTGACGGTGCGCAAGAAGGGCGCCGACGACGAGGTCGAGGTGACCCTCGTGCGCAAGACGATCGACATCCCCCAGACGCGTACCCGCATGCTCAAGGCGGGGGGCGAGAAGGTGGGGTATGTGCGGCTCTACGAGTTCGCCGGGACCGCCGGGGACGACGTGCGCGTCGAAGTCGACAAGCTCGAAGGGAAGGGCGCGCAGTGGATCGTCCTCGACCTGCGCTACAACGGTGGCGGCCTGCTCTCGGAGGCGGTCGACGTCACGGGCGTGTTCCAGCGCGGCGAGGTGGTGTCGACCAAGGGGCTTCACTCGCCCCTCGAGGTCTACACGAGCGACGAGACGCCGGCCACGGACCTGCCCCTCATCGTCCTCACCAACGGGTACACGGCGAGCGCCTCGGAGATCGTCACCGGAGCGCTCAAGGACCGTGACCGGGCGACGGTGATCGGCACGCGGACGTTCGGGAAGGGTGTCGTCCAGAGCATCGTCCCGCTGGATGACGGCGCCGCTCTCAAGCTCACCACGGCCAACTACTTCACGCCGGACGGCACGAACATCGACAAGAAGGGCATCGCCCCGGACGTCAAGGCCCCCGACGACCCGAAGACGAAGAAGGACGAGACACTCGAGCGGGCGCTTGCCTTCATCGCCGTGCGGTGACGCCGCGCAGTCTCTCGGCGACGCCGCGTGTGCAGGCGGGGAGGCGGCATGCCGGGGCGGTGATGGGGCGTAGCCTGGGGGAGGGGCTGATGGCGGGGCGCCAGAGACGGTCGTCATGCCCGGGATGAAGAAGCAGGGGAAGAAGGGCGCGACCCCGCCGGCGCCGCGGCCGTTCCGTGTCGGGCGCTGGGGCCGCTTCTGGTCGCTCGAGCCGATCCACGGCGACGAGCGCTCCTATCTGACGGCCAAGGGCAGCGTGCCGTTCGCGCTCGACGACCTCGTGCTCGCCGTGCCGGCAAGTGGCGACCGTCTGCGCGTGACCGAGGTGCTTGGGCCGTCGGACAGTCTCGAGGCGGCGCTCAAGGCGTTGCTGTACGCCGCCGGTGTGCGCCAGGGGTTCGGGCGCGAGGTGCTGGAGGAGGCGGGCGCGGTCGCGGCGCGCGGCGCGCGCCGCGACCGCGCCC
>JAKPOQ010000173.1 GCA_029547745.1 Actinomycetes bacterium
GGCTTCGAGACCACGGCGCCGACCGTCGCCGCAGCGCTGCTCGAAGCGCAGGCGCGCGGCCTCTCGAACTTCTGCGTGCTCAGCATGCACAAGACGATGCCGCTGGCGCTCAAGGCACTTCTGGAGCTCGGCGAGACCGACATAACCGGTTTCATCCTGCCCGGGCACGTGAGCGTCGTCACGGGCTCGGGCTGCTACGAGTTCCTCGCCCGCGAGTACGGCGTCGGGGGTGCGATCGCCGGTTTCGAGGCGTACGACGTCCTGCAGGCGCTGCTGCTGCTCGTGCGCCAGACCGAACCGGCGATCACGATCGAGTACGGGCGCGCCGTGCGCCCTGAGGGCAACGTCGTCGCCCAGCGTCTCATGGCGCAGGTGTTCGAGCCCTGCGACGCCGACTGGCGCGGTCTCGGCGTCATCCCCGGCTCGGGGCTGCGCATCCGCGACGGGTTCGCCGCCTTCGATGCCGAGCGCCGCTTCACAGTCGACGCCGGCGAGCCGCTCGAGCCGACGGGCTGTCGCTGCGGCGAGGTGCTGCGCGGGGTGCTCGACCCGGCGGCGTGCGGCTTGTTCGGCCGCCGGTGCACGCCCGAGGACCCCATCGGCGCCTGCATGGTCTCGAGTGAAGGAGCCTGCGCGGCGCGGTACCGCTATCGGGGGATCGATGACTGACGTCTCTCGCAAGGAGGCGTCGGCCTCCGGGCCGGAGGAGGCCTCCGAGGGCCGCTCCGCTGCTTCGGGCTCGCGCTCCGCGTCTCCCTCAGACCCCTCGTCGCCCTCCCCCGGCCCTGCGGCCGCCGCCTGTCCGGGCCGCCGCGTCCTCCTCGGGCACGGCAGCGGCGGCAGGCTGTACCGCGACCTGGTGCGCGACGTCTTCGTCGAGGCGTTCGCGAACCCGCTCCTCGAACGCCTCGACGACGCCGTCGCGCTCGCCCCGCGCGGACGGATCGCGTTCACCACCGACAGCCACGTCGTGCAGCCCTTGCGCTTTCCCGGCGGCGACATCGGCCGCCTCGCCGTCGCCGGCACGGTGAACGACCTGGCGACGGCGGCGGCGCGGCCGCTGGCGCTCGCCGCCGCCTTCGTCATCGAAGAAGGGTTCGCCATGGACGAGCTCGAGGCCATCTGCGCGAGCATGGCGGCGACGGCGCGCGAGGCCGGTGTGCCCATCGTCACCGGTGACACGAAGGTCGTCGAGCATGGCGCCTGCGACGGTGTGTACATCACGACGACGGGCGTCGGCGAGATCGTCGTCGATCACGAGCTCGGGGCGCAGGCCGTGCGCGAGGGCGACGCCGTCGTCCTTTCGGGCGGCGTGGGCGACCATGCGGTCGCCGTCCTCGCCGCCCGCGGCGACTTCCGCTTCAGCGCCGACGTGCGCAGCGACTGCGCCCCGCTCTGGAGCCTTGTCGAGGCGGCGATCGCCGCCGTCCGCGGTCCGGCCCGTGTGGCGAGCGGCCCGGGTGATCTGACCCCGCCTGCGGCGACGGCGGTCCGGTCCAGCGGGGAGACGGCGCAGGTCGCGGGTCGCCCGACCGACGGGGCGCAGGCGCTGCGCTTTCTGCGCGACCCGACGCGCGGCGGCCTGACGACCGTGCTGGCCGAGCTCGCCGAGGAGGCGAAGCTCGGCATCGAGGTCGAGGAGGCCGCCATCCCGGTGTCGCCGGCGGTGCGCTCGGTCTGTGACCTGCTCGGCTACGACCCGCTCACGCTCGCCAACGAGGGGAAGATGGTCTTTGTCATCGCGCCCCAGGCGTCGGACGCCGTCGTTTCGGCGCTGCGCGCGCATCCGCTGGGAGGCGACGCGGCGCAGGTGGGCGTCGTGACCGCCGCCCACCCCGGCCGCGTCGCCCTCCGCACCGTCTTCGGCACGCGCCGCGTGCTCGACATGCCGGTCGGCGAGCTGCTGCCGCGCATCTGCTAGCCTCAGTCGTCCGGGGCACGCCGCTGGGTGCGAGCCGCGTCGAAGCGGCGTCGTAGGGACGCAGCCGTGGAGGCGAGCGGCCTTCCGGCTCGCACAGCTTGGCCGGATGCCAGTCGGCGGGTCTCTGTGCGAGTTCGTTGGCCGACACGCATGCGACGGGAATCGCGCGGAAGAAATGGATGGGAGATGCATGGGCGCAACGTCAACGTTGACGCCCCGCCAGTCGGTGCTACCTTGCATGTGCGCACTGGGAAGACCGGCGTGCCGTTCTCAGGCGTGGGGCTCGCTGGCGAGGATTGGGGGGCCTATGCGGAGGATTGTCGTTGCCGTCTGGCTGCTGATCGCAGGCTTCGCGGTGCCTGCGTCGGCGTATGCTTGGGACATCGACGCCGCGCAGCAGTATGCGCATGACTACTGGAGCCCGGCCAACGAGAATCTCCCCTACATCGTGGACAAGGTGATCTGGTGAACGAGCACACCGCGACCCGTTCGCATGTGCTGTGGCAGAAGGAGGGCGTGCATTCCCGCACATATTGCTACGAGTGGAAAGTAGCAGCATGGACACTGGGTACGGGTCTCGACTGAGGTCCAGGGCGTCGATCTCGGAGGTGCCAGGATGAGCAAGGGGACAAGGCGCGTGGGGTGGAAGATGACCGTTGTCATCGTCTGCACAGTCGTGCTGGCTGCCGCCGCCAGCGTTTTGGGACTGGCCGGGGCCGCTGACGACGAATCGGCGCTGACGCCAGCCGACCTCGCGAAGATCGGAGAGCTGGTAAGAGAATGGGACGAATCCAGGTTCACGCCGTGGCCGACCGACTCGTATGACCGGACGACCTACACAGAGGCTGAGGCGACGGCAGTGCGGCAAGGCTACCTGAATGTGGTCAAGAGGGTCGGCACCGAGGAGTTCCAGAAGCACCCGATGGTCGACTTCCCTGTCGTCAGCTTTCTCGAGGGCTACCGGCAGTCCGACACGGTGCTGCTGAAGTACGAGTGCAAGCTTCTGGGCACCGAGTTTGTCAGGTTCGACCGTGGCGACGCCATCGTGCACGTTCAAGTGTGGGTCGGAGAAGTCGTCGGGGAGCTCGATGGACGTTCCGCAGAGGTCGTCGGCACTACTCGCTACGACCGAACGCCGGTGTGGGAGGCGAGGATGCGTGACACCGAGGAAGGGTGGAAGATCGTCGGCCTGCGTACCCGGTGGGACTCTGAGGACCTCGATCCCGAGTGCTATGGACCGGACACTGCCCACTCCATGCAGTACGTCCCCGTCGAGTGGTCGGGAGAGCCGTGATTGAGGACCATAGCGTCGTCGGCCCGCCGGGCCCGGCCAGAGGCGGCGAAGCAGTGCCAGGAGGCGGAGTACGCGGTGCACTCGCGCACCAGGTGTACGAATGCCGTGACCGGTCTGGTGGCTGCGCGATTGATCCAGCTGCTCTGCGCTCGTCACGGGCCTGCATGAACAATGGTTTTCGAGAGTCGGGGAGCAGGTCGTCTCCGCTTACACCGGTCGCGTCGCCCTCCGCACCATCTTCGGCACGCGCCGCGTCCTCGACATGCCGGTCGGCGAACTCCTGCCGGGGATCTGCTGATATGGCTCAGGATATGGCTCAGGCCTCGTCAAGAGGCGTCGCTGCCCCGGTCTCGATGTAGAGCGGACCAGTGTCACCCTGCGTCGGCCGGAATCGTCACCCTCCCGACCCTGTCGTCACCCTCGCCCTTCTCGTCGCGGTTCCCTACGCTCGTCAAAGCTCGTATGAGCAGGGTGTTGCAGAATGCAACCACTGGAGGTATCGTGGATGCGAAGGAGGCGATTATCATGCCGATTCTTCACGTCCGCGGAATCCCTCAGAAGCTCTACGACGACATCAAGCTGCGCGCCGCCGTTGAGCACCGCTCGCTTACCGCCGAGATCATCGTCCTGCTCGAGCGTGGCCTCAACGCGCCCGAAAGGACATGGTCGGCGGACGAGTGGCTCGAGGACGCTCGCCGTTTCCGCGAGGAGATGGCCCGCAAACTCGGCGGGAAGATGGGCGCCGACAGCGCCACGCTGATCCGAAAGGACCGGGAGGACCGTTGACGGATGATGCCGAGCCGTCCGTTGTCGACGCGAGCGCGATTCTGCCTATCGTCGACGTCGAGGTGTGCAGTCCTCGAGCCGAGCGGTGGTTTGCCGCCGCACGCAGGCACGCTGAGGACTCGATCACGGTCGACCTCTTCGACGTCGAGTGCGCCAACGCCCTCTGGAAACGGGTGCGCAGGGAGGCATGGTCGCGGGAGGATGCTCAGAGGGCTCTTGGCCGGATCCTGGACCTTCCGTATCGGCGGATACCACTGAGAGCATTGGTCGGAGATGCCCTTGACCTAGGGTTGACACTCGAGGTCACGGTCTACGATGCCTGCTACGTCGCACTCGCGGTCGTGACCGGCTTGCCGCTGGTCACCGGCGACCGGCGGCTCGCCCGCGCCGCTCGCGCCGGCGGCTGCGAAGCTGTCTGCCTTGCTGAGGACGCCGGTACGCCCTGACTGCAGTGCCCGGGTGCGTTTTGCGGCGAGGATGCACGCGGACCCGATGTCTTGCGGTGCAGAAGCCCGTGTGTGAACGGGGCGACGAACGCGCAAGAATACTGGAGCCCGGTCACGGACTCGAACCGTGGACCCCCTCCTTACCATGGAGGTGCTCTGCCGACTGAGCTAACCGGGCTCGCTGGTGGGGGAGCTAGGATTCGAACCTAGGTAGGCTGCGCCAACGGATTTACAGTCCGCC
>JAKPOQ010000186.1 GCA_029547745.1 Actinomycetes bacterium
ACTGTGGGCCGACGGGGCGCGGTGACGGCGGACCCTGAGCGGCGCGGACACGTGGCCCGGGCCACGTGTCCGCGCCGCTCAGGGTCTGAAGAACTGGAGCGGGAGACGGGCCTCGAACCCGCGACCCTCAGCTTGGAAGGCTGATGCTCTAGCCAACTGAGCTACTCCCGCTTACGTGACCTGAAGACGGTGATCGGAGCGGGCGGACTTGAACCACCGACCCCCCGTCCCTAACGCACACGGACCATGGTAACTGGGCTCAACTCGGCCGGTCAAATGAGAAGAGGTGAGGCTATCACGCTCGATCGCCGGAGCCGAAAGCGGGCCACGTCCTGTCCGGTGATGCACCCGTACGACAATGGCCCCGGAGCCCCTGCAGTCAGTGAGCACAGGGTGATGGGACCGCGCAAAGTTCCGGGACATGGGCTCGGCAGAGGGGAGGTAGCGGACGGCGTCAGCGATCCGTGCGCTCATCGAGGCCCGCACCCCGTTCTCTGAGGCTGCGGGTGCTGCTGGTGCGGCGCGCCCGCACCCAAGGTTGCGGCGCGCCCGCACCCAAAGTGCTTAAGGCTGAGTGCTCTCGTCCGGCGAAGGCGACGGGCTAGGTGACTCGGGGCTCTCGCCGATCGTCGTCGCGCTCGGCGAGGGCGACGGCGTGGGCTCCTCGGCGACCTGGGTGGACGAGGCCGAGGGGGTCGGCGTGGGCGCCTCGGCGACCGCGCTCGCCGAGGGCGAAGCCGCCGGCGACGAGGCCGAGGCGCTCGGAGACGGTGAGGCGCTGGCCTTGGAGGTGTGTGACGGGCGTGCGGACGGTTTGGGCCGCGAGGCGACCGCCGCGCCGCTGCCCTCGCCACCAGCGTTCTGGGTCTGCGTCGCAACCGGGCGCTTGCCGTCTGGCGTCGCATGATGGATCGCCTTCTCGACGGCCACCGTGCCGCCGATGGTGCCGGTCGCAAGGGTGACACCGGCGCCGATGGCGGCGGCTTTGTTACAGAACAGTTCGGCGATACGGCTGACGGCGCCGACGGCAGGCTCGCTTGACGCCGCAGCCAAACGCACCCCCGCACCGCCGCTCCACGTGGCGAGCAGGTTGGACACGTCGAGGCTCGACGGCAGCGGCGCCCGCGGCAGCTTGAGATGCGGCAGGAGGACACCGAAGGCGGCGGCGCTGGAACCGCCGAAGACGGTCTTGCGGCGGCCGGCGACGGCGCCCGTCTCGCCCGCGATCCCGGCCACAGCGGCGAAATGTCGACGGAAGCTCGTGCGGGCACGCGTGAGGGTGACCGCCGCGGAATCGGGCTGCACGCCGAGGGCCTCGGCGACCTCGCGGGTCTCCAGCCCGTGCACCTCGCGCAGCAACAGCGCCGCGCGCTGCGTGGGCGGCATTTGACGCAGCGTCTGGTCGACCTCGTGCACAAGCTCGGCCTGCCGGTAGTGGTCGGTGGTGCTGGCGAGCTCGGGCGGGTCGTCGGCGGCCTGCGGCCGCACTTTGACCCGCCGCAGATGGTCGTAGCAAGCGTTGACCGTGACCTTGTAGAACCAGGCGCGCTCGAGCTCGCGCGGCCCGTCGGCCCGTTGGTACGCCTTGAGCAACACCTCTTGCGTGATGTCGCAGGCGTCGTCGCGACTGCCGACCATGCGCAGAGCGAGGTTGTACACGTCGGCGGCGTGCTCGCGGTACATCCGCGTGAAGGCGGCGTTGCGGGCGCGCTTCTCGCGTCGCGACTTCAGCACACGGTCCTGCAGCATCTCGCCTCCCTCACCCCGGTACGCGCTGCGTACGCTCGCACGTCGAGAACCCTACCACAATGGGGGGACGGAAACGAGCCTCTGGCGCAAGTCACACCGAGTGTCGCACCGCTCCGACGGCCTCGCCGAAGAGGCCTGCTTCAGCGGTCGCGCTGGACGCTGCGCCGTCCCGGTTCACTACTCCGTCCCGGTTCAATAGTGCATTCGCCGCGGCAGATGCAAGACCTCCCGCAAGCCGTTCTCAGTGAACTGCGCCGGGTTCGCCGCGGAGAGGCCGATGGCCTGGAGCTCGAGATTGGGGACGCCGTCGGCGTTTTCGCCGGGCGCGAGGCTTCCCGTGGCCGCGTTCCAGGCATGCACGAGCTCGTGGTACAGCCCGACGAGCGGCGGCCGCCGCATCCAGGCCTCTTCCCCACTGCCCACGACCGTGCCCAGGACGTTGTAAGCGATGGCCGAGCTCGACCCGGCGCCGAAGCGGCCGTCGGGCTGGAGCAGCGCCGCCGCCGTGTCGAGCACCGTGGTCGTGTTGCCGCGCTCGGCCCCGCGCAGCGTCACCGT
>JAKPOQ010000123.1 GCA_029547745.1 Actinomycetes bacterium
TTCCCTCGTCTCGGCAGATCCCCTCGTCTCGGCAAGTTCGACGACGCCGATGACCTCGTCGCCCGTGATGAGGGGCAGGACGGCCCAGCATCTCCCCAGGATCGGATGATCGTCGTCCCCGCGCGTGCTCAGTCTCTTCGCCCGGTCACTGAATGCCATGAAGAGAGGCCTCCGTGGTGGCATGCTTCGTGTGTCACCGCGAAGCGACCAAGGAGGCCCGAAGACCATGTTGTACGCCGGACTCGATCTGTCAAGGAAACGCGTGGACGTCTGTCTGCTCGATGAGCACGGCGAGCGCGTCGCCGTCACCGCCGCGCCGCCCGACGGCGACGGCCTGCGCGGTCTCGCCGAGCGCCTCGCCGGCTACGGCGAGCCGATCTATGCCGCCCTCGAGTCGATGAACGGGGCGCGCTTCGTCCATGACGAGCTCGAGCGCTGCGGCTGGCGCGTCGAGCTCGCCGACGCGCAGAAGGCCAAAGGCCTCGCGCCGCTCACGGCCAAGACCGACCGCATCGACGCCTTCGTGCTCGCCGAGCTCGCCCGTCGCGACCTGGTGCCCGCCGTGTGGCTGCCGACACCGGGCGTGCGCGCCGAGCGCGAGCGGGCGCGCTTCCGCCTCCACCTCGTGCGTCACCGCAGCGCCCTCAAGGCGCGCATCCACGCGAGCCTCATCGCCCACGGTCACCCCTGCCCGGCGAGCGACCTCTTCGGGACGCGCGGCCGGGCCCTGCTCGACGCCTTCGAGCTGCCCGCGGCCTGGCGGGCGAGCACCGAGGCGTCCCTGCGCCTGATCACCCACCTCGACACCGAGATCGACGCCTGCGAGCGCGAGCTGCGCCGCCAGGGCGCCGACCATCGCTACGTGCCCCTGCTCATGAGCGCCCCCGGCATCGCCTGGGTCCTGGCCTACACGATCGCCGCCGAGATCGGTGAGATCGAGCGTTTCTCCGGCCCCAAGAAGCTCTGTGGCTACACCGGCCTCTGTCCGCGCGTCTACCAGTCGGGCGAGAGCGACCGCCGCGGCCCGCTCGCCAAGAACGGCCCCACCTACCTGCGCTGGGCGCTCATCGAGGCGGCGGTGCACGCCTCCCGTCACCCCGTCTACGCGGCGCACTACGAGGCGACGAGGAAGCGCCTCGGCCGCCAGCGCGGCGCCAAGGTGGCCCGCGTCGAGGTCGCCCGCAAGCTCGCCGAGGCGATCTGGTACATGCTCACGCGTCAGCAGATGTTTGCCCCGCAAGGTCCCCCCGCGCCTCTGGTCGCGTAGACGACCCTCGCCTGAGATGGACCGCCAGGGCAAGCTCCCATCCGACCTGATCCTCCCGACGAGGAGGCGATAGAGAGATGAGCCCAACTCGACCACGGGTACGGGGACCTACCTGGCCATCCTTGACCAGACGGCCTCTCTTCATAGAGAGGCGCGGGTCGTCCAGCGACCTCACGACGGTCGGCCGCCTGGTGCGCATCACTTCGCGGGTCGCGCCCGCGTCGCGAAGCGGCCACCGCGAACCGATGTGGTCGCGTTCCACGACGCCCTCGTTGAGGCGCATGACGGTGACGAGGTCCTCTCCCTCGAGGACGTGGATGTGGCAGACGGGCACGTCGATCGCGGCGCAGAGGCGTCGCGCGAGCCGTGCGAGCACCTCGTCGAGGTCGAGCGTGGATGTCAGTTCGAGCACCGACTCGGACAGCATGGTGAGCCGTCGGGCGTTGTCGTCCAGATCACGGTAGAGGCTGGCGTTGGCGATCGCCTGGGCGGCGATCTGGGCGAGACCGATGACCGCGTCCATCTGCGGGAAGTGGCCCGGCTCGTTGCGGTACACGGTGGCGAAGCCGATGACGTCGCCGCGTAGGATGAGGGGGACGTCGGCCGTGGCTGCATAGCCCCATTCCTCTGCGTCGCCGCGCTCCTGGGGCGTCGTGCGCACGTCGGCGAACACGTCGGGTCGCAAGACGGGGGCGCGCGTCGCGCGCGCTTCCGAGAACGTGCGGAAGTCGGCGATCGAGTAGCGTCGCCCCTTGACGTTGGCGTGGCCGTCCGCCGTGACCGAGGCGAGGATCTCGACCTCGTCGCCGTCGATCTTGTGGATGTCGCAGATGTCAGCGCCGGTGACGTCGCGGATGCGGCGCGCGACGGTGTCGATGACGGCGTCCAGGTCGAGGGTCGCGCCGAAGTCGAG
>JAKPOQ010000003.1 GCA_029547745.1 Actinomycetes bacterium
TGGGAGTACGCCGCCGGGACGGGGCTCATGCTCGCGCTGCTCATCGGGACCCTCCTCGTCCCGATCGGCGTCGCTTCGGCGATGGTGGGCTTCATGTTGCGGCGGCAGACGCCGCGGCCACAGACGCCCGCTGGGTAGACAACCGATCCACGCCGTCGCCCGCCCTCTTGGGGTCCTGCCTGCACGCGGCGCAAGGCTGACGATGTCCCGCGTCCCGCCGCCCGCGTCCTCGCTCTTGGGTCACGCGCCGCCCGTCAGGCGTGCCTCGTAGTCTTCCGCCGTCAGGTCGGGCGCGAGACGATGCGCCTCGGCGGCGGCGGCCGCGGCAGCGTCGTCGCCGGCCGCCGCCGCCGCCGCCGCCAGCCAGTACCAGCCGTCGGCGACCTTGCTCGGGTACGCCTCGAGCCCGGCGCGAAGCTCGCCGGCATCTCCTTCGGCCAGCTCGCCGCGGGCCGCCATCACCGCCGCGTAGCCCCAGACCGCCTGCAGGACCGAATGCCGCGGGTTCGCCGCCAGGCCCGCCCTGATCTGCGCAAGGGCGGCGTCGGCGTCTCCCTGACGCAGCGCCAGTTTGGCGAGGTCGACCCGCGGCGACGGGTCGGTCGGGTCGAGGTCGACGGCGCGCAGGAGGCGGTCCCGGCCGGCGGCGAGGAGGCACTCGTCGCCGGCCTCGACCGCCTCCTGCAAAGCGATCTTCCCGGCGAGCACCTGGTAGCGCGGGACCAGGGGCGCGAGCTCCGCCGCCTTCTGGGCCATCGCCCGGTCTCTGCCGTCGAGAGCCGCGCGGAAGGCGGCGTCGGCGCGCCACAGCGACGTCCCGAGCCAGACCGAGGCACCCGTCGCCGCGACGGCAGCCGCCAGGACGACCGCCCACGCGCCCGTCGTCAACTTGCCGTGCCGGACGAGAAGCAGGCCCCGGCCGGTCGGTACGGCTCGCGCAGGAGACGGGCAGAAGAGCCCCGCTGCGACGCACAGCGGCAGGACGACCGTCGCCTCGGTCGGGCTGACGGCGAGAAAGGCCAGCGCGGCGAGGCCGTAGGCGCCCGCCGCGGCAAGAGGCGGTCCCGTGCCGGGGACCGGCGCCCGCCTGTTCCCCGACGGCCCGCCTGAGCCGGATGCGGGCGCGCCTCGCGCCTCGTCACCCTCACCCGAGAAAGCGTCCCGTCCCCGCCCCCGCAGCCCCGACACGGCGACGGACGCGAGCACGGCGAGCGCCAGCGCCAGCCCGATCATTCCCGAGCCCGCGGCCATCAGGAAGACGATCCCGTGCGGGTCGGTCACCGCGAGCAACGGGTCCTTCTGCGTCAGGTCGGCCGGCACGAAGCGCCGAAAGGCGACGACGTAGCCACCGGGGCCGTAGCCGACGAGCGGACGCTCGCGCACGCCCTCGAGCGCCACCTTCCAGTAGTCGACGCGCTTGGCGTCGATCTGGCCGGCGACCGCACCCTCCTTCTGCGCCTGGTTGGCGATGCGCTCGAAGAGGAGGCCGGCCACGCCGCCCGGCGAGTAGAGGACGGTAGCGAGCACGGTCGCCGCGGCGGCGGCGGCGAGCCAGACCAGGGCTCGCCGCCGCCGCCGCACGCCCCACACCACGGCCAGCGTGACGCCGGCAACGAGCAGGCCGAGGTAGGCGGCCCGGCTCACCGAAAGCACGACCGCGGTGAGCCCCGCCGCCGTCCCCGCCAGGGCGACCCAGTGGGCACGTCTGCTGAGCGTACCGGGCGTCAGGGCAAGCGCGCCGAGCAACACGGCGAGCAGACCCAGGCCACCGAGGCTCACCGGGTTCCCCGTCGGGCCGGGCATGCGGCCCACGGTGAACGGACCCCGCTCCCACCACGGGTCACCGCCGAGCACCTGGACGAGGGCGACGACGGCCGCAAGCACGACCGTCGCCGCGATGACCCATACGAAGCTCTCGCGGGCGGCGCGGCGCGCCAGGGCGCGGCGCGCCACGACGACCACGGCGCCCATCGCCAGCCACCAGACGGCCCCTCCGACGCGGTTGTAGGCGCCGAGCCAGGCGACCCCGGCGACCGGCGCCGCGAGTGCGGCGACGACCTGCCACAGGCAGAAGAGTCCTACGGCGACGTCGACGAGGTCGGCGCGGGCGAAGCCCTTCGGGCCCCGCGCCGCCAGCCACACCACGACCGCCGCTCCGATCAGCGGGTAGACGAGCGCCACGCGCGGCGCCCAGTTGGCCGCGACCAGTCGCGGGTCGTACCCGGCGGCGACCACGAGGACCGCCAGCCCCAGCAAGATGGCGACGGCGACGTCCGCCCGCCGCGCGGCCGGCGCTGCGCGCCCCGGGGCGCCGCCGTTGGGGACGTCACCGCGAGCGGCGCCGCGCCACGTCACAGGCCCGCCATCTCCCGGAACCGCTCGACGCAGTTGATGCGGAGGCCGAGCAGCTCCGCGATCCTGAACTTGGCGGCCATCGCGGTGGGCGCGCCGGGGTGCAGGTTCGAGTGGTCGAGGATCCTCCCCAGGCCCAGCTCGCCCCGCAGTTGCTCCATGGCGTAGCTGTCCGACAGGTCGCGCACCGTGCAGCCGAGCCTCCCCGCCACGTACTCCTTCGCTTCCTTCAGGCGCATGCCCCGCGACATCTGCATCCTCGCGACCAGGTCTCCGGCCGTACGGATCCCGCCCATGCCCGCGGCGAGCGCGTGGGTGACGTCCATGCCCCGGGAGTCACCCGAGCCCACCTACAAGCCGTCGCAGCGCAGGATCTCGACGCAGGCCTTGGCCGCCCGCGACGAGGCGTCCTCGCCGGGATAACCGTTCACCGGCACGCCGCACACGCCCTGGCCGACGTTCGGGTGGACGGGGATGCGGGCGACCTCCATGCACGGCTTGACGACGGTGAGGGCGAAGGCGGCGTTCCAGGCGCAGCTCTGCGACGCGCGGATGTTGACCGCCGGCCCGAAGATCGTCGCCCCGGCCTCCTGCGCGACCTCCACCTGTTCCTTCGGCCACATGCCCGCCAGACGGCGACCCTTCCACTCCAGCTCGCCGTGGACGCCGATGACGAACTCGCCGGCCATGCCCAGCTCTATGCCGGCCTCCGGCCACGTGCGACGTATCTGCTCGACGGCGCGCAAGGTGCTCAGAAGGTCAGCGTCGCCGGCCCCGCCGGTGGTGTCGAAGTCCATGCCGTCGGCGCCGGCCTCCATCATCCCGTCACTGACGTAGACGAAGTCGCGGGTGGCGTGCTCCATCGCCTCCTCGATGGCCGCCCTGCTCTCGGCGATGCGGCCCTGGGGAAGGAGCTCGAACCAGTTCTCGGCCGGTCCGTCCGGCTTCGAGTAGAAAGCGAGGTTCGGCTGCGCGCCGTACTGGATCGGCGCCGTGAGCATGAGCTGGGCGTTCTGCATGACCTGCTGCTGGAACGGCAGGATGGTCTTGATCGCCTTGTAGCTGTACTCGATGTGCCAGAGTTCGAGGATGTCCTGGCCGAGGCGCTGCTCGCTTTCGAGCAGGTCCTGGAGGTCCGTGCCGGTCATCTTCGAGCCGCCGCCGTCGCAACTCAGGACGACCTGCTCGCCGATGTCGACGGCGGTGAACGACGCCGGCGAGGCGTAGATGTCGAGCAGATGGTCGAGCTCGTCGGCGTCGAGCGGCGGGCACTTGGCCCGGCGGGCCCCTTCCGCCGTGCCCGCCTCGATGTCGGCGCGCAGCTCACTGCGCGTCCTCTCGACCCGGGACCCGTCGCCCATGCGGGTCGGTACTCTCAGCTCCGTCATGTCGTCACCCCCGCTCGCCCACGGCCGCGACCGCGCGCTCGACGCTCGCGTCCGCTCGCGCGCTCACGCGCCTGCCGCACCCGGTCACTGCGCGCTCCCAGGTCGGCCAAGTCGCCGACACTGTATCAGCGACGAAGGGGCGCGGCGGACGGCCGTCCGCCGCGCCCCTTCGTCGCATGCGGACGGTCCATCGCGAACGGCTCACCCTGAACGAGTCACCCTGGACAGGCGACCGAACTATGGCTTCGCGTACTCCTTGCCCCCTGAGAGGTGGCCCACCAGCGTGTAGCCGGTTCCCGTCCCGCGAGAGTATGTGTAGTCGCCGGGATCGGTACCCTCAGCCATGGGAGCCTTGGTCCAGGGGTTCTCCGGCCAGGGCTGGACGAGACTGCCGAGCACGTCCTGACTGGCCTCCGGCGGCGCCGCTCCGGTCGCCGCGATGTATGCCTTGATACCCGTCTCGATGGCCAGGATCCCGGCCTTCGCCGATGTGTCCTTGGCGACGTCGATCTGCGATGTCGGGCTGGCGACTTCGTCCTTGCCGCAGCCGACCAGACCGGCCGTCGCCACCGCGATGGTGACCAAGGCGATGGCCAGCGCTCTCCTGCGTCGCATCCGTACTCCTTCGGTCCGCCGGATCGTCGGCGCCGCGCTACCGCTGGCCGCGCGACCGGCGGCGCCGGTGCCGGCAGACCACACAGCACCGGCGCCGCCCCCCTCCCTCTATCGGCGAACGGGGTGCGGTGCTGCAGCCGACCGAAGACCGCGTCAGCCGATCGGCGGCGTGATCCGGAACCAGTACTGGGCCCGCCCCGGAGCGTGGAACGGCACCCTGATCCAGGTCTCGAGACGCTCCGAACAGCGCTAGCCGGCCGGAATGTACCGCGTCTTCCACACCCCGGAGCGCAAGGACAGTTGGCTCGTCCAGACCACCGTCGCGCCCTCGACCTTGCTCAAACGCACATCGTCCGCCGCGAGCGCCGTCCAGGCGCCCGGGGCGATCGTAGACCACGCGCCGTGACCGTTCCAGGCGTTCTCCCCCACGTCCGGATACACACCGCCCACGAAGACCGTGACGGACGCCCAGTTGCGCTTCGAGGCCGGCCGTTCGCGATTGGTGACGCGCACCATGACCTTCGTCGTCCCCACGGTGCTGCTGTCGACGCCCCCCCCCAGAACACCCGGTAGGCGACGCGCGGCCGCTCGGCCCCCCGCCTGTAGACGAGCGATCCGTGGCGTGTCTCAGCCCCCGCCGGAGCTGACAGCGCCAGAAGGACAGCGACGACCATGACGAACGAGGCTCCGGCGACCTGCCACCTCACACCCATGCGCCCCCTCGCTTTACTCCCTCCACATCCCGCGCGGCTCTCCGAGTCCATGGACGTCACCGCCCGGCGAGCGGAGCACGAGGACCGTACATGCCTGTCCGGCCAGATATGCAACGATGCACGGATGGTCGCGCGGCGCCGGGACGAAGAGGGAGAGCAGCTCATGCGTCTGTCGGGAAAGACCGGCCGTCCGCGGGGGGCGGCCGACCCCGAGCCGGAGGGACGCGATATCGACCGTGACGTCTTCGCCGCTGCGACGCGCGGCGACCGCTGCGCGTTCGTTGAGCTGCTCCGTCACTACGACCGGATCCTGCGCGCCGTGGCCTTCCGCCTGCTCGACGACCGCGACGAGATGGACGACGTGATGCAGGAGGTCGCCCTGAAACTCTACCGCGCACTGCCGACCCTGCGCTCGGAGGCGGCGCTCGGCACCTGGCTGTACCGCGCCGCCTATTCGACCTGCATCGACCGTCTGCGCAAGCGCCGTCCTGTGGACCTCTACGCGCCCGACGACATGCCGGAGCCGGGCACGATCGGCACGGGCGGCGCCGATCCGGCAGATGTCGTCGTCGCGGAGTGCGCGGTCGCAGCCTTGCTGGCCGCGCTCACGCCGGAGCAGCGCGTCATCGTGACGCTCGTCGACCAGGCCGACTTCGACTATGCTCACGTCAGCGAGATCGTCGGCGTCCCGGTCGGCACGGTCGCCTCACGGCTCCACGCAGCCCGCGCCGTGCTGCGCCAAACGCTGGCCGACAGGGATCCGGGCGGAGGCGCGCATGGCTCGGCACACGGCGAGTACGCGAAGGGCGCGGCGCACGCCGACAGGGCGCCGCCGACGTCGTCACCCGCACCGTCAAAGCCCTCGACGGCCTCATGACCCTGAGCGGCCTCATCGTCCAGCGCGACGCGCTCGGCGGCGACACGCGCAACGGGTTGGTCGAGACGTCGACGCGGGTCTGGATGGACGCCACCGGAAACTGGGCAGAGCGCAGCCCCGTCAAGGGACCGGACGCCTGGGGCGAGGGCACGCGGACGCTCGCCTTCGCCGCGGCCGGCGCCCGTCTGACCGAGGTCAAGGAGTGGACGGGCGCCGGCACCCCGCATCGTCGAAGACCCGTTCGAGACCACATACGCGTGGCTGTTGATGCGCGTCCGGCCCCGCGCCGTCACGCCGCGCGGCGGGGCCTTGTCGGGCCTGCGGGCGCACGTCGTCGCCGGGGCATGGGCGTATCCCCACCTCTGGGTCGTGGCGCCGGCCTCGGTCGCCGGCGAGAAGGTCGTCGTCACCGTGGCCGGCGACGCGACGGCGGACGAGCTCGTCGCCGTCGCGGAATCGCTCGCCCCGCTCGCGGCGCCACTCGACTGAAGCGCCACGCCGCGATCGACCGGCGCCGCCGCGTCCTCAGCCCAGCAGCGCTTCGATGATCAGGTCGGTCGCTTTGTCCTCGTCGAGGCCGCGCGCCATGAGCGTCTGCAGCTGCTTGCTGTCGACGCTCCCGATCGCGGCCTCATGTGTGACGTGCGCCCGCGGGTGGCGGACCTCGACGATCGGCACTGCCTTGGCGACCGCCGCCCCCTGCACGATCTCCTTGCAGTCCACGTGCCCACGGGCCCCGGCGGCGTTCGCCGCCAGCGAGTTGTTGACGTCGGCGACGGCCTCGTCCTTGACGGCGATGTGGCTCTGCAGGACGGCGTGAGCGTCCTCGCCGTTGAGGCGCGCCGCCTCGCGGACACTGATGCGGTCCTTCCCTCGTCCCCAGATGCGGGTGATCATGTCGAGCAAGCTGTGGGCGTCGCAGTCTACGTCGTAGTCGAAGTCGATCACGCCCGCCTGGCCCTTGATGAGCTCGAACTCGGTCTTGAAGTGGGCGCCCTCGCCGACGTAGACCTTCGACTTGGGGACGACGATGACGCCGCCCTCCCTGCCATGGAGGTGCCGCTCGAAGTACTCGTACGTCGCCCCCGGCTTGAGCCGCACCTCGGCGTCCATCGTGTGGGTGATGTCGACGGCGTTGGGGAACGTGCAATGGGCCTGGACCGCGGCGTAGGAGTCCTCCCCCGCCTCGACGTCCATGACGATGTGCTGCAGGCCCTCCTCGGGCAGCATCCCGAAGCAGAAATGGATGGGCTTGGCGATACGGGCACCCGGTTTGACACGGATGTGGACCTCGACGCCGTCGTCGAGCTGCTCGGCATCGACCTCCAGGCCCGGCACCAGGTGGGCGCCGACGACCTCGTTGCCGTGGACCTCGAGATGGGCCACATCGTCGCCGCTGATGTGGGCGCCGAAGGCGCCGAGGCTGGCGAGCAGTTCGCGCGCCGTCTCGATCTGCTGTTGCGTAGGACTCACCGATGCGCCCCCTGGCCGAAGACTGCGCGCCTCACTGCGCGGCTCACTCGAACGCCCCCTGGAGCTCCCCCGCGTCGGGCTCGTTGGTATGCCCGCAGGGCATGCAATGGCCGGCGAAATAGCCGTCGATACGGTCCACCGGACCCTTGTCGAGGATGGTGCCGTTGCACATGAGGAAAGCGTGCTCGGCGTGCTTGAGCACCTCCTCACTGTGCGTGATCATGACGACCGTCGCGCCCCTCTCCTTGAAGTCGACGAGGACGTCGAACATGCGCCCGAGGGCCTCGACGTCGATGCCGGAGTCGGGCTCGTCCATAAGGACGATGCGCGGCTCCATGGCGAGGATCGAGGCCAGCTCGATGCGCTTTCGTTCGCCGCCTGAGAGGGTGCGGTCGACGGCGCGTTGCATGTACTTGTCCGGGTCAAGGCCGACGCGGGCGAGGACTCTGCGCGCCGTGTCGGTGCTCTTGTCCTTGGCCCCGGCGAGGACGAAGCGATCGACGCGCAGGCCCTCGAAACGCGCCGGCTCTTGCCAGGCGAGCGTGATCCCCCGCCGCGCCCGTTCGTGGACGGGCAAGTCGTTGATGCGTTCGCCGTCAAGCAGGATGTCGCCGGTGATGTCGGTGTAGCCGGGAAGCCCCATGATGACGCTTGCAAGCGTCGACTTGCCGGCCCCGTTCGGTCCGATCAGGGCATGGACGTGCCCTTCCCAAAAGTCGACCGTGACGTCGTTGAGCACCGGCTTGCCGCCCAGCGTCAAAGACACGTTCTTGAGCTCGAGCACGCCCATGGAGACCTCGCCTCGTCGGATGACTCGATTGTACGCCACTCACAGGAAGAGCGACGCCGCTGCCCGACGCCGGGGGGCTCTGTCCCCGAGTGGACGCCGCCACCCGGGACTGTCGACGGGAGCTAGTCCTCGACCGGCTCGAACATGTCCTTCTCAGCCCCGCAGTCCGGGCAGACCCAGTCGTCCGGCAGGTCCTCGAAGGCGGTCCCGGGTTCGATCCCGCCGTCGGGGTCGCCGGCTTCGGGATCGTAGATGTAGTCGCATGCGGTGCAGCGGTACTTCATGAGGCTCCTCCTCGGTGGCACTTCAGCAGCGACAGAGTCTACCTTCCCGGACGGGCGCCGTGGACAGTGTAATGATGCCATCCCGTGTTCAGGCTCACGCCCCAAGGCGGAGTCTGAGCCCAGTTCAGCCGACGCGCGGCGCTGCGAACGGCCGCCGCTCACTGGTTCTCGAGCAGCTCCTCCTCGGGGACGTCGCGCACGACCCGCGCCGGCACGCCCATGAGCACCTTGCGTGCCGGCGCGTCTTTGGTCACGACGGCGCCGGCGGCGATGAAGGCCTCCTCGCCGATCTCGATCCCGGGGCACAGCACAGCGCCGCCGCCCACGCGGGCGCCGCGGCGGATGGTCGCTCCCCTGATGAGCGCATGACGCTTCTCGGTGCGACCCATGAAGTTGTCGTTCGTCGTGTGCACGCACGGGGCGATGAAGCAGTGGTCTTCGATGGTCATGTATGCAGTGATGTAGGCGCTGGTCTGGATCTTCGTGTGGTCGCCGATGACAGTGTCGTTCTCGACCACGGTGCCGCGCCCGACCACGACGCCGTCGCCGAGCGCGCAGCGCTCACGGACGCCGGCGTAGTCGCCGAGGATGCACCCGGCCCCAAGGGTCGCGCCGCGGTAGACGACGGCGCCGGTGCTGATCACGCAGCCGGCGCCGAGGACCAACGGCGCGAGCTCGCCGCGCTTCGCCGTGGACGTCGGCCCCAGGGACGGCGCCTTGCCGAGCACGGCGCCGTCCTGGATGAAGCAACCGTCGCCGATCACCGTGTCGTCGAAGACGATCACGTTGGCGCCGAACGTGACGCGCTCACCGACGACGACGCCGTCGCCGAGCCGCAAGTTCGCGCCGAGCTCCGAGGGATGCAGCGTCATGGTGCGCCTCCTGACGCGGGGACGGTCGGGGACGGCGGCCGGCGCAGCCCAGCCGCCGTCAGAGCTCCGTCGTCTTCACCGGCCGGCCGCCCTCGCGCAGACTGCGCTCCATGGCCTCGAGCACGCGGACCACGTTGAGCGCGTCGCGACCGTCGCTGCGCGGCTGCTCGTCGTTCAAGATGCAGTCGACGAAGTGCTGGCACTCGATGCGCAGGGGCTCGTCATTGCCGATCCGAGGGATGTGGATGTCGCCGAAGTGCAGGGTGACGAACTCGCCGTACGTCTCGAACTTCGTGCGCGTCGTCGTGGCGCCCTTGTCGTAGACGGTCACCTTGCGGTCGGCCTCCATGTCGTCGAAGACCACCATCTTCTTCTCGCCGACGACGGTGATCTTGCGCGACTTGTGCGGGTCCAGCCAGCTCAAATGCAGGTGGCCGACCATGCCGCTGCGGTAGCGGATGTAGCCGAAGACGACGTCCTCGACGTCGTCCTGCAGGTAGCACTCGCCGCGCGCCGAGACTTCTTCGGGTTCCTCGCCGGTAAGGTAGTTGATCACCGAGATGTCGTGTGGCCCCAGACTCCAGAGGGCGTTCTCGTCCTTACGCACCTTCCCCAGGTTGAGGCGGTTGGCGTATGCGTAGAAGACGCGGCCGAGCTCGCCGGCGTCGATCAGCTCCTTCATCTTGGCCACGGCCGGGTGGTACTCGAGCAGGTGGCCGACCATGAGCTTGAGGCCCTTGGCCTCGGCCGTGACGAGCAGGTCTTCGGCCTCGTCGGCCTTCAGCGCGATGGGCTTCTCGATGAAGGCGTGCTTGCCGGCCTCGAGGACGCGCTTGCCGAGAGCGTAGTGCGCCGGCACCGGCGTCGCCACGACCACCGCATCGAGGGCGTCGTCGCCGAGCAGCCGCCCCAAGTCGTCGGTGGCCAAGACGTTCGGGAACAGCTCGCGCGCCTTGACCAGATTGGCTTCGTCGAGATCGCAACAGTAGGCGAGCTCGGCGTTCGCCAGGCGATCGAAGTTGCGCGCGAGGTTCGGCCCCCAGTAGCCGAGACCGACCACGCCGACGCGGACCTTCTCGTCGTTCACAAGACCTCCCGTGCCTTACAGCTTCCAGACGTTGCCGGCGCTCGGGATGCCGGCGGTAGCGTTGCGCAGGTCGACGACGAGCTGCGCCTGTTCGACGACGGCGCGGTAGTCGACCGCGGTGTGCGCCGTGACGATCACGACCGCGTCGTAGGCCGACAGTGTCCTCACGTCACCGATCTCGACCGAGGTCAAGCCGAACTCGTCGAGCTCAGGCACATAGGCGTCGTGGTACGCGACTTCGGCACCGTGGCCGCGCAAACTGCGGATGACCTTGAGCGCCGGCGACTCGCGGAGGTCGTCGATGTCGGCCTTGTAGGCCACGCCGAGCACCAGGACCTTCGCACCGTTCAGACTCTTGTGACGCGTGTTCAGCGCCCGATGGAGCTTCTCGACACAGAAGTAGGGCATGTTCTCGTTCACCTTGCCGGCCAGCTCGATGAACTCGGTCCAGAAGTCGAACTCGCGCGCCTTCCAGCTCAGGTAATAGGGATCGACCGGGATGCAGTGGCCCCCCAGACCGGGGCCGGGCTGGAACTTCATGAAGCCGAACGGCTTGGTCGCCGCCGCGTCGATGACCTCCCAGACGTCGATCTTCATGCGGTCGCAGAGCATGGCGAGCTCGTTCATGAGCGCGATGTTGACGCTGCGGAAGATGTTCTCGAGCAGCTTCGTCATCTCGGCGACCTCGGGCGTGCTGACCGGGACGAGGCGCTCGATGGCCGTCCCGTAGACGTCGAGCGCCTTCTGCGTGCAGGCTGGAGTGAGGCCGCCGACGACCTTCGGCGTGCTCCTCGTGGTGAAGTCGGTCCGTCCCGGGTCGACGCGTTCGGGCGAGAAGGCGAGGTGAAAGTCGACGCCGGCGCGCAGACCCGAACCCTCTTCGAGGATCGGCGCCAGCACGTCCCGCGTCGTGCCCGGATACGTCGTACTCTCGAGGGTCACGAGATGGCCGCGCCGCAGATGTCCGGCCAGCGCGTGAGCGGCCTCCTTGACGAGAGTGAGGTCGGGCTCACGGTTCGCGTTGAGCGGTGTCGGAAGACAGATGACGACCGCCGCGCATTCCTCGACGGCCGCATAGTCGGGCGTGGCGCGCATGAGGCCTGCCTCGTGGACCCTCATGAGATCGGCAGAGGAGACGTCCTGGATGTAGCTCTCGCCGGCGTTGACCTGGGCGCAACGCTCAGACGCCGCCTCGATGCCGACGACCTCGTTCCCCGCATCGGCGAACACCATCGCCAGAGGGAGCCCGACATATCCCAGGCCGATGACGGCGATCTTCACGACGTGTGTACCTCCGGGATGGGATGAGCGCTGAACGGACAACGCATTCTACTGCATCGCCGGATGGCGACCGACCGCGACAGGTACAATGCCGACATGAAGACGACGACGCGACCGGACGTCGAGCGTCTGCCCGCAGACCTCGACCGGTTCCTCAGCGACTTCTTCGACAGCAGGGACTGGCAGGCGGAGATCAAGTTCGACCCCGTCGCGAACCTGCTGTTCCTCGACGTTCGTCTCGCGACGGGACGGCTGTCGAACGACGACCGCTTCTTCTCGCTGGTCGAGCACTTCAGCCGCACACGACACGCCGTGCTGCGCGCGGCGGGCAGCCTCTCGTTCCGCTGCCGGCTGTACGCCCCCGACGGCGCCGACCTCACGGCGCGCCTCCACGAGCGTGGGTCGGCGTACCTCGACGACCACGAGCGCGCCCCGGCGATGCGCCGGCGTCTCATGTGGCTCGGCCTCCGCCGCCGCCTCGTGCGCGACGTCGCCCCGATGACGGCCGTCTGGACGGCCGCCGTCGCCGTGATCACCCTGGTCGTCGGTCTGCCCGTCGACCTTGCGCTGGTGCTCGCGGCCGGCGGGATCGGCCTGCAGGCGCTCCTCGCCACGCGGCTCGCGGAGGGACGGCGCTGAACGTGCGGCGCCGCGGAGACGGCGCAGTACCGGCGCCGCCCGAGTGCGCAGCACCGGCGCCGTCCACTTCGCGCGAGCGGCCGGCACGAACGCCCGCCACTGAGACGAAGGACTGGCCATGACCGAGCGGCTTGACCCGCAGGACCCCGAACGGCTCGATCCGCGGGACCCGGTACTGGCCGCACTCGAGAGTCTCGCCGCCGTGGAGGCGGCCACGGGCGTTGAAGCGCTCCTCCGCGCCGCGGTCGAGGCCGCATGCCGCATCACGTCGTCTCCCCGAGGGATCGCCGGCCTGTGCGACGACGAAGCGGCGACGGCCAGCGAGTGGTTCCACGTGGGTGACGGCTGGATCAGGCTCGAGCAGCGGTGGCCCCTGGGCGTCGGCGTCCCCGGGAGAGTCTGCGCGTCAGCGATGCCCCTGATCCGCGACGATGTCACCGGCCGGCGCGAGGACGCGGCGGAGGGCAGCGCAGGGGAGCAGGGCACGGCAGAGCGCAGCACAAGGGATCATGACGCGGCGGCGAGCGACGCACGGGAGCACGACGCGGCCGAGCCCAGCGCCACGGACCGGGGCTCAGCGTCCCGTCCCGCGCACTCGGCTTGCGTCCCCCTTGGCGACGTGGGAGGCAAGCCGACCGGGTTCCTCGAGGTCGGCGACCGGGAGAACGGTTATGGGGCCGACGACCTCCGTCGCCTGAAGGTGATCGCCGACAGAGCTGCAGAACGACTTCAGGCCCTGGCCGGCGTGGAGCGAGCGGAGGCCGACCAGCGTCTCGTCATGGAAGCGCTCGTCGGGGGACGCGAGCTCTCCTCTCTCGATCCCGACGGCGTGCTCTCTGAAGCGGCCGCGCGCGCCCGCGCGCTCACCGCGAGCGCCGACACCGTCGCCGTGCGGCTCGACGGCCCCGGTCGGCCGGTCGTCGACAGATTGGACGCCCGGGAGCGGGCGGCGTTGGACGAGGGAGTGAGGACGCGCGCGCCGGCGACCGCCGGCGCGCGCGTCCTCGTCTTCCCGCTCCTCGCCGCCGAGCGCGCCGTCGGCGCGCTCGTCGTGCGCGGCGCCGGCGTACCGTTGGGCGGCCAGCGCCTCGAGGCGCTGGCCGCCCTCGCGGCACGGGCCGGCGCCGCCCTCGACCACGCGATCCTCTGCCAGAACCAGGCCGACATGGCGCAGCGCCTCCAGGACCGGCTGTTGCCCCTCGACCCCCCGGAGATCCCGGGGCTCGACATCGCCGTCGCCTACCGCTCGGCGAGCCACGGCGCGGGCCGGGGCGGCGACTTCGTCGACTTCTACAGCCGCACCGACGGGCACCTCGCCCTCGTCATCGGCGACGTCGCCGGGAAGGGCGTCGACGCCGTCGCCACCACGCTGGTCGTCAAGTACGTCCTGCGGGCGGCACTGAGCGGCGGTGTGCTCTCGTGGCCGACGCGACCGGGCGCCGCCCTCCAAGAGCTGCACAACGCGATGCTCGGCGAGCTCGGCGGCGAGAGCTTCGTGACCGCGCTCTTCGCCCTCGTCGGCGTGCGTCGGGGCAGACTCCAGCTCGCCACGGCAGGCCACCCTTCACCGTTCGTCGTGCGCGCGACGAACGTCGAGCGCCCCTTCCTCCTGACCGCCCCGGCGATCGGCGTCGACCTCGAGGCAGCGCTCGCGCCGTACCCGTCCGAGACGGTGGCGCTCGGGCCCGGCGACTGCGTCGTCTTCTTCACCGACGGCCTCAGCGAGCTGCGCGACGCGCACGGCGGGTTCTTCGAGGACGCCTTGCCCGGGGTCCTCGCCGGCATGCACGACCACCCCGCCGCCGAGGTCGTCGCTCACCTCTTCGAGCGGGCGAGAGAGTTCACCTCGCAGGTCCCCGCCGACGACATCGCCGTCGTCTGCCTGCGCCTCAAGCAGCATCCCGAAGTGGAGCACCGGAAGGAGGCGGCCGATGCCGAGCCGAAGGACAACGCCGACGAGAGAGGAACAGGTGTGTCCTGAGACAGTCACCCCGGCCGCCAGGGAGGCCGCCATGCCCGCGCCGGAGCGGCGCCGCCAGCAAGGACTCATCCGCGAAGCATTCTGGATCTTCCTCACCGTCGCCATCGTCATGGCGGTGATGCTCGACGGTTTCGCCATCTTCACCGCCCAGCGGGACGCACGGGGCGACGCCGCAGACGCAGGAAGCGAGGCCAAGCAGAAGTACGTCGAAACGGGCAGGATCGACCTGGCGGAAAAGGCGGCGAGGACGTTCGTCCAGGACAACGGCGGTGAGTTCCTGGACTTCAGCTCGAGCGCAGGGACGGGACCCGACACGCGCTCGTTCACCGTCACCGTCCGGTACAGGGCCGACACGTACCTCTTCCACTACCTCGGCTACGTGGCCGGCCTGAAGGACTGGGTGCGCGACGTCGAGAACCCGACGATCACGCGCACGACCTCATAGGGTCTGGCGCACTCACGAGGACGCTCAAGGCCGAAGCGGACTTGTGGATGGGACTGGTCTATGGATGAGACCGACGCCCCTGCCCGGACTCGCGGCGCGATGGGCGACCGCGGTCAGTGCGCAGTCGACAGGTCGCGGCGCACGGCGTGGCGCTGCAGCGCCAGCCGGACGATCTCGTCGAGGAGCTCACGGTTCCCCAGGCCCGATGCCTCCCAGAGGCGCGGGAAGGCGCTCATCGCCGTCATGCCCGGGATGGTGTTGATCTCGTTCACGAGCACGCGTCCCGTGGCGCGCTCGAGGAAGAAGTCGCAGCGCGCATACCCGGCGCAGTCGATCGCCGTGTAGGCGCGCACGGCGAGCTCGCGGACCTGCTCCGTCTGCCCCGGCTCGAGGATGGCCGGGATCGTGAAGGCCATCATGCCGTCGGTGTACTTGGCCTCGTAGTCGTAGAACTCGTTCGCCGGTACGACCTCACCGGGGACCGATGCCCTCGGGTGTTCGTTGCCGAGCACGCTGCACTCGAACTCCCGGCCGTCGACCGCCGCTTCGACGATCACCTTTCGGTCGTACCGCGCGGCGAGCTCCAACGCAGGAGCGAGCTCGCCGCGGTCGTGGGCCTTCGTCATCCCGACGCTCGACCCGAGGTTGCACGGTTTGACGAACACGGGGTAGGCGAGGCACGCCTCCACGGCGGCGACGGCCCCGGGTCCAGTCCGCTCGCCGTCGCGCAAGGCGAGGTACTGCGTCTGGGGCAGGCCGGCGGCCGCGAACACGGCCTTCATCAGCTCCTTGTCCATGCCCACGGCGCTCGCCGCGACGCCGGCCCCCGTGTAGGCGAGGCCGGCGCACTCCAGCAGTCCCTGGATGGTGCCGTCCTCGCCGAACGTGCCGTGCAGGATCGGGAAGACGACGTCGGGCGTGATGAGCTCGTCGCCGACGCGCAGGCCGGGGCCCGCCGGATCGACGACGAGCTCGACGTCGTCGCACGGCGTCGCCTCGAGACCGTCGCGCAGCGCCGCCTGCAGGTCGTGCGGCCGCACCCACCGGCCCTCGCGCGAGAGCCCGATGGGGACGAGCTCATACTCCCCGGGGTCGAGGGCGCCGACGACGAATCGCGCCGACGCCAGCGAGATCTCGTGCTCGGCGGAGCGGCCGCCGAAGATCAGGGCCAGTCGGACCATAGCGGGCAAGCTTAGCGGCGGGTGCGCAGCGAGTAAACTCGCCGCGCTTCACCCGCCCTCCGCCGGCGCCGGCGTCGTCATCGTGACGCGCACCAGGTGGTCGAGCAGAGATGCGAACCCCTTGAACTCGAGGAGGGTCTCGCCCGGCGACGGCGCCTCGCCGAGTGCGACCGCGTCCTCGAGCACGTCGATGGCGGCGGCGAGGACGCCCTGCCAGCCCTTGACGAGGTCGAGGCGCGCGAAACCCAGCCCAAGGCGATGCTCCGCCTCGCAGGCGGCGTCCTCGTGCAGGCGACGCCGCAGCGCCGGCAGCTCATAGGGTTCAGCTTCGCTCAGCGCGACAAGGTCGTCGACGAGCTTGCGCAGGAAGCGGTCGCCGACCGGGCTCGCGACGAGCTCCCGGTAGTCTTCGCCGGCGTTCGCCTCCGCCAACGCCGCGAGCCAGCGCTCGCGCAACTGCTCGCGGTGGTCGCGCAAGATGAACGGGAGACGCTTCATGCGCCCGTGGCGGCGCGGGCGATCATCGCCGCGGTCACGCCAGCGCCGACGCCATTGTCGATGTTCACGACGACCAGGCCGAGGCTGCAGCTCTGCAACATCCCGAGGAGCGCGTCAAGCCCTTCGTGCATGCTGGGGCATTTGGCGCGGGACGCCGATTTCCTGCCCTGCGGGAACTCGGCTGCCCGGCGGCCGTCGTCTACGCGGGTATACTCTTCTCGCGCGTCGCCCGCGGCCTACCGGAAGCGTCACCCGCGGCGACACCCGCAAGGGGACGCAGCGACAGCACCGACAGGGACGCCCGCATGCCGATCGCCGACCGCCGGATCTACCGCACCGGCTCCATACGCCGCAAACTCGGCTACGCCGGCGTCACCGCCGTCGCGGTGCTCGCCGGCGCCTTCACCTACGAGCTTGCGGGACTGCCGCGCGTGACGGTCGTGTCGCCCGTACGAAGCGGCTACGTCAATCAGTCCTCGCCTCACATCGTCCTCCGCATCCACGGCCTCGACGGCCTGGACGGCCTGCGCATCAGCCTCGACGGCGTCGACGTCACCGGCGACGTCACGCGCGACGGGGAGCGCGTCACCATCACCGGCTTGGAGCTCGACGACGGGCTGCACCAGGTCGCCGTGCTCGCCGACTCTTCAAACCTGCTGCGTCGCCGGCTGGACGACCGCTTCTCGTTCACCGTCGACACGGCGGGGCCGCTGGTCGAACTCGACCCGGCCTGCGCGGACGGGACGCTGGCTACGGACCCGCCCCGGCTGACCGGCTCCACCGAACCCCGGGCGAAGGTCCGGGTCAAGGGCGGGGCGAGGCCGGTGGTGACGTATGCGGATGCCACCGGCCGCTTCATCGCGAGCCCCGAACTGACTCCTGGCGCCGTGACCCTCGCGATCGAGGTCACCGACGCGGCCGGGAACGTCACCGCGACGACGCTGCGCGCCTATGTCGACGCGACGGTGCCGACACTCCGGCTCGGCACGGTCCACAAGACGGTCCACCGGGCGACGTTCACGCTTCGCGCCGTCGCCGCAGACACCGGCCCGCCCCCGAAGCTCACTGCCCGGCTGGATGGCGGACCGCTGCGCGTCGCCGGCCCCGCCGGCGACGCGCGCCTGCGCTTCGTCAAGCTGGCACAGGGCAGACACACCCTGGTCGTGACGGCCATGGACCGGGGAGGCAACGTGGCGCGTGAGCGCCGGGTGTTCGTCGTCGACAGCACCGAGCGACTGGGCGTCGCCGCCCTGTGGCCCAGTGCCCGCGGCCGTGACGTCCGCGACGTGCAGGAGCTCCTCTCTTCTCGCGGCTTGTACGACGGCGCGGTCACCGGGCGCTACGATACGACCACCAGCCGGGCGGTCGAGGCCTTCCAGGAACGGTACGGCCTCCCCGTCAGCGGGCGCGTCGAAGGCGCTACCCTGACAGCCCTCGGCGGCCGTATCGTCATCGACCTGTCGGACCTGACCCTGACCGTCTACCGGGCCGGCGACAGGATCGCGACGTACCGGGTCGCCGCGGGGCAGAGCGCCTACCCGACCCCCGTCGGGACGTACGCGATCGTCACCATGGTGGAGGACCCGACCTGGTACCCGCCGGACTCGGAATGGGCGAAGGACTCGAAGCCCATCCCGCCCGGCATCGAGAACCCTCTCGGCACGCGCTGGATCGGCACGTCGGCGCCCGGTGTCGGCATCCACGGCACGCCCGACGACGCCTCGGTCGGCACCCATGCTTCGCACGGGTGCATCCGCATGCACATCCCCGACGTCGAGGACCTCTTCGACCAGGTGGCGCTGGGCATGACCGTCGTCATCCGGCCGTAGGCCGCGTGCGGTCAAGGACAGCACCCGAGCTCACGGTCCCCGTGCAGGACGTCGCTGTCATCTTCTTCTCGTCCCTGTTCGTCGCCTACTCGGGCGCCCTGATGCCGGGGCCGATGCTGGCCGTCGTGGTCGCCGAGACGCCCCGCCACGGAGCGCGTGCCGGCCCGCTCGTCGTGCTCGGACACGGCATCCTCGAGCTCGCCCTGATCGTGGCCCTCGTCGTCGGCCTTGGCCCCGTCCTCGCCCGCGCTGACGTGCAAGTGGCGCTCTCCATCGCCGGAGGCGTCATGCTCGCCGTCATGGGCGCGAGCATGGCGGTCGCCGTCCTGCGCGACAGCGCCCAGATCGACTGGGACGTCGACGGCGACCGCAAGGGTCGCGCCCGCACCGTGTTCGGGGGCGTCGTCTCGAGCCTCGCGAACCCGTACTGGAGCATCTGGTGGGCGACGGTCGGCCTGGGACTGCTGACCAAGGCGTACGCGGTCGGCGTCGCCGCCCTCGTCGCCTTCTACGTCGGCCACATCCTCGGCGACCTCACCTGGTACGCGGCCGTGAGCGCTGCGATCTCCGCCGGGCGCCGCTGGATCAGCGCCCGCGGCTACCGCGTGATGATCGGCGTGGCCGCCGCGCTGCTCTTCGCCATGGCGACGTGGTTCCTCGCCTCGGGGCTGCGCGGCTTGTCGGCCTGAGGCGTGGGAGCGGGCCGGCGCGAGAGTCTCAAAGCTCGCGCCGGTCTTCTGCGTTTTCGGCGTTCGACGGCGCGCCGTCAGGACTCGGCGGCGCGCCGCTCGAGCTCTTTGAGGGCGCGCGCCGTCCCGTCGTCCAGACCGGGCGGCTCGTGCGTAGCCAGGATCTGTTCGACCTGGACGCGGGCCTCGTCCACTACGGTCGGCCGGCCGGCGGCCCGCCACGCCTCGAACGAGTCGCGGTTGCCGAAGTCGCTGAGCAGCCACTCGCCGGCGCGCACGTTGTGCCGCGTCGACGGCTCACCGATGAAGCTGCCGCCCGCACCCACCCTGGTGAGGACGTCGTCGAGCCAAAGGCCGGCGATCACCGGCACGCCGCTGCGAGCCTGGCGGGCGCGGCGGAAGATCTCGATATCGATGACGAGCTGCTCCAGGCTGAGCATGATGGCGCCGCCCAGCAGGCCCGGCCCCACGAGGACGTCCGGCCAGCCGAGCGTCACCATGAGCCCGAGGGCCGCTTTCTCGTATGCGGCCTGCGCCCCGGGCTCGAAGGCGTCGGTACTCGAGCCCGAGGCCTCGACCGGCAGCCCGTAGAAGCGCGCCATGTCGATGGCGGCGAGACTGAGCGCGCCCTGCTCGATCGCGCCGGCGCCGTAGCGACCGGTGCGCGGGTCCATGGTCGCCAGCACCGGCGCGTAGATGAACGGCGTGCCGGGCGCGGCCGCCTGCACGAGGCAGAGTGTGCCGATGGTCTCGCAGTTGGCGGCCAGCAAAGTGCCGAGACGGCTGCCCGGCGCCGTCGCCCCCATGAGGGGCATCGGCATGACGGCGACGGGGATGTCCCAACCGCGCATGGCCAGCCACGTCCCTGTGAACCCGGCCTCGATGATCAGCGGCGAGGTCGGCGTGATGAGGAACGAGAGCGGGTGACGCCGACGCACCTCTTCCCGCCCCCCGAAGACGATATCGCAGACCTCGAGCACCCAGGGCGCCAGCGCAGGATCGCCGAACGACTCCTGCACGTGCTTGCCGAACGTCGCGAAGACGTCCGTCATGTACGCGACGAGTCCCTGCGGGCCTTGATCCGCGAGCGGATGCTCGCACAACGACCAGTAGAGGCCGACGTCGTCGAAGTGGTCGATGATGCGCGTGGCTTCGAGCCAGTCCTCGCGCGTGGGCGCGCGGCGCTCGCCCGTCTTGCGGTCGAGGACCGTCGTCGCCCCGCCGTCGGCAAGGAGCGTGAACCGGCCGGCGTTGAGCGGGAAGGAGAAGTCGTCGCGGCGGCCACCGAGGGCGAACTGCCTGGGGGCGAGATGCACGGCCTCTTCGACGAGGGCCGGCGGGAAGCGCACTATGCGCGTCGCCTCGTCGACCTGTGCTCCAGCCGCGGCGAGCACGCGGCGGCCCTCGTCGGGGTCGACGCGCATGCCGCGCTCCGAGAGCACCTTGAGCGTGCGTTCGTGGACCTGTGCCGCCTCGTCCGCAGTCAGGACGTGGACCTCGGCATGCATGGTCGGCCCCCTCGGTCGGCGTTGGCGACCCGCTCCCCTGCGGCGCCGCATCGACACCGCTCATTATCGCTGAGCGACGCCGGCCGAACGAGAGGGCGAAGCTCGACGAACCTGGGCGTCGGAAGCGCGCAAACCTGACGGCGACGCCGGCGCGAGCGGCGCGAGGGCGAATGGCGCCGTGGCGAGCGGCCGCTCGGCGGGCGGCGGGACGGGAACCGGCCACTTGATGGGGGCGCCCGCCACGTCCCGCCCGTCGCGACGCCGCAGCTCGCGGCGGCTGCCGACGCCGGTCTTGCGCAGGACGGCGCGCACATGCGTGCGCGCCGTCGACGGCGCTATGCCGAGCGCCGCCGCGATCCGCCGGTCGGACGCCCCGGCAAGGACCAGCGCGAGGACGTCCGCCTCGCGCGTGGTCAGCCGCGCCGCCTCGAGCGCCGGCGGGACGGCGAGCACCCGGAACGCGGGACCGTCACGCAGCGCCACCAGTTCCATGACCTGGGTGCAGCAGCCGTGCGCGGCGTGGGCCGCGGCGGTGAGCGGCCGCCCCGTGACGTAGCCGATGATGAGGCCGCGGCCGTCGCCCTGCGCACACGGGCAGGCGCCCAGTCCGGCCAGGTCGACGAAGACGATCCGCGCCGGCGCCAGACCCGGCTCGAAGCCGAGCTTGCGCACGGCGGCCTCGGCCGCCAGCCGCACGACTGGGTCGGGTTCGAGAAGGACTGCGCGCGGGCGGCGGCGGGGGAGGCCGCCGCCCGCGAGGACCCGGCCGGCGGCCCGCTCGCGCGGGCCGCCGGCCCCCCTGGAGGGATGGGGGTGGGGGGCATAGAAGAAGGATGAACGGGAAGCGCCGCAGAAGGCGCCGGTCGCCTCGTCGGCGTCGGGGTGGACCACAGCGAAGCCTCCCTTGACCAGGTGTCACCGACCATCGTTCCGGCTGCTGCCGGGTGACCCTGATCTCCGGTGGGCGGGAGAGCGCTTGCTCCGCCGGCGATCGTGGCCCGTCCACTGTAGGGCAACCGGGGCGCCGCGTCGTCGGCCGCCAGGTGGAGAACGGCCACTGCGCGGCGCCCCCTCACCACCCGTGTCAAGCACCCATGGGTGGAAAGGACGCCAGCCCCACGCCGGTGCGACGGCGGCCGTCACGAGCGTCGTGACAGGTGTGACCGTCGCGACGCGGTATCCTAGTCATGAATCCGGCAAGGAGGGACCGCGTGGAAACCACTCTCATCGATCGTCTGGCCGTGCTCCCGGCCGTCGGCACCGACTACCGGGGGTACGACGTGTCACCCGACGGCAGCATGCTGGCGTTCCAGTGGTACCGCGACGGCGACTGGCAGGTCTTCCTCAAGGAGCTCCCGAACGGTGAGCCACGCCGTGTCGGCGACCTCAGCGACGCGTGCTGCTGCCCCCGGTTCTCGCGCGACGGGAAGAGCCTCTACTTCGCCTGTGATGACCGCGGCTCGGAGTGCTTCGACATCTGGCGCGTCGACCTCGCCACAGGCGCCTGCGAGAACCTCCTCCCGGACACGCCGGACTTGTCCCCCCTCCCCGACTTCGACGTCTCGCCCGACGGCGCAACGATCGCCATGAGCGCCTTCGACGGATCCGCGTACCACGTCGCCGTGATGCCGGCCGCACCATCACCTGAAGCGCGCGACGTCCGCTTCCTGACCCGGAACGAGTACATGGAGAGCTCACCGTCCTGGTCGCCCGACGGCCGCCGACTCGCGTTCGGAGCCGCGACAGAGGGCCAGGACACCGCGGCCTTCCTCCTGCACCTCGAGGACGGCGCCCTGCGCGTCGTCGGCGGCAGCCCACGCTTTTTCGCCGGACCGCCGCGCTGGTCGCCCGACGGGCGCATGCTCGCCTTCGCGGGCGGGCCGTTCGAGCATCCCGCCATCGGCATCTACGATGTGGCCGGCGGCGTCGTCTCGTGGGTGTGGCAAACGGAACGCGACGCGCACGCCCCGGCGTGGTCGCCGGACGGCAGATCACTGACCTTCCTCGCCGACCACGATGCCGAGACAGGGCTGTTCTGGATCGACCTGACGAGCGGCGAGCTCCGCGAGGTCAGCATCGGCCCGGGAAACCACTACCAGCCGAGCTTCCATCCTGACGGCACGTCCCTCTTCTGCCTGCTCAGCGCCCCGGACCACCCCGCCGACCTCTACAGGATCGACCTCGCCGACGGCAGCCACACCCGGCTCACGGAGTCCGTGCCCGAGGACCTGCGCGACTTCCCCTTCAAGAGCGGTCGCCACGTGCACTTCACGAGCTGGGACCACCTGGCGGAGGTGCCCGGCCTCCTGGTCGAGCCCGAGAAGCCCACCGGCGCCGGCGTCGTCATCATCCACGGCGGCCCGACGTGGCACCACGCCAACGAGTGGGACGCGCTGCGCCAGGCGTTCGTCGCCGCCGGCGTCACCGTGCTGCATCCCAACTACCGGGGGAGCGACGGCTACGGGCGACGCTGGCAGCTCGCCAACCGCTGGCTGATGGGTCAGGGCGAGGCTCTCGACTGCGTCGCCGCCCACGACGAGCTCGTCCGCCAGGGCTGCGACCCGCGACGCATCGCGGTGACGGGTCGCAGTTGGGGCGGCTTTCTCACCATGGCGATGCTCACGCAGTTCCCGGACCTCTGGGCCTGCGGGGTCGCCGGGGTGCCGTTCTTCGACTTCATCGACGCGCAGCTCGACCCGGACATCCGCGAGGACCTGCGTTGGTGGGACCGCCAGAACACGGGCGACATCGAGAAGGACCGCGCCAAGCTCGAGTACTACTCGCCCATCAACCACCTCGACCGTGTGCAGGCGCCCCTGCTCATGCTCGGCGGCGCCCTCGACCCCCGCTGTCCCCCCAGGCAGATCGGTGAGGTCGCAGAGAAGCTTCGCGCGCGAGGCATCGAGTGCGAGTTCTTCATCTACCCGGACGAGGGACACGAGATCAGCGGTATGGAACATCGCGTCGACTACGAACGGCGGACGGTGGACTTCATCCTCCGCCACGTCGGCGTCGCGGCGGAGTGACGGAGGGCGGGATGCGCCGCCGGGACGGCGGCGCATCCCGCCCCTTCTTCCGGTAGACTCATCCCGTCCCCGCAGCGTCTCCGGGCAGGTGAGCCGATGAACGTCCGCGTCTACGTCACGCCCAAGAAGGGCATCCTCGACCCGCAGGGCGCCACGGTCGAGCGGGCGCTGCCCAACCTCGGTTTCAGCGGCGTCAGCGACGTGCGCATCGGCAAGTTCATCGAGTTCCGCCTAGACCCTCCGCCGGGCACGACCCTCGAGCAGGCAAGGGCGACGGTCGACGAGATGTGCCGCAAGCTGCTCGCGAACCCGATCATCGAGGACTTCACCTTCACCGTCGACGAGGGATGAGGCGCGCGATGTCACCCGCCTCCGGCCGCGTACGCTTCGGCGTCGTCGTCTTTCCCGGCTCGAACTGCGACACCGACGCCCACCACGCCATCAGCACCTTCCCGGACGCCACCGCCCAGTATCTGTGGCACAAGGACACCGACCTGGCCGGCGTCGACGCCGTCATCCTGCCCGGCGGCTTCAGTTACGGCGACTACCTGCGCTGTGGGGCGATCGCCCGCTTCAGCCCGATCATGCAGGCCGTCCGCGACTTCGCCGCCGACGGCGGCCTCGTCATCGGCATCTGCAACGGCTTCCAGATCCTCGTCGAGTCGGGTCTGCTCCCGGGCGGGCTCCTGCGCAACATGGGCCTCAAGTTCGTCTGCCGCTACGTGAACCTGCGGGTCGAGAACCCCGCCACACCCTTCACGCACACGTGCCGCGAGGGCGACCTGCTGCGCATCATCGTCAAGCACAACGAGGGCAACTACGCCGTCGACCCGACGACGCTGGCGCAGATGAAGGCCCGCGGCCAGATCGTCCTGCGCTACGCCGACGCCCACGGCAAGCTCACGCCCGCGGCGAACCCCAACGGCTCGGTCGAGAACATCGCCGGCATCTGCAACGAGACCTTCAACGTGTTCGGGATGATGCCGCACCCTGAGAACTCGGTCGAAGCCCACATGGCCGGCGGCACCGACGGCCGCACGATCTTCCAGGCGATGATCGACAGCGCCCTGGGCCGCGCGGAGGTGAAGGCATGACTTCGGACTACGTGAGCCGGCGCGCCGACGTCGACGCCGCCGTCAAGCTCGGGCTCACCGCGGACGAGTACGCGCACATCTGCGAGATCCAGGGAGGCGAGCCGACGTATGTCGAGCTCGCCGTCTACTCGCTGATGTGGAGCGAGCACTGCAGCTACAAACACTCGAAGCCGGTCCTCTCGCGCTTCCCCACGAGCGGCCCGCGCGTCCTCCAGGGGCCCGGCGAGAACGCCGGCGTCGTCGACGTCGGCGACGGCTGGGCCGTGGCGATGAAGGTCGAGAGCCACAACCACCCGTCGGCGGTCGAACCCTTCCAGGGCGCCGCCACCGGCGTCGGCGGCATCGTGCGCGACATCTTCACGATGGGGGCGCGGCCGATCGTCTCGTGCGACTCGCTGCGCTTCGGCGAGCTCGACGAGCCGCGCCAGCGGTACCTCCTCGACGGCGTGGTCGGCGGCATCGCCCACTACGGCAACTGCCTCGGCATCCCGACCGTCTGCGGCGAGGTCTACTTCGAACCCAGCTACGAGGGCAACTGCCTCGTCAACGCGATGGCGGCCGGCCTCCTGCGCGCCGACGGGATCGTGCGCGCCAAGGCGGCCGGCATCGGCAACCACGTCGTGCTCATCGGCAACAAGACCGGTCGCGACGGCATCGGCGGCGCCAGCGTGCTCGCGAGCCAGGAGTTCGACGAGACCCTCGAAGAGAAACGCCCCTCCGTCCAGGTCGGCGACCCGTTCACCGAGAAGAAACTCATCGAGGCCTGCCTCGAGCTCCTGCACGGCCGCCTCGTGGTGAGCATGCAGGACCTCGGCGCCGCCGGACTCACCAGCTCGAGTTCCGAGATGGCGAGCAAGGGCATGGTCGGCCTTGACATCCACGCCGACCGCGTGCCGCTGCGCGAGGCCGACATGGAACCCTGGGAGATCATGATCAGCGAGAGCCAGGAGCGCATGCTGAGCATCGTCGCGCCGGCGAAGCTCGCCGCCGTGCGCGAGGTCTGCGAGCGCTGGGACCTCGACTGCACCGTGATCGGCGAGGTCACCGACACGAAGATGCTGCGCATCTGGTGGCACGGCGAGGTGGTCGGCGACATCCCGGCCCGCCGGCTGGCCGACGAGGCGCCCATCGTCCGTACCCCGTCGGTGAAGCCGGCGTACCTCGTCGACGACCCGGTCGCCGTGACCGACGCCGGGTACCCGCCGGCGGCCGACCTGGGCGCGGCGCTGGCGGAGCTGCTCGCCGCGCCGAACGTCGCCGACAAGCGCTGGGCCTGGGAGCAGTACGACTACATCGTCCAGGCGAACACCATGCAGATCCCGGGCGGCGACGCCGCCGTCCTGCGCATCAAGGGCACGCCTCGCGGCATCGCTTTCACCAACGACTGCAACGGGCGCCAGTGCTACCTCGACCCGTATCGCGGCGCCAAGGCCGCCGTCGCCGAGGCGGCGCGCAACCTGAGCTGCGCCGGCGCCCTGCCGGTCGCGGTCACCGACTGTCTGAACTTCGGCAACCCCGAGAAGGGCGACATCTTCTGGCAGTTCGAGCAGGCGGTCGAGGGCATGGCCCAGGCTTGCGAGGCCCTCGACACGCCGGTCGTCAGCGGCAACGTCAGCTTCTACAACGAGAGCTTCGGCAAGGCCATCTACCCGACGCCGATGGTCGGCATGCTGGGCCTCTACGACGACGTCTCCGTGCACATCGACCACAGCTTCAAGGACGAGGGCGACGTCGTCCTGCTGTTGGGGCCGGACGGCGCCTGGATAGACGGCTCGGAGTACCAGAAAGTGCACTACGGCAGGGTCGAGGGCCGGATCCCAGACGTCGACCTCGAGGCCGAGCGGCGCCTGCAGGCGGCGCTGCGCGCCGCCATCGGGCGCCGCCTCCTCAAGAGCGCCCATGACTGCGCCGAGGGCGGCCTCGCCGTCGCCCTTGCGGAGTGCGCGATCGGCAGCGGCGTGAACGGCGGGACCCGGTACGCCGACCCCGAAGCGGCGGGCGCGGCGGGCCGCTGGCGCGGCGCCGACATCGGGCTGCCCGAGGCGCTGCTTGCAGCGCCGGGGCAGCCGCCCGGCGCCGCCGGGCGGCCCGACCTCGCCCTCTTCGGCGAGGCTCCTACCCGGGTCGTCGTCACCTGCGCCGCGGACGACGTCGGCACCCTCGAGACCCTCCTCGCCGACGTCCCCCACCGCCGCATCGGCGTCGTGACCGGAGAGGACCTGCGGTGTACCATGGCAGGGAACGAGCTGTTCTCGGTCCCGGTGAGCGCCCTCTGCGCCGCCTACGAGTCACTGCCCGACCGACTTGCCTGACGACAGCACACCCATGCAGGGCGGCTTCGCCGTTCCAGTCGACGGTGGCATTCCCGACCGCCCGCTCCGCGACGCCTGCGGCGTCTTCGGCGTGTTCGCTCCCGAGCACGACGTCGCCCGTCTCGTCTACTTCGGCCTCTACGCCCTCCAGCACCGCGGCCAGGAGAGCGCCGGCATCGCCGTGTCGGACGAGGGTCAGGTCACCGTCATAAAGGACCTGGGTCTCGTCTCCCAGGTCTTCGATGAGCGCATGCTGACGAGCCTCTCCGGCCAGCATGCCATCGGCCACGTGCGCTACTCGACCACGGGCGCGCCGCACTGGCAGAACTCGCAACCCCTGGTGCGCTCGCGCAACGGCGACGTCGTCGCCCTCGGCCACAACGGCAACCTCGTGAACACGACCGAACTCCGCGACGACCTCGTCCGCCAAGGCGTCAAGTTCTCAGGGACGACCGACACCGAGGTGATCACCGCGCTCATCGCCCACGAGGCGCAGACCGACCTGCTCGAGGCCGTGAGGACCGCGGTGAGCAAGATCCGCGGCGCCTTCTCGGCGACGGTGCTCTCCGGCGATTCCCTCGTCGGGTTCCGCGATCCGTACGGGGTGCGACCGCTCGTCCTCGGGACCCTCGACGGCCATCCGGTGATCAGCAGCGAGACGGCCGCGCTCGACATCCTGGGGGCGACGTTCGCCCGCGAGATCGCCCCCGGCGAGATCGTCATCGTCGACGCCGAGCACGGCCTGCGCAGCGAGCGCGTCGCGCTCGAGGGGGCGCGCCCGGCCCTGTGCATCTTCGAGTTCATCTACTTCGCCCGGCCAGACTCGACGATGGCCGGGCGTAACCTCCACGAGGCCCGTCAGGCGATGGGTCGTCAGCTCGCCCTCGAGGCCCCCGTCGACGCCGACCTCGTCATCCCCGTCCCCGACACCGGCATCCCCGCCGCCATCGGCTACTCGAGCGCCTCGGGCATCCCCTACACCGAGGGCCTCATCAAGAACCGCTACGTCTACCGGACCTTCATCCAGCCTGACGACGACCTTCGTCAACGCGGCATCCACATGAAGCTCAACCCCCTGACCTCCGTCATCAGGGGCAAGCGCCTCGTCGTGGTCGACGACTCGATCGTGCGCGGCAACACGACGACGAAGCTCGTCGAGATGTTGTTCGCCGCCGGCGCCGAGGAGGTCCACCTGCGCGTCAGCTCGCCGCCGATCAAATGGCCCTGCTTTTACGGCATCGACATGGCGACGCGGGCGGAGCTTATCGCCGCCAACATGAGCGTCGACGAGATCCGCCGCAAGGTCGGCGCCACCACCCTCCACTACCTCACGCTCGACGGCCTCCAGGCCAGCACCGGCCTTCCCGAGACGCAGTTCTGTCGCGCCTGCTTCACCGGCGACTACCCTATCGCCGTGCCGGAGGAGTACGCGATGTGCAAGATGCGCTTCGAGAACGATGCCGCCTGCGAGCCCTGACGCGACATCGCTGATCTCGGCCCCGGCGGTCGCGTCGCACGTCGCCGACGCCGCGCGACCGCACGTCGGTGGCGACGTGCGGTCGCGCGGCTACCGGGTGTGCGAGGACGGCTGCGGCGGCGACTGCGAAAGGGGCACGTGGAGGCGCCGCAGCCAGCGCCAGTTCGCGCGGTTGCCCCGGTCGCGACCCCAACTGCGCACGAACCACCAGCACCAGCCGAGCTCCGCCGTCCTGCGGAAGCGCAGAGCGAGGGCGTTCGCGACGAGGCGGCGCGTGGAGTAGAAGCGACGGTACGCGCGCAGCGTCGCGCGCTGCAACTGCCGCGGCGTCATGCGCTTGGGCGCGAAGACGACGTGCTGGGCGTCGTAGTGGCTCCAGTCACGGTCGAGGATGCGCCCCTGAGCCTCGAGGTCGTCGTACATCGGCGTGCCGGGCAGCGGCGTCAGGATGTTGAGCATGAGCGTCGTGATTCCGTGCCGCAGGGCGAAGACGGCGATGTCGCGCACCGACGACGGCGTGTCGGCGTCGGTGCCGACGACGAACATCCCGAAGCTCATGATGCCGTACTCGTTCAGCAAGGCGATGGCGCGCTCGACGTCGGCGACGGTCTGCGCCTTGTCGAAGCCGTCGAGCGTCGCCTGGTCGAGCGACTCGAGGCCGAGCGCCACGCGCTCGCAGCCCGAGCGCCGCATGAGGTCGAGCAGCTCAGGGTCGCGGACCACGTCGGTGCGCATCTGCGCCTGCCAGGGCACGACGATCCCCTCGGCGATCATCATCCGAAGCAGGCGCTTGAGCCGCGGCTTGTTGGCGGCGAGGTTGTCGTCGTAGAAGAAGATGCGCTCGGGGCGCTTGGCGCGCAGCTCGGCCATCACGTTCTCCTCGCTGCGGAACCGATACTTGCGCCCGAACATCGCCGTCACCGAGCAGAAGTTGCAGCCGAAGGGGCAGCCCCAGCTCGTCATGACCGGCGTCGACGTGACGCCCTCCCACCCGGCGATGAGACCGAGGTCGGGGGTCGGCAGAAGGTCGAGGTCCGGGCACGGCGGCCGCAGGGCGTTGTGCACGCTCGTGCCGTCGCGACGGAAGGACAGGCCGGCGACCGTGCCCGGGTCGCGGGCGCCGTGCAGGACGTCGACCAGCTCGAGCATGAGCTCCTCGCCGCCCTCGCCGCGGGCGACGTAGTCCGCATGCTCGAGCGCCTCGTCGGGCATGAAGGTGACGTGCGAGCCGCCGATCACGACCGGGACACCGTGCGCC
>JAKPOQ010000005.1 GCA_029547745.1 Actinomycetes bacterium
GTCTTGGCCTCGATCGAGCGTTCGCCGGACGGCGAACGCCGGGTGAAGGCCACGGCCGGCGCCGGCTGGGGTCTTCTCTGTGCTCTCATCTGGGGCGTCGAGCCGATCGTCATCGCCGAGGCGACGCTGCTGCCGTCGCTCTCGGTCGTGACCATCGGGCGCCTGGCCAGTGTCGTCTTCCTGGCGCCGTTCACCGCCCTGTTCGGCGGGTTCGCCCTGCCGCGTGCCTTTGCGCGTAGGAGCGGCGTGGCCGGCGTCCTCGACGTCGCAGGGTACTTCCTGTGGGTGGCCGGCACCGCTACCGGGCCCGTCGCTACGGCGTCGGTACTCGTCGCTCAGACGGGGACGATGTCGGCCGTCTTCGGGACGGTGGCGCTGCGTGAGCGGCCGACGCGCATCCAGGTCGTCGGCATCGCGGCGACCGCCGTCGCCGTCACCCTGCTGGCGCTGGAAGGCGCCGGGTAAAGTGCGGACGGGGCCGGGGGCCAAGAGGCCCCCGGCCCCGTCACGGCGCCTGGGGAAAGCGCCGGCTGGTGGTTTCCTACAGGAGGATCAGGGCATCGGGACCACGGCATCGATCACGTGGACCACGCCGTTGCTCGCCTCGATGTCGAACGTCACGATCTCGATGTCGTTCACGTAGACCTTGCCGTCGCTTCCGGTATAGGTCACGAGGCTCTCGCCCTCGAGCGCGGTGTCGAACTTGTCGCCCGCCTCGATGTCCGCCTTCAAGAGCTTCTCGTCGGGGACGATGTGGTACTGCAGGATTGCGGTGAGGTCACCGGACAGGTCGGCGAGGAGCTCGTCGAGCGTGCCAGCGGGAAGGGCGTCGAAGGCGGCGTCCTTGGGCGCGAAGACCGTGAACGGGCCCGTCCCCTTCAGCGTCTCGGTGAGGCCGGCGGCGTCGAGTGCCGCCACGAACTGCGTGTGATCGCCGGCGGCGGTCATGGTGTCGACGATGTCCGCCGTCGGCGCAGCCGGGCTGGGCGATGCCTCGCCCGCGGCCTCCTCGTCTTCACCGCAGGCGGTGAGTGCGAACGGCACGACGACCAGGAGCAGCGCCACGACGATCAGCGTCCAACGTTTCATCTCGACCTCCTCGGCTGGGCTGGTGCCCACGCGTGTACGGGGCGTGCGTGTGCACGCAGCGAGCACGCTACCCGGGCACGATGAGCGTTCGGTGAGAACGACGTCAGGGGCCGGTTTTGCGCCGGCGGCCGTCCGCGGCTTGCGCGGCCGCGCGGCTGCGGGCGCCGCGAGGCGGTCCGGCCACCCGTCGGGGGGAGGCGCCGGCCGGATAGAGGGACGACCTGCGTGGATATACTGAGAAGCAGCCCTGTATGTCCTCTCCCGAGACCTCGTGAGGAGCATCATGAAGCCACGTCAGATCGTCCCCAACGTCTACCTGATCGGCGCCGTCGACTGGGACCGCCGTCTGTTTGACGCCCTCATCCCGCTGCCCAGGGGCACGAGCTACAACGCCTACCTCGTCCAAGGCGGCGAGAAGACGGCCCTCATCGACACGGTCGACCCGTCGAAGTGGACTGAACTCGCGGCGCAGCTCGACGAGCTGCCGGCGCCCGACTACGTCGTCGTCCACCACGTCGAGCAGGATCATTCCGGCTCGCTGCCGATGCTCCTAGAGCGCTGTCCCGGGATCACCGTCGTGTGCTCCGAGAAGGCCAGGACGATGCTGGTCGACCACCTGCACGTCGATGGGGCCCGCTTCCAGGTCGTTGCCGACGGCGACAGCCTGTCGCTGGGCGACAAGACCCTGACGTTCCTCTCGACACCGTGGGTCCACTGGCCCGAGACGATCAGCACCTACCTCGTCGAGGACAAGGTGCTGTTCAGTTGTGACTTCTTCGGTTCTCACCTCGCGACCAGTGACCTGTTCGCCGACGAGGGCGACGTGCTTGATGGGGCGAAGCGGTACTACGCCGAGATCATGATGCCGTTCGCCCCCCAGGTGATGAAGAACGTCGAGAAGGTGACGCAGTACCAGATCGCCTTCATCGCCCCGAGCCACGGCCCCGTCTACGACGACCCGCGGCTCATCGTGGACGCGTACCGCGACTGGGCCGGAGGGCCGCTGCGCAATGTCGTCTGCCTGCCGTACGTCACGATGCACGACAGCACGCGGCTGATGGTCGACCACCTGACGGCCGCCCTGGTGGAGCGCGGCGTGGCGGTCGAGCGTTTCGACCTCGTCACGGTAGACCTCGGCGAGCTCGCGAGCTCGCTCGTCCACGCCGCGACGGTCGTGGTGGGCACACCCACGATCCTCGGCGGACCGCACCCGCTGGCTTCCCATGCGGCGTTCGTGGCGAACGCCCTGCGGCCGCGGACGAAGCACGCCACGGTAGTCGGCTCGTACGGCTGGGGCGGGAAGACGGTCGACAGCATCGTCGGTGCGCTGGGGAAGCTCAAGGTCGAGTTCCTGCCCCCGGTGCTCGCCAAGGGCATGCCGCGGGACGCCGACTACGCCGCTCTGGACGCGCTCGCCGAGACGATCGCCGAGAAGCACGCGGACTTGCCGCCGCGCCACGGCGCCTGAGGCGCCGGGCGCGGGGTGAGCCGTCGCCCGCGGCGCCCGGCGGCGTGGGTGAGCGGGAGGGCGGCGCGGCCGCGCGCGCCGGACGTCAGCGCTCGGCGCGCCGAAGATAGGCGCGGGCGATTGCGCGCAGGGTGTCGCGGCCGAACGGCGCTCCGTGCCCCGGGTACACCGCATCGACGGGCAGCGCCAGCAGGCGCTCCATCGTGCGCGTGTACAGGGCGACGTCCGACTCGGGCAGGGTGTCGATCAACTGGCCCTCGTAGACCGCGTCGCCCGCGAGCAGGGCGTTCTCTTCCTCGTCGAGCAGGCCGATGCTGCCTCGCGTGTGGCCGGGCAGCTCGATGACGGTGAGGCGGCGGCCGCCGAGGTCGATCATGTCGCCGCCCTGGACGAAGTACGTTGGGGCGGCGGGGGTGATGCGGAAGGCGGCCGGGTCGAAGCCGGGGTGCGGCAGGGCGTCGACGAGCAGCGACGGGAGGATGTACCCGTTGTCGGCGAGACGTTCCTTGAGAGTGTGCGGCCAGTCGGCGGTCGCCAGGGGAGCCTGGTCGCCGATCCGTGCCGCGGCGTCTGTTTCGGCGGGATGGAGGAGTCGCCGCTCGAACTCGTGAAGGCCGCCGACGTGGTCGATGTGCGCATGCGTCGCCAAGGCCACGATGTCGCGCGTTCCTCCGCGGCTCAGGCGCTCCAGGACCGGGCGCACGGGTGCGATCCCGTTGCCCGTGTCGACGAGGAGGTCGCGCTCACGCCCGCGCAGGTACCAGAGGTTGGCGCGGATGAAGCCGTCGACATGCGGCTCGGTGATGGCCGCCGTGCGGGCCGTGACCCAGGTGAGCGAGAACCAGGAGGCGGTGACGGTGAGCGGGGTCTCTCGTTCCACGCGATCATCCTCGCCGCAGGTGGCCGTCCTGGCAACCCGCCGCGCGAGGCGGGCAATTCGCCGCGCGAGGCCGGCAACCCGCCGCCCGAGGTCGGCAAACCCCGTCTCGAGGTCGGCAACCCCCGCGCGAGGCCGGCAAGCCCCGCCCGAGGCCGGCAGCCCCCGCGCGAGGAAGCCGAGGGTGAGCCGACGAGCGCGGGCGTCGACCGTGCTCCGATAGACTGGCGCCATGCTGACCATCCTGAGCGGACTCATGACGTCGTTCTCGTATGCGACCAGTGACCTGATGTCGCAGCGCGTCACTCGGGCTACAGGGCCGGTGACGCAGGTCGTCTGGATGCTGGCCAGTGGCGTCGCCATCATCCTGCCTGTCGCCTTCGTCGTGGAAGGGCTGCCGGAGGGCGGCGAATGGCGTGGCGCCGGACTCGCAGCGCTCGCCGGCGCCATCTACTTCGCCGCCCTGTTCTGCCTCCTTCGCGGTCTTCAGGTCGGCGACCTCGGGTTGATCTCGGCGCTGACGTCGCTCCAGGGCGCCTACGCCGCCGCAGCCGTCGTCGCCCTGGGTGAACCGCTGACGCCCGCACTCGGGATCGCCCTCGCCCTGTGCGCCGTCGGCGCCGTCCTCACCTCGTTCGAGGGGCGGGCGCGCTCGACCAGAGGCGCGCCTTGGGCGCTGGCGGCCGGTCTCCTCTTCGCGGGGGTCATGCTGTGTTATGCGTACGGCGACATCGACTGGCTCTCGCAGGCGGCGATCTCGCGGACGGTGTCGCTCGTCGTCGCCCTGCCCGTCGCCTTGCTCAGCGGCGATGTGACGGTCCCTCGGGGGTTGCGACGCTGGGCGGTCGGCGGCGGTATCCTCGAGCTTTCGGGTCTGGTCTTGCTCACCGTCACCTTCGCCCTCGGGCCGGCGACGACCGCCTCTGTGACCACGACCCAGTTCGGGACCTTCGCCGTCGTCCTCGGCTTCGTCCTGCTCCACGAGCGGCCGCGGCCCAACCAATGGGTCGGGATCGTCGCCACCATCACCGGGGTGACGTTGCTGGCCGTGGTCGGGTAGTCCGGGCGCGAATCGTCGTGGGCACCTCGACGCGGTCGCGATAGACTGCGGTCACATCCCCGGGGACCCGGTCCCGCACCGGCGGTGGCCGCGCCGCGCCCGGGCGTCCGTCAAGGAGTGACTCCACCATGAGCGACCACCTGATCGACGACTCTCACCTTCCCGAGACGCGTGAGTGGTTCGCGAAGTGTCAGGAGGTGATCGCCGGGGGCGAATCGAGCTACGCGCGCTTGACCGGCACGCGGCCCATCGTCATGTCCCACGGCGATGGTGCCCACTTCTACGATGTCGACGGCAACCGCTACATCGACTGGTGTCTGGGGTACGGGCCGATGATCTTCGGGCATCGACCCCGGTTCATCGTCGATGCCATCGCGGAGCAGATCACGCAGCGGGGCATGCTCTACACCTTCCCGCATGAGCTCGACTGGGAGGTCGGGCGTAAGATCGTCCAGGCCGTGCCGGGCATCGACCAGGTGCGCTTCGCCAACTCGGGCTCGGAGGCGACGCAGGCCGCCATGCGGCTCGCCCGCGGCTACACGGGCAAGGAGAAGATCCTGAAGTGGGAGGGAAGCTACAACGGCTTCCTTGACTGCCACGCCTTCTCGCACATGCCGGACCTCGAGACGGCCGGCCTCGAGAAGTACCCGCGTACGTTGCCCTCGGGGGCAGGGATCCCGAAGGCCGTCGAGGACACCGTCGTCGTGGGCTGCTTCAACGACCTCGAGAGCGTGGAGGAGCTCATGCGCCGTCACGGTCACGAGCTTGCCGCCGTCCTCGCCGAGCCGATCCTGGCCGACTGCGGCATCATCCCGCCGGAGCCGGGGTTCCTCGAAGGGCTGCGCCGCCTCTGCGACGAGTACGGTGTCCTGCTCATCTTCGATGAGATCATCACCGGCTTTCGCGTCGCCCTGGGCGGCGCCCAGGAGCGCTACGGCGTCATCCCCGACATCACCTGCGTGGCGAAGGCGGTCGGCGGCGGTACGCCCGGTGCGGCGGCGTTCGGGGCGAAGAAGCACATCATGGACATCGAGACCGAGAACGTGGTGCTGCACGGCGGCACGTACAGCGCCAACCCGATGACGTTGGCCGGCATGAACGCGGCCCTGGACAAGCTGCTCGGCGAGACCGACGCGGTGTACGGGCGCCTGAACGGCACTGCCGACGCCATGGTCGCGGGCATGCGCGCGATCTTCGCCGAACAGGGCGTGCCGGCCCACATCGGCCACGTCGGGCCCATGTGGCAGGTGTTCTTCGGTCAAGAAGCGCCGGTCACCCGCGCGCGCCAGGCGCGCACCAGCGACACGCGCTTCTTCAGCCATTGGCAGGCCGAGTGCCAGGCCCGGGGCGTGTACTTCCACAACTACAACTTCGAGCGCTTCTTCGCCAGCACCGCGCACACGCAGGAGGACGTGGACGAGAGCCTCGCCGTGATGGAGACGGCGACGAGGATCGTGAAGGAGCGGCTGGGGAGCTTGCCCGAGGGCGTTTGAGGCCCGGCGGGCAGGAAGACGGCCGCGCCCCCCGGGTCCGGGGCAGGGGCGCGGCGGGGCGGGCGGCTGCTCAGCCGCCCGCCCCGCCGCGCCGTGTGCCGTCTCGTCAGCCCAAGGCGGCGGCGTACGACTCGAACCCCTGCTCGGCGAAGTGCGGGTCGATGGCCAGATACAGGCGAACGGCGAGCCGACGCATGACGACGAAGCTGACGCAGTCCACGAGACTGAGACGGCGGCGATCGGCGGCCAGAAGGGCATCGACGCCCGCGTCGTGGTCGTCCGGTGTCGTCCATACGACGTCGACCAGGGGGAGGAACTCGTCGATGAGCGCGCGGACGGCCGCCATGCCCCACCGCCGCTGTGCCACGGCGATGGACTCCAGGGCTACGTAGTTCGTCGTGAAGAAGCCTTCGGCGTCCTCGTTCCCCCGCTCCCACGCGCGAAGGATGGAGCCGTGCTCCGGTTCCGTCCGATCGAGCAGCGCCATGAACGCCGAGGTGTCGACGAACACGCTCACTGTTCGGCCCCGCTCACGGTTCGGCCCCGCTCAGTGTTCGGCTCCGAAGTACTCGTCGTGCCGGCGCGCGGCTTCTCCACCGGACGAGAACCGGCCGGCGGCGGCCAGGGAGCGCCTGAGGAGCTCCTCGCGTGGCGGCTTGTGCCGACTTCTGAGAACGGCTTCCTCGACCGCCTCACGTACGACTGCGGAGATCGACACACCTCTCTCTGTAGCCACGTCGCGGAGAGCCTCAGACTGAGCCTCAGTGAGCTGGATCTGCATGCGTACCATAGCGGTGACCTCGGTGGCGCGATGATGGTATATGAGCCAGTATGATGGCATGCCCACCGGATTGCAAGGCCGCGGGGCGGGCGGTCATCCGGCCGCCCGCCCCGTCGGTGCTTCGTGGCGACCGCCTGTCGCCGCCGGCGCCTACTGCAGCCCCGCCCGTTCCTTGAACTTCTCCACGCAGTTGATCCTGATGTCGAGCACGCGGCCGATGTTGAACTTCGCCTCGATGAGGTTCGCCTGCGCGGGCTGGCTGATGGCGTAACTGTGGATGCGGCCGAAGCCGAGCTCGCTGCGCACCTCGGTCATCACCGCCGGGTCCGAGAGGTCGAACGGCGTCACGCCGAGCTTGCCGGCGACGTACTCCTTCGCTTCCTTGAGACGCATGCCGCGGGTCATCTGCATACGGGCCACGAGATCTCCCCCGGCCCGGATACCGCCCATGCCCGCTGCCTGCGCGTGGGCGTTGTGCATCCCGTGAGGGTCGCCCGAACCGACCTACAAGCCGTCCAGGCCGAGGATGTCGACGCACGCCTTGGCCGCCCGGCAGGCCGCGTCCCCCGGCGGGTGGACGAACATCGGCACGGCGCCGACGCCCATGCCGACGTTCATGTGGACGGGGATCTCGGCGATCTCCATGCAGGGCTTGACCAGGGTCAGGGCGCGGGCCATGTTCCAGGCGCAGCTCCTGCCGGTATTGACGTTGACGACCGGCCCGTACATCGTCGCCCCCGCCTTCTGCACGACCTCGAGCTGTTGCCTGGGCCACATGCCGGCGAGGCGCTTGCCGTCGTACTCGAGCTCGCCGTGCATGCCGAGCACGAACTCGCCGGCCATGCCGAGCTGGACGCCCATCTCGGGGTACTTCCTGCGGATGATCTCGGTGACGCGCAGCGTCGCCCAGAACTCCGGGTCGCCGGAGGCGCCGGTGGTGTCGAAGTCGATCGCGTCGGCGCCGGCCTCCCACATCGCGTCGGCCATGCGGACGGCGTCCGAGACGGCCATCTCGGCCGCCTGCTCGGACGCCGCCCGCGCCTCAGCGATCCTGCCCTCGGGGAGCAGTGTCGACCAGTTCTCGCAGGGGCCGTCGTCCTTGGCGTAGAGACCGAGGTTCGGCATGATCCCGTACTGCATCGGGGCGATGGTCGCGAGCAGGGCGTCGTGCAGGCACTGGGCCTCGTAGGGCAGGATCGTGCGGATCACCTTGAGCGAGTAATCGCCGGGGCAGAGCTCGAGGAGGTCGGCGCCCATCCACTGCTCGTAGGACTGCATGTCCTGGGCGCGCGTGGCGTGGGTCTTCATGCCGGTGCCGTCACAGGAGAGGACGACCTCGTCGCCGAGGTCGACGCCGACGAAGCGCGCCGGCGAGGCGTAGATGTCGAGCAGGTGCTCCTGCTCGTCGGCGGCGAGCGGCTCGACCTTGGCGCGCCGCACGGCCTGGGCGACGCCGTCCTCGATGTCGGCGCGCAGCTCGCTGCGCGCCATGCGGGCGATCGAGCCGTCGCCCATGCGCGTCGGGATGGCCGTCTCCATGCTCCCCCCTTTGCCGTGGGCCGGTGACGCGACCCCGATCGTCGCACGGTGTCGCGCCCTCGATGGTATCCGGTCGGATGAAACCGCGGCAACGGCGGCGTGCGGTTGATGTAGGCTGCGGGCGTGGATGACCTGTCACAGTGGGACGTGCTGCTCCGCGTGTTGGTCGCGGGCGGCTTGGGCGCGATCATCGGTCTCGAGCGCGAGCGGACGCGCCGCGCGGCGGGGGTGCGCACGCACACCCTCGTCGCCGTCGGCTCAGCCCTCCTCACGGCGAGCACGATCCTCTTCATGAGCGAGAACGGCGGCAGCGCCGGCGAGGCCATCCGCATGGCCGCCGGCATCGTCACCGGCGTCGGCTTCATCGGTGCCGGGACGATCATCGTCGCCGAAGGGCGGGTGCGCGGCCTGACCACGGCGGCGACCGTCTGGGTCACGGCGGGCGTCGGGATCACCGCCGGTCTCGGCTACCTGCTGCTCGCCGCCCTGGTCGCCGGCCCGGTCACCGTCACCATCCTGCTGCTCGGCATCGCCGAGAAGCGGCTCGAGCAGGCGCGTGTCGACCAGGCGCGGGCCGGCGAGAACGGCGCGGGGCGAGGGCGTGCTGGGCAGGAGGCCGGCGGCTGGGACGAGGGCGACGGCCGGGACGAGGGCGACGAGGGGCGGGGCGGCGAGCCGTGAGGCGAGCCGCCGAATGAGCCGCCGGCCAGCGCGGGCAGGCTACAGGCTGACGATCCAGAGCGCCTGGTAGGTGACGACGGCGGCGAAGACGGCGGCGAGGAAGACGGCGCCGATGAGGGCGGCGCGGTAGCGCCGGAGTACCCAGAGCGCTACCGCGCCGCCCGTCACGACGCCGAGTTTGAAGACCGCCGCAGCGACGTCACTCCGGCGGAAGAAGAAGTCCATGACGCTGTTCGACTCCGTCGCGAAGCCGAGCCAGAGCGAGTATCGCGTGAGGGCGAAGTCGGCCACGTTCAGCACGCAGAGGGCGACGAGCAGCGTCAGAAGCACGCGCCGGCCGAAGGGCCCGAGGGGCGGCGGGACGTAACGCCGGCGAGCGAGCTTCACGGGACCCGCACGTTCATCTGTCGTCGGTAGGCTCATGTCCGTACCTCGCTGAAGCGTCGTACTCACCTGCGAAGGGGAGACGTCTCGAGATACGTCGTCCCACCATCGTCGAACGTCCACGCGACCCATCCGGAGCCGACGGCCAGAGACGTCGGCGGCGCCACGGCAACGCCCACTTCGTACTCGGCGCCGCCGGCAAGTGAGCGTCCGCGCACGACGCCTTCTCCCGAGGGGCTCCCGCCCTCCGCCCAAATGACCTCCCTGCCGTCGGTCGCCGCAGCCGTGATCAGACCACGCGCAACCACTGACGTCGCGCGGGTGTCGAGGTCGAAGGTGACGACACGGGTGTCCGATCCCGACGCGATGCTCCAGAGGAGCGTGTGCCCGGCGAGTCGGAGCTCGTCGACGGTGGTCCCCGAGGCGGCGAGAGCGACGGTGGTCTGGGTCTGCGCGGCCAGGTCGCGGACGACGACGGCCGGCCCGCGCTCGCTCCTGGTGACCCAGGCGACACCGCCGTCGGCGCCAAGGACCGGCTCTTCGATGCCGGGGTCCTCGACGAGCACGGCGCGACGCCCCGACCTCATGTCGATGGCCTCGACGCGGGGCGTGCCGTCCGGCGACCGTCCGTACCAGGCTACGAGGTCGTCGCACACGGCGGGACTGGCCGCCGCGCGGCCGACGGCGAAGCGTTGTCGTCGTCCCCGGTCGAGATCGTAGACCCAAAGCGAACCGGCGCCGCTGCCGCGGGGGACCTCGATCCATGCCACGTAGCGGTCACCGGCGGCGCTGGGCCAGACGGAGCTGCCCGGCGCCGCGGCGCCGACCACGTGCGTGTCGCCGCTCTCGAGGTCCAGGACGCACGTACGGGCGCCTTGGCTCCACACGAGGTGGTCGGCGGCCAAGGCAGGCGACGACGGGCGCAGGCCGGCGGAGCCCGTGACGGTCCAGCCGCCGCTCGCCCGGGCCTCGACGGCGGGGCGCCAGACGAAGGCGCGCTGCTCGGCGGCGAACGCCGCGGCGCCGAGGGCCGCACCCACCATGAGGACGAGGAGAGCGACCAGGAGCGGCCGGCGCCAGTCGGGTCCGCCGGGGCTCTCGAGGGCCGCCGGCAGCGGCGGGGCCGGAGGGAGCGGGGAGGCCGGCGCGAGCGATGCGGCATGAAGCGAAGACGCGGTTGGGGCCGACGGGGCGGGCGAAGCGGGTCGCGAGGCTGAGGCCGCGCCTTCCAAGCGATCGGGGATCCCCCCGGGGCCCACCGGCCGGCCCTTGCCGGGCGGCGTCTTCAGGTCGTCCGGCACAGGTGCAGCAGGTCGGCGTAAACGCCGTAGGCCGTCTGGGGGACGAGAGCGCCGAGTTCGGCGACGACGACGTCGCCCATGAGGTCGGTGTGCAGGACGACACCGAGCGACTCCTCCCCGAGCGGGGCGAGCGGATGGTCGATGTCGAGTTCGGCGGCCCCGTCCGCGCCGCCGTCCATGTCTGCGGTCCCGTCATCATCCACGCCGCCGTCGCGCCAGACGCTCGTCACGAGGCGCAGCCGCTTGCCCTCGGCGTACGCCCGTCGGATGCGCTCCAGGGGCACATCGCGCAGACTCTGCTTCTCGACGTCGGCGGGTGTGATGCCGGCGTCCATGGCCACGTTGGCCAGCGCCGCCGCCTTGCAGGCCGCGTCCCAGCCGTCGATGTCGTGGCTCGGGTCGGCTTCGGCGAACCCTTCATCTTGGGTGTGCTTCAAGGCCGTGTCGAACGGGGCTCCGTGCGCCATCGCGTCGATGATGAAGTTGGTCGTGCTGTTGAAGACGGCGTCGAAGCCGAGCAGGCGACAGTCGACGAGCGTGAACTCGAGCAGGCTGAAGACGGGCAAGCCGTCCATCACCGTGCTTTCGAAGCGGATGCGGCGTCCGGTGGCCGCCGCCTTGGCCGCGATCCGGCGCCAGTTCCAGGCGATGGGGCCTTTGTTCGCGGTGACGACGTCCATGCCGAGGTCGAACGCGGTCTCGATGTGGCCGGTAGCCGCGGGGGCGTAGTCCTCTTCCATGACGGTGAGCTCGACGAGGACGTCGGCGCCGGAGGCGGTGAGGAGGTCGCGGGGCGGGCGCGGCGGCTCGGGCAGCGGCGCCCCTTTGGGCGCCGCTGCCAACGCCGCGCCCGCCGTCACGCCCTCCGGCGCCAGCAGGCTGCCGCGTCGCGTCCCGGCCCCGGTGATCAGGACGCGCAGGCCGTGCTTCCGGCCGAGAGCGTCTTGCTGCCGCTCGAGCAGGTCGCAGAACCCGCGGGCGACGGCGCCGAAGCCGAGCAGGCAGAGCTTGACGGTGCGCAGGTCGGCGCTCATCGCGTCTTCCTCCGTCCGCGACCATGTCGCTCGCGTCCCGCATCGCGTCGCTCCAGGCCGGCAGCGCGTCGCCCGCGTGCGTGGTCGCATCGCGCCCTGTCCGCGTGCCGGATGGCGTCCGCCATGTCAGCGCACCGCGGAGGCGAGGCTGTGCACCGCCTCGAGAAGCCGGTCCAGCTCTTCCTTCGTCGTGTAGGGGCAAAGCCCGACGCGCACCAGCCCGCCGCTGTCGATCAGCCCGAGCCGTTCGACGAGGCGTATGGCGTAGAAGTGGCCGTCCCACACGAACAGACCACGTTCGCCCAGGATGCGCGCCACCTCCATGGCCGTGTAGCCGTCCAGAGTGAACGACACGGTGGACGTACGGGGGTGTCCGGCGGGCGGCCCGTAGAGCGTGACCCCGTCGATCTCGTCCAGCTCGGTCACGAGGTAGCGCGCCAGCGGTTGTTCGTAGGCCTCGTTGGCGAGCATGCCGGCGACGACCTCGCGGCGCCGGCCGGTCAGGCCTTCGGGAAGGCCGGCCGCCACGAGGTCGAGGTGCCGGCGGCCCATCTCGGCGATGAAGTCGACGGCGGCGATGGTCCCAGCGATGCCCTCGTGGTTCAAGGTCCCGGTCTCGAACTTGTCGGGCGGCGTCGGCGCCTGGGTGCGCAGGCGCAGGGCGTCGATATGCTCGGCCGCCTCGTGGCGCACGTACATGACGCCGATGTGCGGGCCGAAGAACTTGTAGGCCGAACAGAGCAGCACGTCGCAGCCGATGTCCGCCACGTCGATCGGCCCGTGGAGGGCGTAGTGCACGGCGTCGACGACGGAAAGGGCGCCGATGCGACGGGCGATCGCCGCCACGCGCTTCACGTCGGTGATGGTGCCGACCGCGTTCGAGGCGTAGTTGACGGCGATGACCTTGGTGCGTCCCTCGTGCGCCATGCGCTCGAGCGCCTCGAGGTCGAGGGTGCACGTCGAGGTGTGGACGGGGACCTCACGGACGAGGACGCCCCGCTCGGCGAGGCGCAGCCAGGGCCCGCGGTTCCCCTCGTGGTCGATCTCGGTGATGAGCACCTGGTCGCCGGGCGAGAGGCTGGAGGCGAGCGATTGGGCCAACATGAAGCACAGCGTCGTCATGTTGGCTCCGAACGAGACCTCCTCCGGCAGGCAGCCGAACATGTCCGCCATAGCGGCGCGAGCGGCGAGGATGATCTGGTCGGTCTCTTCGGTCGTGGCGAAGAAGCCGTGTGTGTTGCTGTTGTGCTCGACGAGGTACTCGCGCACGGCGTCGAGGACGCCCTGCGGGGTCTGCGTGCCACCCGGGCCGTCGAGGTAGGCGACCGGCTGACCATCGATGGTCCGCGACAAGGCGGGGAACTGTCCGCGCACCCAAGCGACGTCGAAGTGTGTCATCTCGCAACTCCTCTTTCGACTCGTCGGCTCGGTTAGTCTACCGTGTAGCATCGTGCGGAGAGGCATGGCGGAGGCGGACGAAAGAGACCCTGGGAGCGCTGCGGCGCGAGAGCGTACGCCGCGCGCCGCCGGCGAGCAGCGGGAAGCGGCCGGCGGCGCCGACGCGCTCGCCCGCGACTTCGCCGTCATCATCGTCGACTGGAGAGCGGCGACGAGCGATGCGAGCGGCGGTCTCGTCGGCGAGGAGGTGGCGCGCGCCCTCGGCGCGGCGGGGCTCTGCAGTGCGATCGAGCGCCTGACCGCGCTCGGCGTCGATGTCGTCCTGCTGGCCGACGAGGACGTCGCCGTCGTCGACGGTCTCTTGCGCGCCCGGCCTCCGGTCGAGGGCCGTCTCTTCCTCATGCCGTCACAGGGAGCCGAGGTGTACGTGGTCGGCCCGACCGGTCCGCGACTGCTCCAGCGGCGGCAGGCGGCGGCCGAAGAGGCGGCGGCGCTGAGCACGGCGGCCGAGGCGCTGCGCGCCCGGCTGGCCGCCGCCGGCGCCGCCGCCGACCTGGCCGCCGCCTCGCCCGATCGCCGCGCCGTCGTCCTGCGCGCGAGGTCCCGCGCCGGGACCGTGAGCGGGGGCCCGCAGACCGCGCCGGCGGTGCTTGATGAGGGAGGGCTGCCCAGCGAGGCCGAGGTCACGGCATGGGCCGTCGAGGCCGCGCGCGATGCAGGTCTTCCCGGCGTGGGCGTCCGCGTCGCTCCCTCGAGGGTCGAGATCGGCCTCACGGACATGGCGGATGCGTTGCGCCGCGTTCACACCGACCTTGTGCAGGGGCGCGGCCGTCGCCCGGAAGAACTCCTCGTCGTGGTAGCGAGTGTGGATGGGGTCCTCGAACGTCTGGCGGCGGATCTGTCGCGTGCCGTGCCGGAAGCAGGGCGCGCCACGGTGGTCGCGATCGGTCCCCGGCGCGGCGGCCTGCCTCCAGGTGTCCTCCGGCTTGAGGGCGGCGTCGACGGCCTTCTCGAAGTCCTCGAGGAACAGATCGCCCGTCGCGCCCGGGTCGCCCGCGAGCGCTTTCCACAGCCTGTGGCCGATCCGGCTTGGCGCTTCGAGGTGCACGGCTTCGACCCGTTCCGCGAGCGCGAGGTGGAGACCTGGCTGACGGTCGCCAACGGCGCGACAGGCACGCGCGGCGCGCTCGAGGAAGGCTCGGCCGTCTCGACGCCGGCCACCCTCGTCGCCGGCGTCTTCGGCGACGACACCAGCGAACCACGCATCCGCAAGCCGGTGCCGGCACCCGACTGGCTCGGACTGCGTCTCACGATGGGCGACATGCGTCTCGCGGTGACGAACGGGGAGCTGCTCGACCACGAACGCGTGCTCGATATGCGCCACGGCGTGGTCTACCGGTTCTGGCGACAGCGGGACGTTGCCGGTCGTACCTTCAGTGTGCGTACGGCGCGCTTCGCCTCGATGGACGATCGCAGCGTCATGGCCATCCGCGCCGAAGCCGTGCCGGAGGACTCCGGCGGGCGACTCGTCTGGGAGGGCCTCGTGGGAGTGAGCCACGCCGGCGGACCCACACGCGAGACGAGGTTCGAGGCGTTGGGAGACGCGCCGGGCTTCATCGCCGTGTCCCAGGGAAGGAACGGCGGCGGCCACGCGCTGGCCGTGACGACGCGACCGGCGGCGGGTTCTCCGATCGCGCGTCGTGTGCAGCAAGGCCGCGACGTGATCGGCGGTCGCCTCGAGCCCGGCGAGCCGGCGACCGTCGACCGCTTCGCGGCCATCGCCGCGGCGCGGACGCGGGCGCCGTCGCCGGATGTCGCGCGCCGCGCGTTGCGGCGCGCGGAAGAGCTCGGCTACGACGAGCTCCTCGCGCGCCATAGCGCGGCGTGGATCCAGCGCTGGCGCGACGCCGACCTCGTCGTCGATGGTGACCACGAAGCGCAGCGTGCCCTGCGCTTCTCGATCTTCCATCTCATCTCAACGGGGCACCCGACGAACGAGCGCGTGTCGATCGGCGCCCGGGGCCTCGGCGGCTTGTCTTACTTCCTGCACGTCTTCTGGGACACCGAGGTCTTCGTCCTGCCGTTCTTCGTCTACTCGCACCCTCAGACGGCGCGCACGCTGCTTGCGTACCGGTACCACAACCTCGACGGGGCGCGCGAGAAGGCGCGCCTGTTCGGGCACCGCGGGGCGCTCTTTCCCTGGGAGTCAGCCGACAAGGGCGTCGAGGTGACGCCGCCCTACGGCTTCGGTCCCGACGGGGAGATAGTGCCGATCCTCTCTGGCCTCATGGAGCACCACATCTCCGCCGACGTCGCCTGGGCGGTCTGGCAGTACTGGAAGGGGACGGCCGACGACGACTTCATGGCGACGATGGGCGTCGAGCTCCTGCTCGAAACGGCCCGCTTCTGGGCCTCGCGCGCCAGCCGCGACGCCGACGGCCGCTACCATATCCGCACCGTCGTCGGCCCCGACGAATACCACGAGGGCGTCGACGACAACGCCTACACGAACGTCCTCGCGCGCTGGAACATCCGCCGCGCGGCGGAGGCGCTCGTGTGGCTGGAAGGCGCCGACCCGAAGCGGGCGAGGGCCCTGCGCGCCCGCCTCGCCCTGCGGGACCGCGAGCTCGCCCAGTGGACGCAGGTTGCCGACACCCTGGTGGACGGCTTCGACCCCAAGACCCTCATCTACGAGCAGTTCGCGGGGTTCCATCAGATGGACGAGGTCCCCATCGAGAAGCTGCGCCCGCGACCGATGGCCGCGGACGTCCTCCTCGGCCGCGAGGTGACGCTGCGCTCGAAGGTCATCAAGCAGGCGGACACGGTGATGCTCTGCCACGTGCTCGCCGACGAGTTGCCGCGCGAGGTGATGCGCGCGAACTACGAGTACTACGAGCCGATCACCTGCCACGGCTCCTCCCTCTCGCCGAGCATCTACGCGGCGGTGGCGGCCCGCTTGGGCGACATGGACACGGCCCTCGCGGACTTCGCCATGGCGGCCGCGATCGACCTCGCCGACAACATGGGCAACGCCGCCCGCGGCCTGCATATGGCCGCCATGGGCGGCCTCTGGCAGGCCGCAGTGATGGGGTTCGGCGGCATCCGCCGGGTGGGCGAGTCGCTGGTCGTCGACCCGGCGTTGCCGCCGCGCTGGCACCGATTCAGTGTGCCCCTCTGTTTCCGCGGCGCGAGACTGGAGATCGAGGTGCGGCGTCAGGGTCGGGGCGCCCGCGCCGCCGAGCGCCTGGGTATAACAGTCGAGAACGCGCCCGTCCGTGTCGTGCTGGACGGACGGGAGCGGACGCTGGTGGCGGGGCGACACCTATTCCGGCGTGAGGAGGAAGGTCCGTGGCGCAAGGACAAGGCGTGAACCTGCTGGTCGCCCTGGGCGGCGGCCCGACCGACGGCGAGCTGCTCGCCGTCGCCCGCGGCGTGGCCGCCGCCGCGGATTGGTCGCTGCGCGCCGTGCACGTTCGTGATCCTCGAGGCGCAGGCACGGACGCGCTCGACGGTATCGATCTCACCGACGTCGAGTTGATCGAGACCGAGGGCGCGCCGGTGGCCGAGATCGAGCGTCTCGTCGCGGCGGGCGCCGACGCGGTCGCCTTCGGCGCCCGCGCCCGGCCCGCCCCCGGCATCGGCGGCGTGGCCCTCGCTCTGCTGGGCGCCCTCGACGTGCCGATGCTCGTCGTGCGGCCGGGCGTCCGTCCCGTCGAGCGCCTGCGCCGCATCGTCGTCCCCCTCGAGGGCAGCCCGTCGGCCTCGGTCGCCATGAAGCACGCCGACGACGCCTTCTGCGCCCGCGGGCGCGAGATCGTCATGCTCCACGTCGTGACGAGCGACGCGCCCCTCGAACCTGGCAGTCTGCCGGCGCCGCGCCTCATGGACCAGGAGCACTACGAATGGAAGGCCTGGCAGGAGGAGTTCACGATGCGCTTCTCGCAGTGCGTCGAGGGAGGGCGGCACCGCGTCTCGGTGCGCGTCGGCGACCCGCCGACGGCGATCCTCCGCGAGATCCGCGACCTCGACGCCGAGCTCGTGGTCGTCTCGTGGCGCGGTACGCTCGCCGAGGACCGCGCCCCGGTCGTGCGCGCCCTGCTCGAGGGCTCGCCCTGCGCCATCTACCTGGTCCCGGCCGCGCCGGAGACCTCGTGAGGACCCTAAGGGGTCACCATGCGCCTGCGCTGGCCCCCTCGAAGGGTCACTCGAAACGGGACTACCTGGAGGCGGGGGCTACGGCGGCATGCTGCTAGAATCATCGACGCAGAGCGTGCCTCACGACCGCGAGCCACCATCCGGCCCGCCCATGGCGGAAACCGACCCAAAGGACGTACCGTGACATACAGATCGATGATCAGAGTGCGCATGAGCTCACAGGACGCCCACTATGGTGGCAACCTTGTCGACGGGGCCCGCCTGCTCCAGTTGTTCGGAGATGTCGCCACAGAGCTCCTCGTCGAGATAGACGGCGACGAAGGTCTGTTCGCCGCGTACGACGAGGTGACGTTCCTTGCTCCGGTGCGCGCCGGGGACTACATCGAAGCGACCGGCGAGATCGTCGCTGTCGGGAACCGGTCGCGCAAGATGAAGTTCGAGGCGCGCAAAGTGATCACTGCGCGCCCAGATGTCTGCGACTCCGCTGCCGAGCTGCTCCCCGAGCCGGTCCTGGTCTGCACGGCAAGCGGCACTTGTGTACGCGGCGGCGACAAGTGACACGTCTCGCCGCCGCCTGGATCGAGTGACAGGTGGCCGGCGTGTGCTGAGCACAGCCGTTCGGGGCGGTGCGACAGCTACGGCCGGGCGACCGCGCTGAAGGTGTAGCCACCTCCGAATGCGGGGCGTCAGGATCGGCGCTGAGCACCGACGATACGCTCGGCCGGCCGTCCTCGGAACAGCAACACAAGCCCAGTCCCGATGACGACGCTGGCGATCGCTACCCACTGTGGCTGGGTGAGTCCGAGCGCGATCTCCTCGTTGCGCCGCACGAACTCGACGACGAAGCGCTCTATCCCGGTCAGGACGAGCATCCAGCCGAACGTCCACCACCCTGACCGGTCCTTCTTCGCCAGGCGCCAGAGCACCCAGATGATGGGCACCATCATGATGATCTCGTAGATGGGCGTGGGGTGGACCCTGACCCCGGGCGGCGTCGGCACCGTCCCGTTCGGGTAGCCCATCGCCCACGGCAGGTCGCTGGGGGTGCCGTAGTCGCCGTCGCCGGCGAGCTGGCAGCCCACGCGTCCGATCGCGTAGCCGAGCGCGACCGCCGGGCCCATGGCGTTGGCGACGATCCCCGTCGGTACCTTGCGGACGAGGCACCAGAGGACGACGGCGACGAAGCCGCCCATAAGGCCGCCGTACCAGGTGAAGCCATAGCCCGAGGTGAGCGCCCCCCAGACGTCTTCGCGGACCGTGCTCCAGTGCTCGGCCATGTAGTAGAGGCGGGCGCCGAAGAAACCGCCGATGCCGGCGGCGAAGATGAGCTCGAAGGCGAAGTCCGGGACGACGCCGCGGCGGCGCAGAAGAGGGTAGACGACGGCGATGCCCGGCACGATGAGCGCCAGCGCGGCCATGAGGCCGAAGCTGTAGAGGGTGAAGTCGCCGATGTGGATGAGCTCGGGGCGCATCAGCGCTTCACGACGACGTGACCGGTGTCGTCGGCGATCGTGACCTTGGTGCCGAGGTCCGCCGAGTAGGACTTGACCCGGCCGAGGATTCTCGCGGCGCCGCCGTAGGTGCGCTTCGGGCGGCCGTCGTAGGCGATGGTCAGCGGGATGAGGTCGACGGCGATGCGTGTCTTCGAGAGTCGCGCGCGGACGAGCATGGTCTCGGCGCACGGGCCGCTCTGGTGGTCGAAGACGAGGTTGCCGGTGCTCCAGGCGATGAGACCGCCATGGTAGGCCTGGACGCCCTGAAGGACGTGGGGGTGGTGGCCGATGACGAGGTCGGCGCCGGCGTCGATGACGGCCTTGCCCTCGGCCGCCTCGAGGGAGCTCGGCGCCGTCGTGAGCTCGTAGTTCCAGTGCCAGCCGACGACGACGTAGTCGGCCTTCTTGGCGGCGTCGCGGACGGCCTGCTTGACGGCGGCGACGTCGGAGCGGCCCGGCGACGTGCCCGGGCTCGACGACGTCGCCGGGAAACCGACCGGCAATACGTCGGTGAAGCCGAGAAAGGCGACGCGCACGCCATCGACGGTGAAGAAGCGTGGCAGGCGGGCCGTGGCGAGGTCGCTTCCGGCGCCGCAGACCTTCAGTCCGGCCCTGCGCAGGTGGCGGAGGCTGTCCGTGAGGCCGCTGTCGCCTTGGTCGCCGGCATGGTTGTTGGCCATGGTCACGACGTCGACGCCCGAGTCGGCCATCGCCTCGGCGAGACGCGGGTCGCCCTTGAAGACGACGTCCTTCCAGTACTGCGGATCGCCGCTGGTGGTGAGCGGCGTCTCGAGGTTGACGAAGGCGAGGTCGGCCCTGGTGAGGATGCCGGTGATGCCCTTGAAGACGGCCTCGCCGCCCTGGTTCGCGATGATCGTGCGGATGGAGCGGTCGCCGATGACGTCGCCGCCGGCGACGATCGTGACGCTGGTGGCTGTGGGTGTCGGTGTCGCAGTGGCGAACGATGACGACGATGATGCTGCCGCGGCGAGCGAGGACGACGGCGTCGCCGCGGCCGGCGGAGACGCCGCGGCCGCGCCCTGAGCCGTCGTCCTCCCGCTCTTGCCGGCCACCTGGTCGCCATGGGACCACGGCAGCGCTCCCGAGACGGTGAGCCCGGCGACGGCGACGAGGGCGACGAGGACGGCCGCCGCGATCAGGGCGAGGCGCCGCCCGCGGTCCCGGCGGGGCGGGCGGCGCCGAGGGCGGCCGCCGGCCGCCCCGCCGCCCCGGTCTGCGCCGCCCCGGTCTGCGCCGCCCGTGGCCGTGCCGCAGCGCTCAACCCCGAGCGGCTCGTCCGAGCCCACCCGATACGTCGTGTACGGCTTGTCCCTGGAAGAACCGGAGCCCATCGCTCCGCGATGGTACACGTGCGCCGGGATGCCGCCAACTGCGCGGTCCTCCGCGGAGCTCGAAAGCGCGCCCGTGCGCGGCGGTACAATGCCCTTGGAGGGCGCCGGCGGCCGCCCGCAGGGGCGCCCGCCGGCGCCCTCCGTCCACCGCCTCGTCGCTGATGGGCTACGGCGGACCCTGGCGGAACGATGACGAGAGGGCTAAGGATGCGTTCTCGAACGCGCAGCGGAAGCATCGCCCATGCCGCGCTTGTCGCCGCGTCCGCGCTGCTGGCCGGCCTCGGCGTCCTCATCGTTCTGGCGGTCGCGCTGCCGCTCGCCTTCCAGGAGGACGGCCACTCCGGGGCCCCGGTGGCGGCCTCGCGGCCGGCGACCCGCGCCGAGGCGCAGGCCGCCATGGACCGCGCCGTCGCCGCCCTGCGGAGCGGCGACGGCGACGCCTGGCGGGCTGCGCTGCCGGCGTCGGGCGACGCGGCCGCCGACGCCGTCGACGACCTGTTCGACACGCTGTCCGGGTTGCCGTGGACGGCGCTCGCCGCCTCCGTCGAGGCCATCCCGTCACGACCGGCGCGCTTCGACGTCCGTCTTGTCGGCGCGGTCGCGGGTGTCGGGCCCGACGATCGCCTCGTCGCCGAGCGCGTGCTCGAGCTGTCGAGGTTCGGCGGGCGCGTCGTCGTCAGCGCCGACGTCACGCCCGCGGCCGTTCGCGACCAGTACTTCATGGCCTACGACAGGCCGACGGTGGTCAGGGACGAGGCCTGCGTCGTCCTCACGGAGCCCAAGGACAAGGACCTCGCCAAGGACCTGGTCGCGGCCGCCGACGACGCGGCCGCTCGCCTGCGTGCGTTCGGCATCGCGCCGTCCCGGCCCGTCCTCGTCTTCCTCAATGCCTCGCGAAGCCAGCTGCGCGATGCTCTCGGCGGCGGGCCGGGCGACGAGCGCTTCGAGTTCTTCTCGGCCCCCGTCGAGCGCGCCTCCGGCGCGCTCTGGTGGCCGCGCGACGTCGACATCCTCGCTCCCGCGCTTCTCGAACAGCACGACTGGCAGACCTGGGCCCCGCGTCTGCTCGCTCACGAGTTCACGCACGCGTTCACCGTCCACTGGTTCGCCGACACCGCGAACGACCCCATGTTCCTCGCCGAAGGGCTGGCCGTCGCGGTCGAGGGCGGGCGTTCATACGACCTCCTGCGCGACGAGCTCGCCAGCGGGAACGAGCGTCTGCCGCTCACGAGTGCGATCGCCATGGGGAGCCTCTGGAGCGGAAACTCGGAGCAGAAGGTCCAGCTCGCCTACCTGGAGGCGGGGTCCGTCGTCCTCTACGTCGTCGACGAGTGGGGATCGAAGGGGCTCAAGCGCTGGATGACCGCCGTCGCCGACTCGGACCTCACGCCGGACGGGCTGCGTGTCGCCACCCGGGACGCGCTCGGCGTGACGTGGGGCGGGTTCGTCGCCGGGTGGACCAGGTATGTGCAGACGCTGCCCTGAGCGGCCCGGGCGGGCCTGCCGCGGGCCCGTCGTGATGCGAGGCGCCGGCGGCTGCACGGCGCCGCGCCTGGGGACGAGCGGCGGCCGCACGGCATTGCGTCGGCGCAGGTTCGATTTGTCCGCGCATGCGGCATAAGGTGAGAAGCGCGCGGACGCAAAGAGGAGCGATCTCATGCGCGGCAAACTCTTCCTGATCATCCTGGCCGTCGCGGTGCTGACCACGCTCGGCGGTGTCCTCGTCGCCGTGGCCGGCGCCGACGAGGGGAGTCCTCTGCCCGGCGTGACGGCGCCCGAGCTCATCGCCCGAATGGGCGATGCGTCGCGGGCGCCGCAGGCGGTCAGCGGCGACATCGAGTGGACCAACGAGCTCTTCGGCGCCTTGCCGGCGGCGCCGGACGAGGCCGGCCTGGCGGCCGGGTCGCCGCTCCTCACCAGCGGCTCGGGGCGCTTCTGGGCGCAGGACGGCAAGCTGCGCTTGGAGGCGCAGGGCGCGGGCGGCGACCGCGTGGTCGTGGCCGACGGCGCGGCCGGCACCGTATGGACCTACACGTTCGCCGACGACACGGCGCACCTGTACAAGCTGGATGGCACCACGCCGGCCGGTGACGGGCGCCATGCGGACGAGCCCGACGCCGGCGCGACGCCGGCGGCCATCACTCCCGAGCGCGTCAGTACGTTGCTCGAGCGCGCGTCGCGACACATGACCGTCGCGGTCACGGGGACGACGGTCGTCGCCGGGCGCGACGCCTACGTCCTGACCATGACCCCGACCGCGACCGACACGGCCCTCGGTAAGGTCGAGGCCGCGATCGACGGCGTCACCTACGTCCCGCTGCGCGTTGCCGTCGCCGCCGCCGGTCACGACACGGCGACGCTCTCGTTCCGCTTCACGCGGGTGTCCTACGACGCCGTCGACGACCACGTGTTCGCGTTTACGCCGCCGAAGGGCGCGAAGGTGAAGCGCGACGTCATCGAAGCGCCGGGCGAAGGCCGCGAGGTCGGTGGACGGGGCGAAGCCCGCGGCCACGGCCAAGTCGACGCGCGCAGCGGCGAGGCCCGCGCGCAAGGCGCGGACGGCCTCGCCGGAGAGGCGATAGACGGCAAGGAGCTCACGGCGGCGCAGCGCCAGAAGGCGCGGGCGCAGATGAAGAAGCAGGCGCGCACGGCGCTGCTCTCGCGCGACGAAGCGGCGAAGCTGGTCGACTTCCCGCTCGCCTGGGCGCGCGACCACGCGACCCGCGACCATCGCGGGGTGGTCGTCGTCGACGACGGCACGCTCGTGAACGCGCTGGGGGCCCCGGTGTTCGAGCGGGGCGGCGACGCCGCAGCCGGCTCGCCGCCCCAGACGGCGCCCGTCGCCGTCCAGCTCTACGGCGAGGGCTTCGGCGCGATCGTGCTCGCCCAGACGAGGACGACGGCCGACATCCGCGAGCAGTTGAAGCAGCTTCCCGCCATCGTCGACACCGTCGACTTGGGCGGCGTGAAGGCGAAGGC